>NZ_JAPKFM010000012.1:0-146862 GCF_026262595.1 Gordonia aquimaris | reverse complement strand
CCTATCGAAAACAACCAGCAACAGCCGGCATCTTCAACACAATCTCAGCCAGAGAGACAAAAACCTGACCAAACAAAAACTAGCAACACCCACCCCACAGGGCAGATGCCACAAAAACAAAAATCATCCATATCCAAAAACACTTGGACACACGATGCCAAACAAATGGCATCAGACAATCCATCAACACACTATCGAGTTCTCAAAGAACACACACCCACCAGCACCACCCCATGACAGGGCGCTCACCAGCGAGCTTTCGTTCATATTGGATTTGCTGCCCGTCTCCGGCGCAACTCTTCCAGCCTACCAGACGCTATTCGCGGCTCGCAACTCTCGGTCGTGATCCGGTCCGGAGTGTCTGGCAGTCCCAGATGTCGTACCTGGCGCATGAAGCGACCCGGTCGATTTCTCGGGGCGGTCAGCGCAGAACCCGGTTTCCCTTCCCCGTGGCCCCTCTTGGGGCGTCCGGGGCGGCGCCGTGGCGCGCTGACTCGAAGAAAGTTACGCACCTTCGCGGCCATATCCAAATCGCCTGGTCAGGAGCTAGGTTCCGCCGCATCATCGCAGGTCATAGACGTGCGTCCGGCCGCGATGACTGCGCACTACCCGGCCTGAGACGTGCGAATCTCTGTGTGATCTGCGCCATTGATCCCGTCCTTTTGGACAGTCACCGGACCTCGATGGGCAGTTACTGCAGGTCAACACCGTCCATAGCGTGAAGGCATGACAGCGCTCGCTTGTGTCGACCCGCCGCCGACTCGCGTAGCGGTGCGTCGCACCCTGAGTGTCCCCGCCGGCTTCGTCAATTGCGGTCCGTTCGCCTGGCGTCCGGGCATCGACGGAGTCGAGATCATCCACCGGCTGGACGCATCGACGATCAGCGACGCGTCGATGGTGGACGGACTACTTCATCTCGTGAACCTCGGGATCCTCGCCGGTCGGCATGCTTTCGAGCAGGCCGCGCTGGGTGTGATCCGAACTTCTGCGCCCGATGATGACCGCGCGTGGGCGGCGTTCTACGACAATTCCCTCGCCGAACTGGCCGACGGACGCTCGCCTTTTGCCCCGATTCATCTACGGGCCAGGTCTCTGGTCGTCGGCGAGAGCGTTCTGGAGGTCGGTTCGTGTTTCGGTTTCCTCGCACTGCAGTGCGCCGGCGATGGCCGGCGGGTACACGCCTGTGATATCTCCCTCGGTGCCACCGCGCTGCTGAAGTCTGCCGCGCGCCGACGTGGCGACGACGTGTCGGCGGTTGTCGGCGACGCGACCGCACTCCCGTTCGGTGCCGACTCGGTCGACACGGTGACGTTGATCCACCTGCTCGAACACCTCGACGATGGCTCGGCTCGTCGTGCGTTGTCCGAGGCGTTGCGGGTGGCGCGCCGACGCGTCGTTGTCGCTGTGCCCTACGAAGACCACCCCAGTGAGCACTTCGGACATCTGTTGCGCTTGACTGCAAGCCACCTGCGTCATTGGGCCGAGCTCGTAGAGCCTGCGACCGTCGAGTTCTTCGACGATCACGGCGGCTGGATGGTCCTCACCCCGCGATAGAACGTCGCATGATCAGATCAATCCTCGTTTGCTGGCGATGTACACGGCATCGGTGCGCTTGGAGACTCCGAGTTTGCGGATGATGTTGCGAATGTGGAACTTGACCGTCGACTCGGAGATGTAAAGCGTCTGCCCGATGCGTTTGTTCGACAATCCGTCGGCGAGCAGGCGCAGGACCTCGCGCTCACGCTCGGTCAAACCCTCCGACACCCCTCCCTCCCCGGACACCGTACGCAGCACGATCGCGGCGCTGCGCGGGTCGAAGGCGCTGCCACCCCCCGACACCGCCTGGATCGCACGGACAAGTTCGGTGGTGTCGACGTCCTTCACGACGTAGCCGCGGGCTCCGGCCTTGACCGCGCGGACCACGAGGTCGTCGTCGAGGAATGTGGTCAACACCAGCGCGGCCACACCGGGGTGACGCTGCGCGATCTCGCCGATCAGCCGTAGGCCCTCATACTCCGTGCCGGCGGTCAGCTTGAGGTCGACCACGACCACGTCGGGTCGACATCGGGTCACCTCGGCAAGTGCGTTCTCATACGAGTCCGCCTCGCCGACCACCGCGATCGACGACTCTCGGTCGAGCAGCGATCGGATGCCCTCACGCAACAGGGCGTGGTCGTCCACCAGCATCGTGCGAACCGCCGTGGTCTCGGGTGCTGTCATGTTGCCTCCCTCGTCCCCGAACCCGTGGCCCCGGTCACCGGGATCTCGACGCCGATGCGCACACCGCCGAGGCGTGATCGTCGGATGCGCAGGCCACCGCCGAGTTCGGTTGCCCTGGTGGCCATATTGGCCAGACCGCGATGCCGCCCGGCCAGGTCGCCGAGCGTTGCGGCGCGCAACACCTTGCGCATGTGCGCCGGGTCCCCGTCGCCGTCGTCGTCAATGCTCAGCGAGATCACGTGATCGCCGTAGGAGAGGGTCAGTCGGGCCGTGGACGCCTCGGCGTGCACGGCGGTGTTGAACAGTGCCTCCCCGGCGATCCGAAGGATGGCGTGTTGAACGTCGTCGGGCAGGTCTCGTGGTCTCCCCACCACACGCACCTCGGTCTCCAGGTCGGCCGGCATGTGCATCGAACACAGCCCGTCGAGAACCTCCCCCAGGCTCAACTCGCTGACCGTCGGCGACTGGTTGAGCGCATAGATCACCGAGCGAAGCTGCTCGACCGCATCGCGCGTGAGTCGTCCGGCGACCTCGAGCCGCTCCGCCGTACGCGGTTCGGCATCGATCCGGCACACCTCGATCTGCATACCCGCCGACAGCACCGACTGCGTGACCGAGTCGTGCAGCTCTCGAGCGATGCGCTCGCGTTCCTCCACCACGAGGCGTTGTCGCATGGCGGCGGACAATTCACGCTGTGTGCGCTCGAGTTCCAGGTTGCGCGCCGCAAGATCCCGAGCCTGTTCGGAAGCCTGCGCGTACGCGTGTTCGGCCCGGGTCAGCTGATGGCGGCTTTCCTCGAGGAGCGCGGCGTTGAGCAGCGCGACAGCTGCCTGACGCGCCAGAATCCGCATCACGACGAGATCCGAGGAGTCCACCGGTGTGTGGGGCGGCGTCCATGCCGACAACCCGCCGACCACCCGGCCGTCGAGATGTACCGGCACATGCAGGTGATGATCGTCGACCACCGGACGTGTCAGACGATCCATCTGATTGCGCAGGATGTCGTTGAGTCGGTTGAGCACGTCGGCGGGCAGGTGCCTCGGCGCCCGCGCCATCTGAACGCCCTCGAAGGCGAGGATGGTGCCGTCCTGGGTCATCATCAGATGCCGTGGTCCCGTGCGATCGAGCTCGCCATCGCACAGCGCGAACACCACCCACTCCGCGCCCAGATGCTCTTGGGCGGCGCGCACGACCGACAGCACCAGGTTCTCGGGCCCCTCGGCGGTCTGCACAAGTGCCCGCGATATCCGGTCTAGCGCGTCGACGACCCGCGACAACCGCTGTTCCACTCCACGGAATTGCGCATAGTGGGATCCCTTGACCGAATGCAATCCGACCAGGGACTCCAACCGATCGTCGATTCCACCGACGACGTCGTGGTCGGGAGGCGCGTCCATCACCGGATCGACGGGCCCTGGCGCCGGGGCGCGGTGCCCGGCCATCACAATGCCTCCCGATACAGCCGGTGTACGTCATCTGCAGTCGGTTGACGGGGATTGGTGGTCATGCATGCGTCGGCCAGTGCGTGGGCAGAGAGCACGGCGAGATCCTCGCGGCGAACCCCGAGCGGTGTCAACGATCCGGGCAGGCCGACGCGGGCGGAGAGGTCGGCGACACGCGCGGCGAACCGTTCGGCGGTCGTATGGGCCGACGACGCGGCGGCGACACCCACCGCTTCTGCCAATTCGGCGTAGGGCTGCGGGTCGGTCTCGGCATTGAACCTGATGACATGCGGCAACAGCACCGCGTTGATCGCCCCATGCGGCGCATCGCACAGACCGCCCACCGGGTGGCTCATCGCGTGGGTCGCACCGAGGATCGCATTGGTGAACGCCATGCCGGCTTCGAGGGCGGCGTAGGCCATGTCCAGTCCGGCCTGTGCGTCGCCCGGGTCTTCCACCAGCCGCTCCAGACTGCGCCAGGCCGTACCGATGGCCGAGCGGGCCGCGATGTCGGTGAGCCGGTTGTGGGCGATCGACGCATAGGCCTCGATGCAGTGGGTGATGGCGTCCATCCCCGATTGCGCGACGACCTCCGGGGGCAGTGTTGCCAGCACCCTCGGGTCGATGACCGAGACGTCGGGGACCAGCCCGCGACCGATGATGGTGACCTTGGTGCGGCGGTCGACGTCGTTGATGATGCAGAACTGCGAGACATCCGAACCGCTGCCGGCTGTGGTGGGTGCGGCGACCAACGGCGGCAGCGGTCGGCGGGCCCGATCGATGCCCTCGTATTCCAGAATGTGTCCGCCGTTCGCGGCGAGCACGGCAACTCCTTTGGCGGCATCGATGACCGATCCACCGCCGAGTGCGACGATGCCCTCACAGCGGGCCGATTCGTAGTGTTCGAGCGCGGCGGACACCTCGGGAGCGCGCGGATTCGGCGACACCCCGGTGAACGAATACACCTGCAGCCCCGACGAGCGCAGGCGATCGCACAGCTCCGAGTACCACGGGGTCGCCATCAACGGCCGGTCGGAGACCACCATCAGTCGCCGCACGCCCAGGCCATCGGCCGCACGCGGCACCTCGGCCAACGACCCGTGCCCGATGATGATCTCCGGGGTGTGGAATTTGGCGATCCGCACACCGGTGCGGATCATCGTCGCGCCCGCCTCGGTTGCCACGTCACCTCACCCGTCCCAGCGCCGGTTGCCTGTTCGCGATCCTACGCGGGCGATCACCGGTGTACTGGCCCGATCGCGTCGACCGACACCTGCTCCAACTCGGACAGGTCGTGGACAACATGGACCCGGTCGCACATCGTCGCGTAGGCGGGAAGGTCGCACGATCCCAGGCCCCAGGAATAGCTCGGCTCGGGCGTGATCCAGATCGTCTCCCGGGCCCGCCGCGTGATCTCCTCGAATGCGGGCAGGTTGGGGTCCCGGCCGTTGGTTCGGCCGTCCCCGAGGACGATGACGGTGGTGCGACGGTTGACCGCGCCACCGAACTCCTCGAGAAAGGTCTCCAGCGCGTGTCCGTAGTCGGAGTCGGCGTCGGTGTCGAGCACTCCGCCGGCGGGTAGCCCCGAGACAACGAGCGACAACGCCTCCTCGGCTGGGTGCTCGGCGAACAGGTCGGTGATCTCGACGAGGTCGGCGACGAAGGCAAAGGACCGCACGTGGGCGACCATGCTCTGCAGCCCGTGCACGAGCTGCAAGGTGAACCGGGCCGCCGCACGCACCGACAATGACACGTCGGCCAGGACCAGCAGGCTGGGACGATCGGTGACCTTGGCGACCGTGACGGGACGAAACGGCACCCCGTCGTAGCGCAGGTTCGCGCGCATGGTGCGAGCGCCGTCGACGGTGCCCCGCGCAGCGAGTTTGCGGCGGGCGCGCGGAGCTCCGTGCAGACTGCGGATCAGGCGGCGGATCGATTCCTCGAGGCTCGCCCGGTCCTGCTCGTGGATCACCTCACGCACCGAGGCCTTGATCTCGCGGCTCTCCAGTTCGTGGTCGGTGGCCATCAATTGCTCGAGGTGATCTCGCAACTTCTCCGGCAGCCCGTCGAGTAGGCCGGCCAGCGCGCGCCGTAGCGCCGCCAACTCCTCGGCGTCTGGCTGTCCACCCGCGGACTCGTCGGTGTCGAGCCATTCGAGCAGCGCCATCTCCTGCGCGACGGAGAGCTCGGTGTCGAGCTCGGTCGGCGTACCGGCGACGAGATCACCCGGACGGCCCGGGTTGTGCAGTCGGGACACCGTGAGCTGCACCCGCGCGGCGGCCTCCGAGTTCGGGACCTCGTCGGCCGAGAGCACGATCTCGTCCGTGAGCGATGCCATATCGAGTTTGTTGGCCTCCTGATGCAAGTTGTACTGCTCGGCGAGATCCTCCGGGTCGAAGTACTGCCGGATGTTGGACGGCGGTCCGTGACTGTGTCCCTGCTGCGGAGTCTCGCTGACGTCCTCGGACAGCGTGTACTCCTCGAGTTCGCCGGTGTCGCTGAGATCGTCGTGGCTGTGCGAGTGCCCATGCCCGTCGTCGCGGTCGACCACCGGCCGCAGACCGAAAAACCGGTCGAAGACCTCGTTGAAGGTGTCCTCGTCGCGGCGGTCCTTGATCAGGCATACCTCCAGTGCCGATCGCAGCAGCTCACGATCGGCGAGGACTTCCGCCGTCGCGGTGGCTCGCATGGCATCCATCGCCTCGGATACACCGATCCGTATCCCGTGTAGTCGTAGCAACCGGACGAACCGGTGCAGCGCCCCTTCCATCCTGCTCGCCTCAGAACGGCCGCTTGCCGGTGCCGCCTCGTCGCTGGAACGACCGGCTCCCCTGACCCGGACTCACACCGCCCTTGGTACCGGCCTCGCTGCGGGCGCCCGGCGATCCGTAGTAGTCCTGTCCGTGACGCCCCGGAAGATCTTTGGCGGCCCGCCGCGCCGGCCCCGAGTTCGTCTCGTGCCCGGGCGAATGGTCATGATCGTGGGAATGCCCGTGGTCATGGGAGTGCCCGTGGTCGTGCGAGTGGCCGTGGTCGTGCGAGTGCCCGTGCAAATGTTCGGGCACTTCGGCATTCGGATCGACCAACCTGGGCATGGCATCGATCGCACGAGTCAGGTCCCGGTCGTATTTGACCACGACATTGGCGGTGTCGGAGAGGATCTCGGCGGTGAGGTCGTCGGCACCGAGAACAGCGAGGGTCCGCGCCCAGTCGATGGCCTCGGAGATGCTCGGCGCCTTGCGCAGATCCAGCTCGCGCAACCCGCGCACGATCTGCACGAGCTGTGCGGCCAATGCCTCCGACAACCCGGTGTCCTTGGACTTGATGATCTCCAGTTCACGGTCGGCATCGGGGTAGTCCAGCGACAGGTGCAGGCAGCGTCGTTTGAGCGCGGCCGACAGATCCCGGGTGTTGTTGGAGGTCAACACGATCATCGGCTGGTGGGTAGCGACGAAGGTACCGATCTCCGGCACAGAGACCTGATACTCGGCGAGCAGTTCCAGCAAGACCGCCTCGAGCGCTTCGTCGGCACGATCGACCTCGTCGACGAGCAGTACCACCGGCCTTTCGGAGCGCACGGCTTCCAGCAGCGGCCGCGGTGCGAGGAAGCGTTCGGAGAAGAACACGCTCTCCTCGGCACCAATCCGGTCGACCGCTTCGGTGAGTGTCGCGGCATCCTCGACGACCTGGCTGATCTTCTCGCGCAGCACCTGTGTGTAGAGCAGCTGCTTGCCGTAATCCCATTCGTAAAGCGCGGTCGTCTCGTCCTGGCCCTCGTAGCACTGCAGGCGCAACAGGTGGCGTCCGGTGACCTCTGCCAGTGTCTTGGCGAGTTCGGTCTTGCCGACTCCCGCAGGCCCCTCGAGCAGGATCGGCTTGTCCAGCCGGCTCTGCAAGAAGACCGTCGTCGCGAGGCGCTGATCGGCGAGATAGCCTGCTGCGGCGAATTTCTCGATCACGTCGGCGACGTCGGTGAAGGGGGGCGACCCTTCGTGACGCCCGCTCGTTCCTCGCGGGCTCCTCAGGGGACGGGCGGATCCCCCGTCATCCGTGCCACCCCCGCGGGGTGATTCCCCGTCACCCGTGCCACCCCCAGATCGGGGTGGCCGTTCCCCACCGGTGCCACGCGAGCCACTCATGGACCGGGCGGGATCGGGGCTCGTCGGTCCGAACTCGTCGGGCTCGTCGGCGAACTGCACGGACATCGGTGTCTCCGGTTCTGTGGGCGGGTCAAGGTGATCGAAATTGGGGTGGTGAATGCAGACGGGTGGCGAAACCTGGTCGGGGGCAGTGGATTCGCCACCCGTCTGCGTCGTAGGGGTGGCGCCCCTACGAGATCAGGTCATCGAGGTCGCCGTTGAAGGCGTGATCGACGACAGGTCGCACGGTTTCGAACGTGCACTCTTTCGGGTTACCCGGAGTGCAGGCGTCGCCGAGCACGTGGTTGGTGATCGCGTCGATGGACTGCGGCGCACCCGAGATCTCCTTGCGGTTCTCGTAGAACTTGGTCGGGCCCTGACCGAGCCGGTTCTTGATGTGCGAGTCCTGCGTCACGTCGGTGAACTTCTCCGGGATACCCACATCGCGCAGCAACCGGATCGCCGCATTGAGCGCCTGATCAGCAGCCTGAACCTTGGTCATACCGTGCGTGTCGACGCCCATCGCCTCGGCGAGATCGGCAAAGCGCTCGTAGAGCACCGGCATGTTGAATGCCCACACACGCGGCAGCGCGATCGCATTATTGAGTCCGTGGTGGGTGTCGTAGAAAGCCGACACCGCGTGGCTGATCGAGTGGATGATGCCCAGGCCGCCCGAATTGAAGGCCTGCGCCGCGATGTACTGCGCGTACATCATGCCCTCGCGGCCGGCGAGTTCGGTGGGGTTCCACGTGGCCTCACGCAGGTGTCGTGCGGTCAATCGCACCGCATGCAGTGCATTGCCCATCGACGGCGGGAAGTTCAACCGCGAGACATACGGTTCGGAGGCGTGCGCGAGCACGTCGAACCCGCACTGTGCGGTGAACGCGACCGGGCAGTCGTAGTAAAGCACCGGATCGTCGATCGCGAGGGTGGTCACCGACGCGTCGTCGAACGCCACATACTTGTGCGGCTTGTCCGGGTCGGTGGTGGTGTCGGTGATGACGTAGGCCCAGGAGGTCTCCGATCCCGTGCCCGCCGTGGTGGACACCGCGATATGCGGCGGGTTTTTCGGGTTCTCGCTCTTGTTGAAGCCTTCGAACTCGTTGATGTTTCGTCCGTCGTGCGCCACCGAGATGCGCGCTCCCTTACACGCGTCATGGGCCGATCCACCACCGATCGAGATGAAGGAGTCACACTGCTCGGAGTTGTAGAGCGACACCGCATCCATCACGTTGTAGTCCTTGGGGTTCGACTCCACCTGATCGAACAGCACCACTTCCAGTCCGTGGTACTTGCATGATTCGACGATCTTGTGGACGGTGTCGCTTCCCCGCAGGCCGGTGGTCATCACCAGGGTGCGCTTGAAACCCAGCTTCAGCGCCTCGGGTCCGATCATCTCGTGGGCGCCGGGGCCCATCATCGCCCGCGGGAAGGGATGGAACTCTTTGATGGGGAATGGTTTGAGTAGCTCGTCGACCTGCATGGTGACTGTCCTCCTGCGCGCGCTGCGCGATATCGGCATCGGTGGTGAACACCGGCGACGTTACGCGCGTCACACTGGCGGACAACAGATCTCGGAGTGCAAACCCGCCCTTGGCGCCGGAGTGCTATCCGGTTGGCACCCGGCGCCCTGTCCGTTCGGACAGGGCGCGCATGGTGTCCACGTCGAATCCCCACGGCAACTCGAGACGGTGCCGCGCCAACGTCTCCGCGTCGGCCAGTACATCGAGGATGGCGCCATCGGCGACGACACGCCCATCGTCGACGATCACCGCCCGGTCACAGAGCTGCGCGGCGTAGGGCAGGTCGTGAGTCACCACGATCATCGTCGTGTCCAGTCCGATCAGCGTCTCGGCGAGTTCGCGACGCGCGACTGGATCGAGGTTTGCCGACGGCTCATCGAGGACCAGTACATCGGGCCGGCATGCCAGCACCGATGCCAGCGCCCCGCGACGACGCTGTCCCCCGGAGAGGTGATGGGGACTGCGCCCCGCCTGCTCGCTCATCCCGACCGCGGCCAGCGCCTCCTCGACACGTTCGGCCAGAGCCTGCCCGTCGACGCCGAAATTGGCGGGTCCGAAGGCCACGTCCTCGGCGAGGGTCGGCATGAAGAGCTGATCGTCGGGATCCTGGAACACCACGCCCACCTGTCGCCGGACCGCGCGTAACGATTTCTTGTCGACGGCGGTCCCGTAGATGGACACGGTGCCCTCGGTCGGCGTCAACACCCCGTTGAGATGCAGCATCAAGGTCGTCTTCCCAGCGCCGTTCGGCCCGAGCAGAGCCACCCGCTCGCCCGCGCGGACTCGCAGGTCGACGCCGTCGAGAGCCCGATGCCCATCGGGGTAGGTGTATCGGACTCCGCTGACCTCGACCGCTACCCCGGTCGACGGGTGTGGTTCCGGCCCTGCAGTGGCCCTCCGACCTATCATTTTGCTCCCCATGAGATCACAGCGATGATCACAGCGATGGTCGCGGGCGTGGTCACCGCGAGCCACTGACGCGCGCTCGCACGCGCCGACCCTGCAACCCCTGGCATCTCCGGAATGGCGCCGGTGAAACCACGCGACATCATCGCGAGATGCACACGTTCGCCACGTTCATAGGACCGCAGGAACAGCGCACCGATGCCCTGTGCGATCGCGCCGGCCCGATGCAGGGTTCGCGGTGAGTCACCGCGCGCCAACCGAGCGATGTGCATCCTGCGGATCTCCGCCGACAACAGATCCGCGTACCGCAACATCATGACGATCACCGGCGTCACGGTGGCAGGCATGCCGAGGCGCGTCAGCGCCACCGGCAGCGCACTGGCCGGGGTGGTCGCCGCGAACGTCAGCGAAGCCGCCACCCCGAGCGTGCCCTTGATGACAATCCCCCACGCCGCGTAGAGCCCGGCCACCGACAGCGACATACCCGCGACGTGCACGCGCTCACCGCCCTCGGAGAACGGCAGCAGCACCGCGAGCACCACGAACGGCGCCTCGATGAGCATGCGCGGCAGCATCCATCTCAGCGGGATCGTTGCGAACCGCCAGATCGTCAGCAGCATCGCCGCGTAGAGCGCGTAAGGCCAGAACACTTCGCGGGGCGTGGCCACCACGGCAAACACGAACACCACCAGCGCCGCCAACTTGGCCTCGGCAGGTGCCCGATGTACCACCGATGTCGCGGATCGGTAGAGCGGGTGTGCGTGGCCTGCGCCCATGGTGTGCGAACTCCGGTTCAGCGTCGGCCGGCGCCACGAGTCGCGGCGCGACCGTCGGTCCGGCGTCGAGCGATCAGCCAGAACACGGCAACCGCAATGGCGAGGGTCACGAGCACGCCGATGACGCCTGCGATGCCGTTGGAGTACCCGATTCCACCGACCGAGTAGTCGGCGAGTGGTGATGATGCCAGCGCGTGCTCGGTGGCGTGCTGCGCGATACAGTCGCCGGCCAGATTCTCGGTTCCGTCGACGACGATCGTCTCGCATCCGCGCAATGTCGTCGAATCGAGTCCGTCCGGCGAGGCACTGGCCGCGTACGACACGACACCGGCGATGACGAGCGCTGCCAAGCCGAATCCCACCAGAAATGCCCTGCGACCCAAGCGGTGCGCGCGGTTGGACGTGGTCATGCGTGCGCTCCCATCCTGGTGGTGTCCGCGGCCACCGACTGCGGTCGGGCCCGCAGGAGGTACACCAGGTCGGGGCGGGTGCGGGCGACTGCCATCACGGTGACGGCGGTGATCAGCCCCTCCCCCACACCGATGAGGGCGTGCGTACCCCACATGTAGCCGGCCACAGCGGTCAGCGACTGCGTCGCAGCGCCCCCGATCTCGTATTCGACGATGAAACCGGTTGCGGCCGCGAGCGTTCCACACAGGGCGGCGACAAAGGCCACCACCCCCAGACGACCGACCGTCCAGGTTCGGCGCGCGATCAGCCGCATCATCCCGACTGCCACCGCATAGCCGACGACGGTGGAGATCAGCGCCATGTTCGTGATGTTGGCGCCCAGCGCCGTGACCCCACCATCGGCAAAGAGCAACGCCTGCACGATCAGCACGATGGCGATACACAAGGCTCCGGTGAACGGCCCCACCAGGATCGCGGCCAACGCCCCACCAAGCAGATGACCGCTCACCCCCGGCAGGATCGGGAAGTTGATCATCTGGACCGCGAAGATGAACGCGGCGACCAGACCCGCCATCGGCACCGTCTTCTCGTCTAGGTCGGCGCGGGCACGCCAGGTGCACAGCGCGAGGCCGGCCACCGCGATCACCGCGAACACCGCAGACGTCGGCGCGTCGATGATGCCATCACTCATGTGCATCGCCACCGTGGTGGACGAAGAGGTCGTCGAGAACATGGTCGAACCGTAAGCACACCACCGTCATCTGTCCACTTATTCAGATGTTTAAGTGGACAGACTGGCCGATCGGCCAGGTGGGGTCCTGCACTACGAGTGACCGGCGCCCATCCAATGCAGCAACTGATGGACGGTTTCGTCGTCGAGCCGATAGCTCACCGAACGGCCCTGCCGGGTGGAGCTGACCCACCCCTGGTGTCGAAGCACCCGCAGAGCCTGCGAGACAGCCGTTTCCGTCCGACCCACCGCCGCGGCGAGGTCACCCACGATGATGCCCGGCCGCTGATGCAGCACGATGAGGATCTCCAGTCGGTGTGGATCGGACAGCAGGTCGAACCTCGTCGACCACGCGGCGATGTCCACATCGGTGGCAGGCGGGGACGGGGCGTTCGCGGCGCCCGGTCGGTGACCGTGGTCGGCGGTCACCTCACTCGCCCACTCGCTCGATCTCTCCGCCGAGGTTGCGCAGGTTCTCCACAAAGTGCGGATATCCGCGGTCGATGTGCTCGACATCGTGCACCTCGGTCACCCCGTCGGCGACCAGCCCGGCCAGTACGAGACCCGCGCCGGCCCGGATGTCCGAACACCACACCGGGGCACTGGACAATCGCTCGATGCCGCGGAGCACCGCGTGATGTCCGTCGGTACGTGCATCGGCACCGAGTCGCACCATCTCCTCGACGAAGCGGAACCGCGCCTCGAACACATTCTCGGTGATCACCGACATCCCGTCGGCGATCGCGGCCATACCTATCGCCATCGGCTGCAGGTCCGTCGGGAACCCGGGAAACGGCAGTGTCGAGACGTTCACCGCGGTCGGGCGACGATCCTGACGCACCCGGAATCCGTCGTCGAACGTGTCCACCGTGGCCCCGGCGTCGCGCAGCTTGGTGAGGACCAACTGCAGGTGGTCGGGCGAGACACCGCGCACGGTGACGTCACCGCGTGTCATCGCCGCGGCGATTCCCCATGTCGCACCGACGATGCGATCGCCGACGACCCGGTGGGTGGTCGGATGGAGTCGCTCCACGCCGGTGACGGTCAGCGTCGACGTGCCCGCGCCGTCGATCTGGGCGCCCATCTGCTGCAGCATCACACACAAGTCGACGATCTCCGGCTCGCGCGCAGCGTTGTCGATGACGGTCACACCTTCGGCGAGCACCGCCGCCATCAGGATGTTCTCCGTTGCACCCACCGATGGGAACTCCAGGGCTACCGGCGCACCGACCAGAGTGTCCGCCTCGGCCACCACACAGCCGTGTTCGATGGAGCTGTGCGCCCCGAGTGCGCGCAGCCCGGCCTGGTGCATGTCGAGTGGCCGGGACCCGATGGCGTCGCCGCCGGGCAGGGCGACGACCGCGCGATGGCATCGGGCCATCAGTGGACCGAGCACACAGACCGAGGCGCGGAACTGCTTGACCGCATCGAAATCGGCGTGGAACTTCGGTTCGGCCGGCGCATCGATCATCACGGTGTCGCCGTCGATCGACACCACGGCTCCGAGTCCTCGCAACACATCGGCCATCAACGGCACGTCTGCGATCTCGGGGGAATTCGTAAGTGTGGTGGTGCCCTCGGCCAGCAACGAGGCGGCCATCAGTTTCAACACACTGTTCTTGGCCCCACCGACGGAGACCTCACCTGACAGGCGGGCGCCACCGGACACCATAAAGCGATCACTCACGGTGCCACCTTAGCCTTCGTCGGCGCTCGTTCCGCTCGGACCGCCGCCCCGCCGGCCCGCCCCGGGTCGCGCACGATCCCCACCCGGCACCCACTTGACGTCCCCGCCACCGACGGGCGGTCGATTCGCGACGCGAGCCAGGATGAACAGCAGGTCGGACAGCCGATTCAGGTAGCGGGCGGGCAGCACGCTGGTGGTATCCGGTTCGGCATCGACGGCCGCCCACGCGGAGCGTTCGGCCCGGCGGGCGACGGTACGCGCGTGGTGCAGCAGGGCGCTCAGTCGCGTGCCCCCGGGAAGAATGAAGGAATCCAGCGCGGGCAGTCCCTCACCGAATTCATCACACCAGGTCTCCAGTGCGCCGATGTAGCTCTGTTCAATCCGAAGCGGCGGGTACTGCGGATTGTCGATCACCGGCGTCGACAGGTCGGCTCCCGCATCGAAGAGGTCGTTCTGCACCGTCGCCAGCACGGTGGCGATCTCGGCGGGCACCTGGTCGGCCAATGCCAGCGCCATGCCGATGACCGCATTGGCCTCATCGCAATCGGCGTACGCCGCGACCCGCAGGTCGGTCTTGGAAACCCGCGAGAAATCGCTGAGGCCCGTAGTGCCGTCGTCGCCGGTACGTGTGTAGATGCGGGTGAGATGAACAGCCATGGTCTGAATCTAGTGCCCCGCGTCGCGTGGGTCGCTCACGCGGTACGGCGTCGCTGGGAGCGTTCATTCTGGCGCGATTCCAGCCAGGACTGGAATGCAGTAACCGCCCCGGGCGCCATCGCCAGTTCGTAGGCTCCACCGTGGGCGTCCGCGCCGGCGGCCAACTCCACGATCACCATGCCCTCCAAGATGTCGGACTCACTACCGAATGGCCGGCGCCGTCCGGTGATCTCGATCGATTGCCGCACCAGCGTGCGGGTGGGGCCGGGCCGCAGCGCGGTGAGCCGGAAATACCGCAAGGCGTCGTCACTGTAATGAACGGTGCCGTGACGCCACCCCTCGTCGTCGGCGGCCGGGATCGGGCGCAACAGTACGGGCGTGCCCATTCGACGCAGCTGACTCAATCGGTACGCCAACAGGCCACACACGATCAAGGCGGCGACCAGTAGGACACCGAGCAAGATCGCTACCAACGACACCAGGCGAACCTCCGAAAACGACCGACGTGGGGCTGAGGCCAGAGCGCGGGCTGTCACGCACCGGCAACGAGTCGAGCGACTCGAGCGGTCTTTTCCTCCTCCAGCATGCCAGACGGATCCGGAAAGACGACAACGGCCGGTCACCGCCAACTGGCGGTGACCGGCCGTTGAGCCGAGCTGTCTACTTGGCGGTGTGTTCGGCCGCGACCAACCGGGAATGCGCGCGGTTGTACTCGTCGGAGCCGGGGTCGGCAGCTTCCATGGCCGCGCGCTCGGCAGCGGCATCGATGCCGTCGGCCCACTGCGCCGACTCGGCGAGGATGGTCACCGCCTCGCCCGTGACCGACAGGAATCCACCCTGGACGGCGAGCGTGCGACGGTTGCCGCCCTCCTCGACGACCACCACGAAACCGCCGGCCACCAACTGGCCCAACAGCGGCTCGTGGTTCGCCATCACACCGAGCTCACCAGAAGTGGTCTGCGCGATCACGAAGGTCGCCTCACCCGAGTAGAGCCTGTCGTCAGCGGCGACGACCTCGACGTGAAAGGACTTCTCTGCCATGGTGGTTCGCTACTTTCCGCTGATCTTGGCGGCGGCTGCCTCCACGTCGTCGAGGCCACCGCAGCTGTTGAACGCCTGCTCGGGCAGGTGGTCGAACTCACCCTTGCAGACCCGATCGAATGCCTCGATGGTGTCGGCGAGCGGAACGACCGAGCCCTTCTGGCCGGTGAACTTCTCGGCGACGAGGAAGTTCTGGCCGAGGAACTTCTGGATACGGCGAGCACGCTGCACCGTGACCTTGTCCTCTTCGGAGAGCTCGTCCATACCGAGGATGGCGATGATGTCCTGCAGTTCCTTGTACTTCTGCAGGATTCGCTTGACCTCGTTGGCGACGCGGAAGTGCTCGTCACCGACGATCGAGGCCTCCAGGATGCGGGAGGTCGAGGTCAGCGGGTCCACGGCCGGGTAGATACCCAGCTGCGAGATCGGACGCGAGAGCTCGGTGGTTGCATCGAGGTGGGCGAAGGTGGTCGCCGGCGCCGGGTCGGTGTAGTCGTCGGCAGGAACGTAGATGGCCTGCAGCGAGGTGATCGAACGACCCTTGGTCGAGGTGATCCGCTCCTGCAATTCACCCATCTCGTCGGCCAGAGTCGGCTGGTAGCCCACCGCAGACGGCATACGGCCGAGCAGGGTGGAGACCTCCGAACCGGCCTGGGTGAACCGGAAGATGTTGTCGATGAACAGCAGCACGTCCTGGTGCTTCACATCGCGGAAGTATTCCGCCATGGTCAGCGCCGACAGCGCCACGCGCATACGAGTGCCCGGCGGCTCATCCATCTGCCCGAACACCAGTGCGGTGTCCTGCAGAACGCCCATCTCCTCCATCTCGAGGTGGAGGTCGGTGCCTTCACGGGTGCGCTCGCCGACACCGGCGAACACCGAGGTGCCGGAGAACTCACGTGCGATACGGGTGATCATCTCCTGGATGAGCACCGTCTTACCCACGCCCGCGCCGCCGAACAGGCCGATCTTGCCACCCTTGACGTACGGGGTCAGCAGGTCGATGACCTTGATGCCGGTCTCGAGGATCTCGGTCTTGCCCTCGAGCTCGTCGAATGCCGGGGGCTTGCGGTGGATGCTCCACTGCTCGCCGTCGCGGCCGAGGCCGGGGGTGTCGAGGCAATCGCCGAGCGCGTTGAAGACGTGACCCTTCACGACATCGCCGACCGGCACGACGATCGACTTGCCGGTGTCGCTGACCGCGGCCCCACGAACCAGACCGTCGGTCGGCTGCATGGAGATGGTGCGGACCAGGTTGTCACCGAGGTGCTGGGCAACCTCGAGGGTCAGCGTCTTGGCCACCGCTTCGAGCTTGATCTCGGCGTGCAGGGCGTTGAACAGATCTGGGATCGAGCCGCGCGGGAACTCGACGTCGACGACGGGGCCGATGATGCGGACGACCCGGCCGTCGGCCGATCCCGTCTCGGCCCCCGTGGGGGAGGTTACTGCTGCAGTCATTGTCGTTGGGTCACTTCCTCTTTGGGTCGATAGGTCAGTTGGCCAGAGCGCTGGAGCCGCCGACGATCTCGCTGATCTCCTGGGTGATCTGCGCCTGGCGGAGCTGGTTGGCCTCACGGGACAGCGACGTGGCCAGTTCCTCGGCGTTGTCGGTGGCCGCCTTCATGGCGGTGCGTCGCGCCGCCGACTCGGACGCCGCTGAATCCAGCAGCGCCGCATACACTCGCGTCGCCACATACTTGGGCAACAACGCGTCGAGCAGCGCCTCCGGAGCCGGCTCGAACGAGTAGTTACGCGACGGCTTGTGGATCTCGGCGTCCTGATCCACCTCCGCCTCCGACACCACCAGCGGCGCCACCCGGCGCACCTCGGGTGCCTGCGTCAACATCGAGACGAACCGGGTGTACACCAGGTGCAGCTCGTCGACCCCCTCGAGGGAGCCCTCGCCGTCGGGCCGCTCCACCTGCTCGCCGGAGCCGGCCAGGAACAGGTCCACCAGGAAGCCGGTGGCGGTGGCCGCGTCGTTGTAGTCGGGCGACTGGGAGAATCCGGTCCACGAGTCGGCGATGTCGGTGCCGCGGAAGCTGAAGAAGCCGACGCCCTTCTGCCCCATCACGAACAGCACCGGCTCCTTGCCCTCGTCGCGGACCAGCGCCATCAGTTCACGGGCCGCACGCAGCACGTTCGCGTTGTATCCGCCGCACATGCCCCGGTCGCTCGTGACGACCAGGATGCCGGCGCGTTTGGGCTGCTCGCGCTCGACGAGCAATGGGTGGTCGAGCGACCCCGCATTGCTCGCGAGTTCCGAGAGCACCTCGGTCATCTCGTGTGCATACGGCTTGGCCGCCGCCACGCGCGCCTGCGCCTTGGTGATGCGCGAGGTCGCGATCAGCTCCTGGGCCTTGGTGATCTTCTTCGTCGAGTTCACCGACCGGATGCGCGAGCGCAGCTCACGAATGCTGGCCATGAGCTCTCACCCCTTCCTGCGGACGAATGTCGGACGACGCGATCACGACTTGCGGACCGTGATCTGCTCGTGTTCGACGTTCTCCGAGTCCATCGCCTTGGCCTCGGCCTCGTTCACGACCCGCTTGCCGTCGTGGGTGAGGTAGCTGTTCTTGAACTTGTTGGTCTCGTCGACCAGCGCCTCGGCCTGATCGTCGGAGAGAGCCTTGCCGCCTGCGATCGAGTCGTAGACGCCCTTGGCCTCATGGTGCAGGTGGCTGAGCAGCTGCGTCTCAAAGTTACGCACGTCGTCGACGGGCACCGAGTCGTAGTGGCCTTCACCGCAGAGGTAGATCGAGACGATCTCGTCCTCCACCGAGAAGGGGCTGTACTGGTCCTGCTTGAGCATCTCGACCCAGCGCGCACCGCGCTCGAGCTGCGCCTTCGATGCGTCGTCGAGGTCGGAGGCGAAGGCCGAGAAGGCTTCGAGCTCGCGGAACTGTGCCAGTTCCAGACGCAGCGAACCGGAGACCTTCTTCAGTCCCTTGGTCTGTGCGGCACCACCCACGCGCGACACCGACGTACCGACGTTGATTGCCGGGCGAACACCCTTGTTGAACAGGTCCGACTCCAAGAAGACCTGGCCGTCGGTGATCGAGATGACGTTGGTCGGGATGAACGCCGAGACGTCGTTGGCCTTGGTCTCGATGATCGGCAGACCGGTCATCGATCCGCCACCCATCTCGTCGGAGAGCTTCGCGCAACGCTCCAGCAGACGGGAGTGCAGGTAGAAGACGTCACCCGGGTAGGCCTCGCGGCCCGGCGGGCGGCGCAGCAGCAGCGAGATGGCACGGTAGGCCTCGGCCTGCTTGGTCAGGTCGTCGAACACGATCAGGACATGCTTGCCCTGGAACATCCAGTGCTGCCCGATGGCCGAACCCGTGTACGGAGCGAGCCACTTGAAGCCCGCGGAGTCCGACGCCGGGGCGGCAACGATGGTGGTGTACTCCATGGCGCCGGCCTCTTCCAGCGCGGTCTTGACGCCGGCGATGGTCGAACCCTTCTGGCCGATCGCGACGTAGATGCAGCGCACCTGCTTGTCGGGGTCGCCGGAGTCCCAGTTGGCCTTCTGGTTGAGGATCGCGTCGATGCAGACCGCGGTCTTACCGGTCTTGCGGTCGCCGATGACCAGCTGACGCTGCCCGCGGCCGATGGCGGTCATGGCGTCGATGGCCTTGATGCCAGTGGCCAGGGACTCCTCGACGGGCTGGCGCTCGAGCACAGAGGCCGCCTGGAGTTCGAGCACGCGCTGCTCGTCGGCCTCGATGTCACCGAGGCCGTCGATCGGGGCGCCGAGCGGGTCGACGACGCGCCCGAGGAACTTGTCGCCGACGGGCACCGAGAGCACCTCGCCGGTACGGCTGACCTGCTGGCCTTCTTCGAGTGACTCGTAGTCACCGAGGATGACCGCACCGATCTCGTCCTCGTCGAGGTTCAGGGCCACGCCGAGCACGCCACCCTCGAACTGCAACAGCTCGTTGGCCATCGCGCCGGGCAGGCCGCTCACGTGAGCGATGCCGTCCGAGGTGTCGGTGACGATGCCCACCTCGTCACGGGAGGCATCGGCTTCGAACGACGAGACATACTGCTCGATCGCTCCCTTGATTTCGTCTGGTGAGATCGTCAACTCCGCCATGGGTTTTCGTCTTTCTTGCTCAGTCCGGCTGGTGGTTTGTCAGTTGCTGGGTTGGGTTCGGTGCAGGTCAGCGCGGCAGGCTCTCGGCCGCCTTCGCCAACCGGGTCGCGACATCGGCGTCGATCACCTCATCGCCGACACCGATCCGCAGGCCGCCGATGATCTCCGGATCTATCTCGGTCTGCACCGAGATGGTCCGCCGGTAGATCTTGCCGAGCACGGTCGACAGACGCGCGGTCTGTGCGTCCGACAGCCGGGTCGCGGACACCACGTGCGCCACCGATTCGCCGCGACGGGCCGCGGCCAGTTCGGCCAGGTGATCGACGGCAACCTCGGAGGGCTGACCGTGCAGCAGCACGATCAGATGCGACAGCAGATACCAGGTGTGCGACCCGACCTTCTCGCCCACCAGCGAACGCAGCAGTTCGACGCGACGCGCACCGTCGTGGGTGTGATCGGACAACAACGACGCCAACTGTGGGTTCTGGTCGAGCAGCCGTCCGACGGCGAACAGTTCGGTCTCGACCTGCTCGATCGATCCGTCACGCTCCGCCGCGGTCAGGACGACCAGTGCGTTCTGTCGGCGTAAGGCCGCGGTGAGGTCTGCCGCGGTCGACCACCGCTGTTTGACGGCGGCAACCAGGATGTCCACGACGATCTGCGACACCTTGCCGCCGAACAGGTTCTGCACAAGGGCGACCTGCCCGTCGACGTTGTCCTCGTCCTCGGTGAGCCGCTTGCGCAGCACCGGGTTGCCGTCGATGACCCGGATCACCTCGGTCAGCTCGGTGGCCGCCGTCGTGAGCGCCGCGGAGTCGAGTGACTGCGAAGCCGAGTCGAACTCGGCGGCCACGGCGAGCGCAGCGTCACGGCTCGACGCCCGCATCGAATGCAACCCGATCAGATCCGCGGTGTGCGGGACCTGCGTGGACGGTCCGCCGGCCGCCATCGCCTCGAGCTCGTCGATGACCCGATCGATGCTGTCGGACTGGGCACCCGGGTCGGCGAGATGATCTCGGACCAACTTGCCGGCCCCGTCCACGGCGGTCAGGCCGAGGTCGCTGCGCAGCTCGCGGATCAGATTCGACCGGTTGAGAGCCACCTGGGCCTTACCGTGTTCACTGATCCGCTTGACCTCGGAGTCGACCTGCGCGGAGAAGTCCTCGGCGATGCCCTTGGCATCGGTGAGCGCGTTCTCGTGCATCTCCTTGGCCTCGGCCTTCGCCTCGGCGAGGGCACGTTCGTGTGCGGCCTGGGCGTCGGCCACGCGCTCCTCGGCAGCTGCGCTGTCGACGACCTGCTGGTTGATCGCCTCCTTCTGCGCCTCCACCATTCGCGACAGCGGCGGCCGCACGTACTTCCAGAACAGGAAGCCGATGAGCGCGAAACCGATCAGGTTTCCAATGACGATGTCCACTTACTTCACCGTTCCTGTCGACTCGGGTGCCGCGGCAGCGGACGGCGCCACCTCGGTGCCCAGCACGCGGCTGGCGAGTACCGCCGAGAGACGGTCGACCTCGGCGCGTGCCGTCGCGGCCGCGTCGTCGCCGTCCGCCTTCAATTGCGCGACGCTGTCGGCCAGCACCGAATCCGCTTCCGCGGTGGCACGTTTCTTGGCCTCCGACAACTGCTCATTGCCGTCGGCACGGGCCTTGTCCCGAATACCGGTGGCATCGCCCCGAGCGTCCTTGAGCGCTGCCCGGTATTCGGTCTCGGCGTCTGAGTAGCTCGCCGCAGCCGCCCGGTTGTCCTCAACGGTCTTGGCGACCCTGGCATCACGTTCGTCGAGCACCTTGAGGATCGGCGGCACGACCATCGTCCGGATGATGAGGAAGACGATGACGAAGATCAGCAGACACACGAAGAATGTGCCATTGGGGATGAGGAAGTTCTCTGCGGCGAGATTCATGGTGCGGATATTTCCCTTTGATCCTTGGAGGATCTGGTCGTCAGACCGAGATCAGGACTGGCCGGAGATCGGCGTTGCGAAGACGAACAGAGCCATGAAGGCCAGGTTGATGAAGTATGCGGCCTCGACCAGACCCACGGTGATGAAGAACGGGGTGAACAGACGTCCCTGGGCCTCCGGCTGACGGGCGATACCGGCGATCAGCTGCGAGCCGGCGATGCCGTCACCGATACCGGCACCGATCGCGCCGCCACCCATGATGATGCCGCCGCCGATCAACGCGCCCATACCGATCAGATTGGGATCCATTGAGAACTTTCCTTTCGGGTGAAACTGACACTTCAGTGCCAGGTCTTTGCTCCGGTCGGCGTTCGCCGTCCGGGTCGTACTAGTGGTGGTCTTCGTCCAGTTCCATCGCCTGGCTGAAGTACAGAACGGTCAGCAGCGCGAAGATGAAGGCCTGGATCAGTCCGACGAACAGGTCGAAGGACTTCCACAGTGCGTTCGGCGCCCACATGACGTAGACCGGCATCAGCGCGATCAGGCCGAGCATGATGGTGCCCGCGAACAGGTTGCCGAAAAGTCGGAGGGACAGCGAGACCGGCTTGGCGATCTCCTCGATGATGTTCACCGGCGCGATACCGACGGCGTGACCCTTGATCAGCTTGACCGGGTGGCCGATGATGCCGCGGCGCTTGACACCTGCGGCGTGGTACCAGACGAAGACGAAGATGGCGAGCGCGTACGCGAAGTTGGCATCGCTGGCCGGCGGCTTGAGCCATTCGCTGGTGGACCCGGTGCTGGTGCCGTATTGCGAGGGAACGATCGCCAGCCAGTTGGCCACCAGAATGTAGGTGAACAGGGTGACCGCCAGCGGCAGCACGAAGCCCGCGATCTTCATCCCGATCGCACCTTCGATCTGGTTGCGCATCTGGACGGTGATGACCTCGAAGTACAGCTGAACCGAGTTCGGCTTCTTGGAGGTCATCCGGTTTCGCACGAAGAACGCCATCGCGACCACGATGACCGCGGCGACGCTGCTGCCTATCACCGTGTCGAGGTTGACGGTCATCCCCAGCCAATCGACCTGGATGTGGTGACCAACCTCGATCGCGGCTTCGTTCTCTGCTTCTTGTTCCGCAGTCTCGGCCAGGAAGAACAATGAGGTCATAGCTGCTTACGCAGTCCTTTCATCACCGGAATCACCGTGTTGAGCACCAGAACGACCTGGCCGATGGCGAGTCCGAACATCGCGCCCAGCCCATCGGGCCGGACCAGGAAAGCCGCCACCAGAGCGAGGACGGTGATGGCCCCGAGGCGAACGGCTGAGTTGACGGCAAGAGCTTGCTTGCGAGGGTGTTCTTGCGCGGCCACGACCTCGACCGCTCGCCGGACCAGGATCGCGTTCACGAAGATCGCGACCGTTCCGGCGACGAAGAAGACCGCGAACCATATGTGCCCGACGGCGATGCTGATGCCGATGACGACGGCGACGACGACCGCGGCGATGATCGCCGGGCGACGCAAACCGGTCGGCGCGGCGGGGTAATACGACGTCGAGTCAGGGGCTGCTGTGCTCATTCGCCTCTCCTCAACTCCTCCCCGCCCGTGGGCACGGGTCAACGCGCGTGCGATCGGCGACCCTCGTCACCGGACGTAAGCTCACGGTTTTCTGTGACACTACCAACACCGGCGCCCGTGCCCACCGGGGGGTATGCACGGTCCGGAGCAGGGGTCGGCCGATGCGGGCGGCGAACACGCCGGCACGTCGTCCGGAAATGGCGCGCCGCGTCGGCAACCACCTACTACAGGCGATAGTACATGCTTTTTACCAAAGCCTTACCTTGGGGTACTTCCTATCGCACCCGCGGTCAGGTTCGCGGCGTGACCGGACCGTCGGCCCCGGCACGCTCGGCATGACCACGCGTCCGGATCTCGGCGTACCGGCGATGCAGCCGTGGCGCCATGGTCGCCAGCAACGCGACGATCAGTCCTGCGCCGAACATCGGCGCGACAACCGATATCGGGAACAGCGTACTGGCCGCGGCGGAAAACGCCAGCACACCGACCCAGAGGTAGATGATCAGCGCAACCCGGCGCTGCGAATGTCCTAGTTCGAGCAGTCGATGGTGCAGATGCATCTTGTCGGGTGTGTAGAAGCCCACCCCGGCACGCGTGCGGCGTACCACCGCCATCAGCATGTCGAGCATCGGTACGAACACGACGGCTGCGACCAGGATCAACGGCGAGAGCAGAGTGAACACGTCGGCCGGTCCGTAGGCGTTCATCGCGATGCGGCCCGACGCGCTGGTCGATGCCGCCGCGAGCATCAACCCGATGAGCATCGCCCCTGAATCGCCCATGAAGATTCGTGCCGGCGAGAAGTTGTGCGGCAGGAAGCCCAGGCACGCACCGGCCAGGACCGTCGAGATCAGTGCGGGCGGATAATAGCTGACATCGCCGCCCTGATCGTTGAGCAGTCCGAGGGAGAACATGGCGATGGCCGACGCGGCGATGAGTCCGAGGCCGGCTGCCAAGCCGTCCAGACCGTCGATGAAGTTGACCGCGTTGATGGTCGCGACCGTGATGGCGACGGTGAGCAGGCCGGCCTGCAGCGGGTCGAGGACCACTGTGCCGATGTCGGCGAACGGGACGTAGAGCAGATACCAACTGACGCCCATGATCACGAGTACGCCGGCCGCGGTGAGTTGGCCCGCGAATTTCGTGAGGGCGTCGAGGCCCCACCGGTCGTCGATGACACCGACCACCACGATCACCGTGCCGGAGACGATCACCGCGCTCATGTCACTGGTGTAGGCGAAGCCACGCGTGAGTGCGGGAAGATTGGCGGCCAACGCGATGGCCGCCACGACTCCGGCGAACATCCCGAGTCCACCTAGCCGCGGCGTGGGAATGACGTGGACATCGCGGACCCGCGGCACCGCGACGGCGCCGACGCGGATCGCGAACACCCGCACCAACGAGGTCAACAGGTAGGTGACCGCGGCGGCCGTCAACGCGACGAGCGCCAGCTCACGCAACGGCACACCGGCACCACCGGTGTCGACCACCGACGAAGCCATCACCTGGACGCCGACCCCCGGGGCGCCCGGCGACAGTCCGGGGAGGCCGGCGACGGTATCGAACACCGTCTTCACGCTACCCGCCGAGCCGGAGCTGGATTTCGTGGCGGATGTCGGCGTGTTGGGTGGCCCCGACGTCCACCGCGAGTGCGCGTGTCATCCAGTCGGCCACGTCGCCCATCGCATCGGGTCCGAGGCCCGCGAGTACGGCGCACGGCGTCCCGAACCTGATCGCGGACCCCTCGGTCACGGGCCGGCTGTCGAATGGCAGGACCGCCCGGTCCACCACGATCCCGGCCGAGGCCAGTCTGCGTTGGGCCTCGATGCCAGTGAGTCCCCGTTCCGACACGTCGACAACGGCGAGATGCAGGTCAGTGCCGCCGCTGACGACGCGCAGTCCCGCGGCGGTCAGTGCCTCGCCGAGTCGCTGCGCGGAGGTCACCGTCGCCGCGGCGTACTGCGCGAAGCCCTCGCCGCCCGACTCGCGCAGACACACCGCCTTCGCGGCGATCGAGTTCATCGAGGGACCTCCCTGCACGAACGGATGCACCGCCTTCTGCAGGACCGCACGGTGCTCGTCCCGGGCGAGGATCATGCCGCCCCGGGGGCCCTGCAGCACCTTGTGCGTCGACAGGGTCACGACGTCGGCGTGTGGTAGCGGAGAATCCACGACCCCGCCGGCGACCAGACCCGCCAGATGCGCGGCGTCCACCCACAGGATCGCCTCGGCCTCGTCGGCGATGGTGCGCAGCAGGGCAAAATCGAACGACCGCGAGTGCGAGGAAGCGCCGGCGACGATGATCCGCGGTCGGTGCAGCAGCGCGAGGTCACGCAATTCGGTGTAGTCGATCCGTTCGTCGGAGCGCCGCACACCGTAGTGGATCGGCGCGAACCAGCGACCAGAGAAGTTGGCCCGGGACCCGTGCGTCTGATGACCACCGTAGCGCAACCCGAGTGCCAGAATCGGATCGCCCGGCTGCGCGAAGGCGGCGTACACCGACAGTCCGGCAATACTCCCCGACAGCGGCTGGACGTTGACGTAGTCGGCTCCGAACAGTGCTGCTGCGCGTTCGATGGCGAGGTTCTCCACCTCATCGGCGACCGAACACCCGCCGTGATACCGCGCGCCCGGGTACCCCTCGGCATACTTGGCGCCGAGGTCGGAGGTGAGCGCCGCGCGCACCGCGGGACTCGCCGGCGTCTCCCCGGCGAGCAGCTGCAGCGTCGAATCGCGACGCCGGGTCTCACGTTCCAGCAGATCCGCGACCTGCGGATCGGAGAGCGAACCCGCCATGGATCAGTGCGCGGTCAGCACATCGGCGTCGAGGTCGAGCACCTCGGCGATGGCCTGCGTGGGCACTGCACCCTCCCGCAGAATCCGCGGGGTGGCGCCGGAAAGGTCGACGATGGTCGATGCCTGCGCCGCGGCCGCCGGCCCGCCGTCGAGGTAGATCGAGACGGCCTCGCCGAGTTGCTCGCGCGCCTCGTCGGCCGTGGTGGCCGGTGAACGCCCGGAGACGTTGGCACTCGAAACGGCCATCGGGCCGACCTCGCGGAGCAGGTCGATCGCCACCGGATGCAGCGGCATCCGGAGCATCACCGTGCCGTCGGTGTCACCGAGGTCCCAGGCCAGCGACGGCGCCTGCGCCACCACCAGACTCAGGCCACCCGGCCAGAATGCCTCCACGAGGTCACGCGCGGCGGTCGACACCGACAGCACCAGGCCGTCGATCGTGTGCCACGATCCGACCAGAACCGGGACCGGCATGTCGCGCCCACGCCCCTTGGCAGCCAGCAGCGACGCGACCGCGTCGGAGTCGAATGCATCGCAACCGATCCCGTAAAGGGTGTCGGTCGGCAGCACCACCAGCCGACCGGCTTTCGCCGCGCCGACGGCCGCGCGGATGCCCGCCGCCCTGGTGTCCGGTTCACCGCAATCGAATACCGTGCTCACCCGGCCATCTTCCCACGGGCCTGCGGGGTGCGACCGTCGGCCCGCCGTCCCGTCGCGAAGCGCAGACGACCGGCGAGGTCGGCATGTGCGCGCACATCGACGAACTGCCCGGTCGACTCCAGCGCGGTCAGCACCGACACCGATGTGGTGTCGTCATGCTCGATCCCGACATATCCGCCGGGTCGCAGCAGATCGGCAACGATCGGCACCATCGGTTCGATCACCGTCATGCCGTCGGGTCCGGCGAAGACCGCCTCGGGTGGATCGTGGGCCACCTCCGGCGCGATCGTGTGACCGTCCGGCACATAGGGCGGATTGGCCACCACGACGTCGACGCCGGCCGGGGCGATGAGCTCGAGCATCTGTTCGGCATCTGTGACATCGGCGCAGCACACCGAGATCCGCGCGGCGATGTCGGCGGCGGCCGCATCGACGTTGCGCCGCAACCAGTGCAGCGCGCGTGGCGAATACTCGACGGCGGTCACCCGCACACTCGGCACCAGCGTCGCCACCGCGATCGCCAGCGCACCGCTACCGCTGCACAGGTCCACCAGTTGCGTCCCGGCGGTGTCCGCCAGCGCGCGGGCCGCCCAATCGGCCAGGAACTCGGTTTCTGGCCGCGGAGTGAAGACGCCCGGCCCCACGGAGAGATCGACAGGCCCGAAGGCTGCAGTACCAGTGATGTGCTGCAACGGGATTCGCTCCGCGCGCTGCGCAACGGCGTGGTGGAATCGGGCCCGGGCGTTGTCGGACACGGCATCGACGAGCAGCAGGCGCCCGCGGTCACACCCCAGTGCATCGCACAGCAACCACTCGGCGTCGGCGCGGGGGCTGTCCACCCCGGCTTCGGCCAGACGCTGTGCCGCCCATCGGAGTTCGGCCGCCACCGGGCGAGCGCCGACCGACCCGCCATCCGGTTGACTCATCGACTCACTCGGCCTCGAGTCGCGCCTGACGGTCGGCGGCGATCAGCGCATCGAGCAACGCATCCATGTCGCCTCCGAGCACCGCATCGAGATTGTTGGCCTTGTAACCGATCCGGTGATCGGAGATGCGGTTCTCCGGAAAGTTGTAGGTGCGGATGCGCTCGGAACGGTCCACCGTCCGGATCTGCGCGGCGCGTCCCTCGGCTGCGGCGGCCTCGGCCTCCTCTTCGGCGGCGAGCTGCAGCCGAGCAGCGAGCACCTGCATCGCACGCGCCTTGTTCTGCAGCTGGGATCGCTCGTTCTGACAGGTCACCACGATGCCGGTCGGCAGATGGGTGAGCCGGACCGCGGAGTCGGTGGTGTTGACGCCCTGGCCGCCTTTACCCGAAGACCGGTAGACGTCGACGCGCAGATCGTTCTCGTCGATCTGGACCTGTTCGACCTCTTCGGGCTCAGGGTAGATGAGCACACCTGCGGCCGAGGTGTGGATTCGTCCCTGGGACTCGGTGACCGGGACCCGCTGGACGCGGTGCACGCCACCCTCGAACTTCAGACGAGACCAGACTCCGTCGCGCAGCTGCTCTTTGGCCTTGATGGAGATGGTCGCCTCTTTGTAACCACCCAGATCACTCTCGGTGACCCCGAGGACCTGTACCTTGTAGCCCCGTCGCTCGCAGTACTTGAGATACATCCGTGCCAGGTCGGAGGCGAACAGCGCCGACTCCTCACCACCTGCGCCCGACTTGATCTCGAGCACCACGTCGTCACCGTCATGCGGGTCGCGGGGGGCGAGCAGGTCGGTGAGCGTGGCGTCCAGCTCGGCGACGCTCGCCTCCAGCGCCGGCAGCTCCTCGGCGAAGGAGGCGTCGTCGGCGGCGAGTTCCCGCGCGGCGGTGAGGTCGTCGCGGGCTGCCTCGAGCCGACGATAGGTCGCCATGATCGGCGCGAGCTCGGCGAACCGTTTCCCGACCCGGCGGGCAGCGGTGGGATCGTCATGCAATGACGGGTCGGCGAGTTGCGCCTCCAGGCCCGCATGTTCGGCGAGGATGTCGTCGATCGCCGACGGACTCTGCGTGGTCACGGGACCTCACTTCTCCCTGAGATCGAATCTGAATCGAGAAACGGCGACATCGATCGCCGAAATGACAACGACGCCCACCCGGCGTGCATCGCACGCGCGCGGTGGGCGTCGTCGGTACAGCTACTTGGCGTCGGCGTTCTTGGTCCGCTTGCCGTAGCGCTTCTCGAAGCGGGCAACACGGCCGCCGGTGTCGAGGATCTTCTGCTTACCGGTGTAGAACGGGTGGCACTGCGAGCAGACCTCGACGTTGATACGTCCGTTGTCCGCGGTGCTGCGGGTCTCGAAGGTGTTGCCGCAACCGCAGACGACTGTGGTCGTCGCGTACTCGGGATGGATTCCCTGCTTCATCTGGTTGTCCCTTTCTGTGGTCGCCGGGTCACCGTCGGGGATCGACGGTGTGAACCGGAACCGGACTCGACCGCTCAGTATGCCACGCGGATCCCGCAGCGAAGAAATCCGTTCCGGACCCAACACCACTGCACGATCCACGCGGTCATCGCGCGATCCTTCGGCACCAACGCGACCCCCACCGCGTTCATTCCCGCACGCCATATGAACTACCGTGCTTAGGCATACCTAACTCACGATGCCTTCCGGGCATCGCACACCGCCCGCGACGAACGGGCCAACCCGCGAGGATCCCATGCCGCTCGACAGTTCTTCTCCCCCGGTGCTGCGCGAATCGAGCTCCCGCCACGTACCGACGCGTGTGAGGTCGAAGTGGTCGAGGAAGAACCCCTATCGGGCGACGGTGGTGGCGAACACCGTGCTGTCCGGTCCGGGTTCGGACAAGGAGGTCCGCCACATCGTGCTCTCGCTCGGTGACAGCGGGATCGAGTATCAGCCCGGTGATGGCATCAACGTCTGGCCGGTGAACGACCCGGACGTGGTCGCCCGGATCATCGATCGGTTGGGCGTCGCACCCGACACCCCCGTCGCCGATCGCCGCACCACCCGAGCGCTCTGCGAAGCACTGACCCATGGATACGAGGTCTGCACCGCGCCGGAAGATCTGCTGCGACTGATCGCGTGCCGGACCGGCAACCCCGAGCTGAACAGCCTTGTCGCCGACGACGTCGCCCGGGATGCCCGCGATGCCTGGCTGGCCGGCAAAGACGTCCTCGATCTGCTCGAGGTCGACCGCTCGGTGGTCATCGCCCCCGAGGAACTGATCGCCCAATTGCGTCCACTCGTGCACCGGCAGTACTCGGTCTCGTCGAGTCCGCTGGTACATGGCTCGACCGTCCACCTGACGATGGCCACTGTGCGTCATGACGGAGCCGACCGACGCCGCGGCGGCACATGCTCGACCTTCGTCGCCGACCGCCGACCGGCGGGCACCGAGGTCGACGTGTTCGTTTCGGCCAACCGCGCCTTCCGTCTGCCACCCGATGACATCAAGGCCATCATGATCGGCCCGGGCACCGGTATCGCGCCGTTCCGCGCATTCCTGCACGAACGTGCGGCCCGCCGGGCCAGCGGTGGCAACTGGCTGTTCTTCGGCGACAGACACCGCGAACACGATCACATCTACGCCGACGAGATCGAGGGCTTCGTCGCCGACGGCCTGCTGAGCCGCGTCGACCTGGCTTTCTCCCGTGATCAGGAGCACAAGATCTACGTTCAGGACCGGATGCGGGAACAGGGCGCGGCGCTCTACGCGTGGCTGTCGGAAGGGGCGCACATATACGTCTGTGGAGACGCGACCCGGATGGCCCCCGATGTCGATACCGCGTTGCTCGACATCATCGCCGAGCACGGCGGGCTGTCGACGACCGCAGCCCACGGCGTCGTGGACGAACTGCGGCGCACCAAGCGCTACGTGCGCGACGTCTACTGACGGGCTAGACGACACAGCTGCCGGTTGACGCTTCGATCGCGTCAACCGGCAGCTGTGGTGATCCCTCGCGCCGACGGGTGGGACTAGTCGTCGTTCATCGCTCCCGGCGCGGTCTTCTGGACCTGCATCAGGAACTCCACGTTCGACTTGGTCTTCTTCAGCTGGCTGATCAACAGGTCGATGGCCTGCTGGGAGTCCAGACCCGACAGCACACGGCGCAGCTTGTGCACGATCTGGAACTCCTCCGGCGACAGCAGGAGTTCGTCCTTGCGAGTACCGGACGGGTTCACGTCGACCGCGGGGAAGACTCGGCGTTCGGCGATCTTACGATCGAGCTTCAGCTCGGCATTGCCGGTTCCCTTGAACTCCTCGAAGATGACCGTGTCGCCCGTGGAGCCGGTCTCGACCATCGCCGTCGCGATGATCGTCAGCGATCCGCCGTGCTCGATGTTGCGTGCCGCGCCGAGGAACCGCTTCGGCGGATAGAGCGCGGTCGAGTCGACACCGCCGGAGAGGATGCGACCCGATGCCGGGGATGCGTTGTTGTAGGCGCGCCCGAGTCGGGTGATCGAGTCGAGCAGCACCACCACGTCTTTGCCGTTCTCCACCAGCCGCTTGGCACGCTCGATCGCGAGTTCGGCGACCGACGTGTGATCTGACGGCGGACGGTCGAACGTCGACGCGATGACCTCGCCCTTCACCGAGCGCTGCATGTCGGTGACCTCTTCGGGACGCTCGTCGACGAGCACCACCATCAGATGGCATTCCGGGTTGTTGATGGTGATCGCGTTCGCGACGTCCTGCAGAATCGTCGTCTTGCCTGCCTTCGGCGGCGACACGATCAGCGCACGTTGTCCCTTGCCGATGGGCATTATCAGGTCGATGACCCGGGTGTCGAGCCGCTCGGGGGTGGTCTCCAGACGCAGCCGCTGATTAGGGTACAGCGGCGTCAGTTTGCCGAACTCGGGGCGCTTCTTCGCGGTGTCGATGTCGGTGCCGTTCACCGAGTCCAACCGGACGAGCGGGTTGAACTTCTGGCGCTGGTTGGGCTGCTCGCCCTCGCGGGGCACCTTGACCGCACCGGTGATGGCGTCACCCCGGCGCAGGCCGTTCTTCCGGACCATGTTCATCGATACGTACACGTCGTTCGCACCCGCGAGATAGCCCGAAGTACGCACGAATGCGTAGTTGTCGAGCACGTCGAGGATGCCGGCGACGGGCTGCAGCACATCGTCCTCGGAGACCTGGGGTTCCGCACCGCCCGACGAGTCACGGTCACGCCCGCGGCGACGTTCCCGGAACCGGCGTCCCCGCCGGCCGCGGCCGCTGCCGTCTCCGTCACCGTCGTCGTCGCGGTTGTTGCGCTGATCCCGGTTGTTCTGACCACCCTGGTTGCCCTGGCCGTCCCGGTTGTCGCGCTGGTTGTTGTTGTCGCGGCCGCCCTGCGAGTCCCGGTTCTGGTTCCGGTTGGGGCTGTTCTGATTGCGGTTGCGCCCGCGATTGCGCTGGTCATCACCGGATTCGTCAGCGCCGGCGGTGGGTGCGGCCTCGGCGTCCTTGGGTCGCTTCGACTCGGCGTCGGTCGACTTCGCGGCGACCTCCCCATTGCCCGCCGCCGTGTCGGCGGTGGCCTCGCTACCCGATTCCTCGGCTGCAGCGCGAGCGCGTCGACGACCCCGCGCCGGGGTCTCGCCGTCCTTCACCGCGACCTGGTCGGAGTCGGACTCGGTGCTGGTCGGCGCCTCCGCCTTGGGACGACGTCCCCGCCCCTTGGCCGGCGCCGACTCTTCCTCGGCGAGGCTCAACTGACCCGACTCACCCTTCTGGGCTGCGTCGGAGGAGGCCTGACGTTCCTTGATGGCGGCGATCAGGTCGCCCTTGCGCATACCGGAGGTGCCCTTGATGCCGAGTTCACCGGCGAGTGCACGTAGCTCTGTGAGCACCATCCCGGACAGCCCACTACGGGCGCGGGTCGAGGAGCCACGTGTGGTCGAACTCACCGCAGGCGAGGAATCCTCGCTGTTTGAGGATGCTGGTGCGGTGATCAGGTCCGTTTCCGTCACGGATGTCCTTTCGTTCCCCCGAGCAGAGCGTGGGCTCGCCGGGGTTCCTTTGTCACCCCGCCGCATTCGGCGGGCTTCGTCCCCGTCGGAGATGTCCCTGGGATTCTCCTCAGAAGACGGTCAGAAGAAATGTGGTCCGCTCCGGTGTGTCCGATGGACGTGCTCGGCGACTCCTGACAGAAGATCATGCGACCGGCACCGGGCCAGCAGCCTGGATCGTAGATCGGAGAGGAGCACGGCAAGACAAGCCTGCGCGGCTAGACCCGTTCATCGTAACTCGTCCGGATGATACGGGCAACATACCGACGGTTCCAATTCTTCCCGATGCCCCAGAGCTCGCTCATGCGCGACGACCCGAGTCGTCCGTGTCGGCACAACCGCATCGGACGCGCGTCGGATCGGACACGCATCGGATGTAGGGCCTCAGGATGGCCGCGTGATCTCGACTCCCCCGGCGATGGCCACCGTCGACGGTACGTATCCGGAAGCAAGCGCGATGTCGCGCGCGTCTGCGGGAACCGGTCCGGCCGACAACACGAGCACAGTGGGCCCAGCGCCGGAGACGGTCGCAGCCAGGCCACGTGCGCGCAGTTGCGCAACGAGGCCGGCGGTAGGGGCCATCGCGTCGGCCCGGTAGTCCTGATGCAGTCGATCCTCGGTGGCGGCGAACAATGCCGTGGGATCGGAGGTGAGCGCCACCACGGCCAACGCCGCACGGCTGACGTTGAACACCGCATCGCGTCGCGGCACCGATTCCGGCAGCAGGCCACGCGTCACCGAGGTCGACGACTCGGTATCGGGCACGAACACCGTCGCAGTGATGTCCGGGTGCACCACCAGTCGTCGTGCGCGGTAGCGGTTCTGGTGGGCCCCATGTTCGATCCAGGTCACCACGGCCGAACCGAGCACACTTGCGGCCGCATTGTCCGGGTGTCCTTCGAATTCCGAGGACAGCTGCACCATCTCGTCGGCGTCGAAGGCGTCGCGCACCCCCGCACCTTCCAACAGGCCCGAGGCCGCGGCGAGACCGGAGACGGCCGCGGCCGCCGAGGACCCCAATCCGCGTGAATGCGGAATCGCGTTGACACACCGCAGCTTCAACCCACCGGCCACCGCACCTGCCGCATCGAGGCCGCGGAAGATGGCGCGCGCCACCAGATGTGAGGCGTCACGCGGGACCTCCAGGGCGGCTTCGCCGATCACCTCGACCTCGACCCCGGATGCGGTCGTCTCCACGATCAGTTCGTCGTAGATCCCCAGCGCCACGCCCAGGCAGTCGAATCCCGGCCCCAGGTTCGCGCTCGACGCGGGAACCCGCACGCGCACCGAAATTCCTTCGGGGATCAGCACTCTGGCGTCACTGACGGCCGTCTCATCGGTCATCGCGGTGTCCACACCCGGGGACTCAGCGGACACCGAGCGCATCGGCCACGGCCACCGGGTCCACGGGGATCGCCTCCACTTCCGGCATCCCGGACAGCGCGGTGTCCGGATCCTTGAGACCGTTACCGGTCACCGTGCAGACCACCGTCGAGCCGGCCGCGACCCAGCCGTCGGCGCGTGCGGCGAGCAGACCGGCGACACCGGCCGCCGATGCCGGCTCCACGAACACACCCTCGCGCCCGGCGATGAGACGATAGGCCTCGAGCAGCTTCTCGTCGGTGGCGGCCCGGAACTGTCCGGAGGATTCCTCCTTGGCGGCGACCGCCTGGTTCCAGCTCGCCGGCGAACCGATCCGGATGGCGGTGGCGATGGTCTCCGGCTCCTTGACCGGTGCACCATCGACCAACGGCGCGGCCCCGGCGGCCTGCACACCCAGCATGCGCGGTACCGACCCACTCACACCGTCGCGGTGGTACTCGGTGTAGCCCTTCCAGTACGCGGTGATGTTGCCCGCATTGCCCACCGGAAGCGCGTGGACGTCGGGAGCGCGACCGAGCACGTCGACGATCTCGAACGCGGCGGTCTTCTGCCCCTCGATCCGGGACGGGTTGACCGAATTGACCAGTTCGATCTCGCCGAACTCCGCGGTCGCCTTACGTGCGAGCTCCAGGCAGTCGTCGAAGTTGCCCTGGACCTGGATGATCTTGGCACCGTGCATGACGGCCTGCGCAAGCTTGCCCATCGCGATCTTGCCCTCGGGGATCAGAACCGCGCAGGTGATCCCGGCCCGCGTGGCGTATGCGGCAGCAGACGCCGAGGTGTTGCCGGTCGATGCGCACAACACGGCGGTCTTGCCGTTGTTGACCGCGGTACTGACGGCCATGGTCATCCCGCGGTCTTTGAACGACCCGGTCGGGTTGAGCCCCTCGACCTTGAGGTACACCTCGCAGTCGGTGATCTCCGACAGGTGCGGCGCGGCGATGAGCGGCGTCCCACCCTCCAGCAGGGTGACGACGCGCCAGTCGTCACCGACCGGGAGTCGATCACGGTAGGCCTCGATCAATCCGGGCCACTGCCGGTGCACCGGGGTCACGTCAGTCATCGGTTCCTTCCAATCGCAGAACGCTCGACACTTTGAGCACTGCATCCATGTCTTCGAGTGCGGCAACGCATTCCGACTGCGCTCGGTCGGGCGCGCGGTGGGTCACCAGGATCAGCCGCGCGTCGTCGCCCGCACCCTCCTGCCGGACCGCGGCGATCGAGACGGAACGCTTGGTGAACTCACCGGCGACCTGCGCCAGCACGCCGGCCCGGTCAGCCACCTTCATCGAGATGTAGTAGCGCGTCTGTACATCGTCGACCGGCGCGATCGGGAGCGACGCGTACGTCGACTCCAGCGGACCGCGGCCACCGTGCACCTTGTTGCGAGCCGCCATCACCATGTCGCCCAACACCGCCGACGCGGTGGGTGCGCCACCGGCGCCCTGACCGTAGAACATCAATCGTCCGGCGTTCTCGGCTTCCACCACAACCGCGTTGAACGCACCGTTGACGGTGGCCAACGGGTGGGTCAGCGGGATCAGTGCCGGATACACGCGCGCCGAGATCCGCTGCCGCCCGTCCGCGTCGTGGACGCGCTCACAGATCGACAGCAGCTTGACCGTGCAATCGAACTTCTTGGCCGCGACCAGGTCGGCCGCGGAGACCGAGGTGATGCCCTCGCGGTGCACGTCGGCCGCGGTGACCCGGGTATGGAAGGCGATGGACGCGAGGATGGCCGCCTTGGCGGCGGCATCGTAGCCCTCCACGTCGGCCGTCGGGTCGGCCTCCGCGTATCCGAGTCGGCCGGCCTCGGCCAGGGTGTCGGCGTAGTCGGCGCCCGTCTCGTCCATCGCACTGAGGATGAAGTTGGTGGTGCCGTTCACGATTCCGGCCACCCGTTCGACGGTGTCACCGGCCAGCGACTGCATCAGCGGGCGCACCACCGGGATCGCGCCGGCGACGGCTGCCTCGAAGTACAGATCCACCTTCGCATCGGCTGCCGCGGTGGCGAGTTCGCCGGTGTACTCGGCCAACAGCGCCTTGTTCGCGGTGACCACCGACTTGCCGTGCTCCAGTGCCGTACGGATGAGACCGCGGGCCGGGTCGATCCCGCCCATGAGTTCCACCACGATGTCCACGTCGTCGCGGGCCACCAGCGCGTCCGGATCGTCGGTCAGCAGCTCCTGGGCGACCTTGCGGGGTTTGCTCAGGTCGCGCACCGCCACGCCGCGCAACTCCACCGGCGCACCCACGCGGGATCGCAGATCATCGGCATTGTCGGCGATGATGCGCACCACTTCGGCACCTACATTTCCCATGCCGAGCACGGCCACGCCGATGGTGCGATCTGGGGTCGGGTTCATTCGGTCACCTCCAAGGCGAGGAAGTCGTCGATGGTCTCACGGCGCAACATCATTCGGGCCGATCCGGCGCGCACCGAGGTCACTGCGGGACGCAACACCATGTTGTAGCGGCTCGACATCGAATAGCAGTACGCCCCGGTTGCGGCGACGGCGACGAGGTCGCCCGGACCGACATCGCCCGGCAGCCAACAGTCCTTGATCACGATATCGCCGCTCTCGCAGTGTTTACCGACCACTCGACTGACCACTGCGGGCGCCTCGGAGACCCGCGACACCAGGCGAATGTCGTATTCGGCCTGATACAGCCCGGTCCTGATGTTGTCACTCATGCCACCGTCGACGGAGACGTATCGGCGGGTGAGGTTCTTGCCGACCGTCACATCCTTGACCGTGCCCACGCGGTACAGGGTGACCGTCCCGGGACCGGCGATCGCGCGACCCGGCTCCACGGCGAGGGTGGGCATCGGGAGGCCGACAGCGGCCGACTCGCGCCGCACGATGTCCGCGAGAGTCTCCGCGACGTCACCGATCGGCAGCGGGTCGTCTTCCGGGAGATACGAGATACCCAGTCCGCCACCGAGATCGACGATCGACAGCTGGGACGTCTTGTCGACACCGAATTCGGCGACGACGTCTTTGAGCAGGCCCAAGACGCGGTGGGCAGCGACCTCGAAGCCGTCCATGTCGAAGATCTGCGAGCCGATGTGGCTGTGCAGACCCACCAGGCGCAGGTTGTCGGTGGCGAAGACCCGGCGCACGGCCGCCATCGCCACTCCCCCGGCAAGCGCAAACCCGAACTTCTGGTCGTCGTGCGCGGTCGAGATGAACTCGTGGGTGTGCGCCTCCACACCCACGGTGACCCGGACGAGTACATCGGCGACCACCCCGCGCGCACCGGCGAGCTCGTCGAGCCGCTCGATCTCGACCATCGAATCGAGAACGATGTGCCCGACTCCCATGTCGAGTGCCAGCGCCAGTTCCTCGACGCTCTTGTTGTTGCCGTGCAGGGCGATTCGCTCCGGCGGGAAACCGGCGTGCCGGGCGATGGCCAACTCACCGCCGGTGCACACGTCCAGCGACAGCCCCTCCTCGTCCACCCACCGGGCGATCTGGGTACTCAGGAAGGCTTTCGACGCGTAGTGCACGCGGCCGTAGGGGCCGAACGCCGCGAGCATGTCGGCGCAGCGGGATCGGAAGTCCGCCTCGTCGACGATGAACAGCGGAGTGCCGTAGGTGTCGGCGAGTTCCGCCACGCCGACTCCGGCGATTTCGACCTCACCGGTGTCGCGACGCACAGCGTTGCGCGGCCACACGTGCGCCGGGATCGTCGCGAGTTCGGCGGGGTCGTTGGGCCGCTCGGCGAGATGCGGTGCGGCCAACATCTCGGCATGCCGGGGTCCGGCGGGGTGCGCGTTCACATCCGCTCCGGTGCGCTGACGCCGACCAGGTCGAGCCCGTTGGCGATCACCTGACGGGTCGCATCGCACAACGCCAGCCGCGCGGCGTGGATGTCGGCGGCGGGTTCGTCGCCCTGCGGGAGCACACGGCACCGGGCGTAGAACCGGTGATAGGCGCCAGCGAGACTCTCCAGGTACCGACAGATCCGATGTGGTTCACGCAGTTCCGCGGCGGTCGCCACCACCTCGTCGAAGTCGCCGATGGTGCGGATCAGGTCGCCTTCGGCGGGGTCGTCGAGCAGATCCAGATGCGAGGTCGACATCGTCAACCCCAGATCGGCGGCGTTGCGCGACAACGCCGACAACCGGGCGTGTGCGTATTGCACGTAGTACACCGGATTGTCGTTGGACTGCTTGCGCAGCAAGTCGAGGTCGATGTCGATGTTGACGTCGACCGACGAGCGGATCAGCGCATATCGTGCGGCGTCGGTTCCCACCGCGTCGACGAGGTCGTCGAGGGTGATGACGGTGCCCGCCCGCTTGCTCATGCGCACCGGTGTGCCGTCGCGGACCAGATTGACCATCTGGCCGATGAGCACCTCGACGCTCGCCGGGTCGTCACCGAGCGCCGCCGCTGCGGCCTTCAATCGGCTGATGTAGCCGTGATGATCGGCGCCGAGCATGTAGATGCAGAGGTCGAAGCCGCGGTTGCGCTTGTCCTTGTAGTACGCGATGTCACCGGCGATATAGGCGGCGTCGCCGTCGCTCTTGATGACCACGCGGTCTTTGTCGTCGCCGAAGTCGCTGGACCGCAGCCACCAGGCGCCGTCGGCCTCGTAGAGGTTGCCGTTGGCCTTCAACTCGCCGATACACTCGTCGACCAGCCCGGACGTGAACATCTTGTTCTCGTGGGTGTAGACGTCGAAGTCGGTGCCGAAGTCGTGCAGGCTGGTCTTGATGTGGTCGAACATCGACTCGACCCCGACGGACCGGAACGTCTCGAGCCGCTGCGCATCGGGCTGGTCGAGCACATCAGGCACCTGCGCGAGAACATGGGCCGCGATCTCGGCGATGTAGTCGCCGGCATAGCCGTCCTCCGGGGTGGCCTCCCCACGTGCCGACGCCTCCAGTGAACGGGCGAAGCGATCGATCTGCGTGCCGTGATCGTTGAAGTAGTACTCGCGGGTGACCGCGGCACCGCGTGCCGCGAGTACTCTGCCGAGGGCGTCGCCGACAGCCGCCCACCGGGTGCCGCCCAGATGGATGGGCCCGGTCGGATTGGCCGACACGAACTCGAGGTTGATGCGTCGTCCGGCGAGATCGTCGCCGCGGCCGTAGCCCGCGGCACTGTCCAACACCGAGGCGACCACGGAATTCTGCGCGGCTGCCGCCAGCCAGATGTTCACAAAGCCCGGCCCGGCGACCTCGGCTTTCGCGATGCCGTCGGTAGCGGCGAACGCGTCGGCCAGCCAGCCGGCGAGGTCGCGCGGTGCCACACCGAGCTTCTTGCCGAGCCGCAGCGCGATGTTGGTCGCATAATCGCCGTGGTCAGCGTGGCGCGGCCGCTCGACCACGACGGATTCGGGCACGGCCGCATCATCGAGCCCGCGGTCGCGGACGACGGTCACGGTCACCGTGCGCAGCAGCGCAGCGAGGTCGGCGGGAGTCACGGAACATCATCCTATTGGCCCATGTCCCCGCAGGGATAATCGCCTCCGCCTGCCCGGCGTGCGCGTGGGCGAAAACCGGCATTTCCGACGTTGCGTAGACTGGCCGTCGCTGTGCCGATCTCCCCGCCGCCGCGGGGAGATCGACGTTCGGCGGCGAATGAGATCGGTGAAAGAGAGCTATGGCGCGCACCCCGGGAGCCAACGTCCCCAAGGCCGGCCGAGGATCGGGTGCCCGGCGCGGCATCGACTGGATGATCGTCGGGGCCATCGTGCTGGTGCTCGCGCTGATCGGTGGTCTGATCTGGTACCTGCTGCCGAAGTTCCGCGACCAGCAGGAAGCCCAAGAACTCAAACCGCAGACGGTTGCGGAGTTCGTGCCATCGGCGCAGAACCCGGACCCGTCCGACGCGATCGATGGCGTCACCAAGATCTATTACCAGGCCGCTCAGCACGTGCGGGCCGACCAGCGCGTGGCCTACGACCAGTCGCCGCCATTCGGCGGCCCGCACGACGAGGTCTGGGCCACCTGCACCGGCATCGTGTACCCGGACGCATTGCGCTCGGAGAACGCCGTACATGCGCTCGAGCACGGCGCGGTGTGGATCGCCTACAACCCGGACACGATCAGCGACGCGGACCTCGACGTGCTGACGAAGAAGGTCAGTGGTGAACAGTTCCTGTTCATATCGCCGTATCCGGGCCTGGACCAGGCGATCTCACTGCAGAGCTGGGGACATCAGCTGAAGCTCGATACCGCCGACGATCCGCGCGTCGACCAGTTCATCACCGCCTTGCGACGCAACACCACGCCCGGCGTCTACTCAGAGAATCCGGCCGCCGCGGCGTTCCCCGAGACGCAGGCCGCCTGTGCCGCCATCCCGGGGGCCTTCGACCCGAGCGACCCGCCGGCTGCCGACGAGGGCCAACCCGGCCCTGACGCAGTGCAGATGGACGGGACCGGCGCGACGTCGGGCGCCGGTCAGGACATGGGCACCGGCGCACAGGCGCCGACCGACGCAACGGGTACGCCATGACCGACGGTGACGGTATGAACGACGGTGACGGTATGAACGACGGGGCGCACGACGCCCACGGAACCGACCGCGAGGACCGGGCACCTGATCCGGAATCAGCTGCCGCATCACGCAGGATGTTGCTGAGCACCCTGGCCACGGTGGCTGTGCTCCTCGTGGGGATGGGGCTGGGCCTGCTTATCGCGTCCATGCTGCACAGCGACGACGCGGAGTCCGACGCGGCGCCCGCGACCGATTCCGCTGCGGTCGGGTTCGCCCAGGACATGATCCGCCACCATGAGCAGGGAGTCGAGATGGCGGCGATCGAACTCGAGAACGGTACCGACCCGCAGGTCCGCAGCATGGCCTTCGACATCCTGACCACGCAGAGCAACGAGATCGGGCAGATGCAGTCGTGGCTGACGACGTGGGGTCAACCTCTGATCAACCCGAGCAGCCCGATGGCGTGGATGGGTCACGAGATGAGCGACTCGGCGGCGTCGTCGGGCACCCCGCACGACCACGGCACAGACAGCGGCCACGGCACCTCCGACGGGCGCGAGCACGGCACCTCCGACGAGCATTCCGCGGCGCACGACGGCGCAGGCATGGCGCCCGAGGATGCGATGCCCGCAGTTCCATCCGCCGAGCCCCCGATGCCCGGGATGGCCACCCCGGCCGAGATGGACCGCTTGCGGTCGACACAGGGCGCCGACACCGACGTCTACTTCCTGCAGCTCATGCTGCGCCATCACGAGGGCGGGATCGAGATGATGGAGTACGCGACCGACCCCGACCAGGTCTCCGAGGACTACGTTCGTGCCCTCGCCGCCGGCATGCAGCGCACTCAGACCAAGGAGATCGCGATCCTCACCGCGCTGATCGGCGAACGTGGCGCACAGCCCCTGCCGATGAACTGAATCGGACGTGACCGACGGTCAATCCTGGTCCCAGCGCGGAAGCGTCAGGGCGGCGGACAGCCAGAAGCACACCGCCCCGACGAACGTCCCGGTGTTGGCCACCGACTGGCTGATCACCACCCCGGTGGAATCCACGTATGCGCCGACCGCGGAGACCCCGAAGGCGATGCAGCCGAGCAGGTTGATCTGCACCGCCCACCACTCTCGTCGTCCCGGCGCCCAGATCCGCACCGCGTGGGCGAACACCAGCACTGCAAGCACCCCGCTCACCAAGAAGGCGACCGATCCCGCAGCGTCCGGCGTCCAGACCTGCCGCCTCTCCTGCACGACGGTGTCCGCGTGCAGGGCCGCTGCGGTGCTCACGTTGAACAACAGGGTTCCACCGAACTGCGTTGCCGACGAAAGCCATTCGGTGCGAATGTGTTTTCGTCCGGATACCTCGGTGGTGGCGTCGCCACTGAGCACCAGTTGGATCAGCGCAGCACCGGTGAAGAACCAGGCACCCACGAAGAAACTCACATTTGCGGCTGACGAACCCGCCCATGCAACGAACCCGGGTGCCGACCCGAGCGCGAACAATGCGGATCCGATCATGAATCCCCAGCACTGCTTGTCGACGGTGGCCGCGAAGTACCGATCCGGTCCGGTAGCGGCGGCTTGTGTAGTCATAGGTGAATCTTGCGGTGCGGACCCCGATTCGGCGCGGCAAACCGGGCAACGTTCATCGAAGATTGATTGGCATCGTGCAGGTGCATCGCACACCGACCGGAGGTCGGCAGGGATGTGACAGTGCGCCCGCGCAAAAATCTTTCAAACCACAGTGGGCGCACACCGACCGGAGGTCGGCAGGGATGTGACAGTGCCCCCGATAGGATTCGAACCTATGGCCTTCTGCTCCGGAGGCAGACGCTCTATCCCCTGAGCTACGGGGGCTCATCGGGCGAGGGCTAGCGTAGCGCACCCGGCGGGGTGATCCCAAAACCGGGGCGGCGCGTCGCGAGGGGCCTCGATCGTCACACGGCGACGATCTCGGCCTCGTCGACACCTCGGTATCGGTCGGGGCTGCATGTCAGCACGATGACCTGCGCGTCGCGCCCGGCCGCGGTGAGCACCTCTCCCATGGCCGCGATCCGGTGCGGATCGCTGTAGCCGAGTGCGTCGTCGAGGAGCACCGGCACTCCGTCGGCCTCGTCGACGAGCGTGGCGCAGGCCAGCCGGGTGAGCAGTGCCAACTGTTCGCGCGCCCCGCCGGACAATGCCTCGTGCGCGATGGTGAGGCCATCGACGGTGCGCGACACCACTTCCAGGTTGTCGTCGACATCGAAACTCACTCCCGCTCCGAATACGTGGGCACCCAGCTCCGCCAGGCGCCGGGCGAAGGGGTCGGCGTAGCGGGTGCGTGTCTGCTGACGTTTGTCCAGGAGCGTCCGGTACAGCAGCTCGGCCGCGTCGGCACGCCGCTGTACGCGGTCCCGGGCTGCGATGGCACTCTCGAGTTCTGCCGTCGCGTCCTGGAGCAGGTCGAGGCGCGACTCGTCACGGTAGAGCTCGATCCGCGCGCGGAGTTCGGTGGCGGAGCGTTCGAGGTCGGCATGTTCGCGCGCAATCGCGGCGAGGTCGGCGGTCACCCGCTCCCGCCGTAACTCGATCTCGGCGACGTCGAGACGCGCGAGCTCGGTCTCGAGTCGACCGAGCCGGTCACGTGCCTCACCGAGCCGCGTGGCCGCGGCCTGCACCGTTCGTCGCGCATCATCGTCGCTGAGTTGCGCGAGCATCTCGGCGCGGCGTCCTTCCAGCTCGACCATGCGGCCAGCCAGTCGCTCGCGCTCCTCCCGAGCCATACGCCCCTCGGTGCGGGCCTCCCGTGCGGCCGAATGCTGCTGTGTGACCGCACGTTCCGCCGACATCACCAGTTCGGAGAGCTCACGCTCGGTCCCCGCGAGCGACGCGATGTCATCGGGGTCAACGTCGGCGCCTGCCGACTCCGTCTCAATGATGGTGCGCAGCTCGTCACGTCGTTCGACCATGGCACGGTGGCTTCGGTCACCGATGAGTTCGCGTGCCCGTCGTTGCGAACTCGCCCGCCGCTCCACCAGGTTCGCGCGCTCTCGCGCCCGATCCGCATGGTCGTCGAGGCCGGCGAGCCCGTGGGTGGCACAGAACGCCGCTATCTCATGGTCTACCGTTGCGAGTTCTTGTGCCGGAGCGGCGGTGTCGGCACCGGGGCGGACCGTGACCGTGACCACTCCGGCGACCTCTATGACCGCGTCGGTCACGGCCACCCGATCGGCGGTGTCGGCCACGGCCTCACCATCCACGGTGACAGTGCTCGCACCGGTCGGTTCGACGGTGAAGCGCGCCGCGACCGCTTCCAGCCGCGCCTGAGCCACCGCACGACGCCGCGCCAGGTCGACCGCGGTGTGGACCGCGGACGCATCGACGGTGTTGGCCCGCAGCGACTCGTCGAGAGTCGACGACTCGGCGGCGATGCGATCGAGTTCAACGAGCCGTTCATCGAGATCGCGCAGTTCGCGACGTTGTTCTCGAACGCGCTGCGCGGACTGCGCCGCCGACAACGCGGTCTGGACCATCTGCCAGCGTTCGCGGACGGCATGCAACTCGTCCTCGAGGTGTCGCGCCGAGGTCTCAGCGCGTTGCGCCCGTGCATCGTGGTCGGCGATCCCGGCTCCCAGCCGTTCGGCATCGGCCGTCGCTGCGGCGATCTGCGCCGCGACCCGCTCCCGATCGACGACATCGCGCTGCGCCAGCTGACTGGCCGTGAGCAGATGCCGCACCTCGGCGTCGGCCGCCGCCTGCTCGGTCTGTAGACGCTCGATTTCGGTCCAGCTGATCGCGAGTTCGTCGCGCTCGACCTCACGCAACTCCCGGGTGCGCGCGAGTTCGGACCGGCGATCGAGGAGGCTGCGAAGGCGCTGCGCATCGGCGTCGACCGCGTCTCGGGCGTCGGCAAGTGTCCGGCAACGCTTGTCGAGCTCGTCGGCGGTCCGCATCGCGGCGGCGAGTTCGCCAGTGGGCCGGCCCTGACCCAAGGTCCGGTAGCGACGGTACTCGGCCTCGGCGGCGTCGATGAGGGCCTGTTCGGCAACCTCCGCCGACGCGGAATCCGCTGTGTCACCGTCGGACTCCGAAGCCCGATCCAGAGCACGGGCGAGAGCGGCACTGTCGCCCATCGGACGACCGGCCGCGTCATCGGCCTGCAACAACCGAAGAGCGCGGAACAGCGTGAGATCGGCGTGTCCGCCCAGGATCTCCAGTACGCGTTCGTGCGCGTCGCGCCCGGTGAGCTGTTCTGGCCGCGGCCGATGGATGCTCAGATTCGTCGCCGGCTGCCGATTGAACCGCTTCGAGTAGGTGAAGTGCCAAGGGCCGCAGGATATCTCGACCTCGACCTCGGTACCCACCTCACGGCCGGCCGGCATGATCGCACGGACCTTCGCCGCTTTGCTCTCGGCACGGACGTCGAGCAGCAACTCAAGAGCCTCGATCATCGAGGATTTGCCCGCCTCGTTGGCGCCCTCGACGACGGTCACCCCGCGTTCGGCGAACCGGATGTCCCGGTCGGCGACACCCCGGTACTCGTGCAGACGCATCCGATGGAGCCTCATCGAATCCTCCCGGTGAGGCGATGCAACAGGGCCAGCGCATCGCGCGCGTTGCGCGCCTCGTCGAGGTCGGTGGATCCGCTGCGGTCGAACAGCTCCTCGGCGGCCTCCCGGACGTAGCCCCCGACCCCGAGGTCGGCTAGGTCACCATCGTCGGCGACCACCACGAGATCTTCCGCGCCGTCCGGCCGGGTGACCGAGGCGAATCGGTCGGCGGCCTCCTCGAGCAACTCGTCGAGCGCTGCCCCCTCCGTGACCGACACCGACCCGACGAGCCGCAAACCGAGCACCACCCTCGGTTTGTCGTCGATGTCGTCGAGTCGCCGGCGCAACGCCTCGATGTCGGCGAGTCCGGCGATGTCGGCCGACACCGTCTGAAATGACCACTGCCCCACCCGATGCGGAACCACGTCGACATCGCGCGACGAACCGGAACGGCGCAGGGTGACCGCGAGGACATGGCCGGGCTCCTGCTCGATGTGATCGAAGTTGGTGACCTCGTGTGCACCCGGGTACCACACCCGTCCGGTGGTCCCCACCGAGGTGACCGAGTGCCGATCGCCCAGAGCGACATAGTCGAGCAGGCCACCGTCGACCGCGGCCTCCACCGCGGCGAGCCCGATGAGCGCCTCGTCGCCGCCCGGGGTCAACGCGTCGACACCGCCGTGCCCCACCATTACCCGGATGGCGTCGGCAGGCGCGAGACGTGCTACCTGGGCGGCCACAAGATCGGTTCCCGGCTGCTTGTGCGACCAGGGCGCAGCGATCAGCTCGACACCCGCGCGCACCTGATGCACACCTGCACCCGAAAGCACCGTGACGTTGTCCGGGCACGCCTGCGCAAAGGTCCGGGAACGATAGATCCCCGCCGCGTCGAAGGGATCATGGTTGCCCGGCAACAGGTATACGGGGATTCCGTAGGCGCCGAGAGCGTCGAGGGTGCGGCGGATGATCTTCGACGACACCCGATGGTCTTCGAAGACATCCCCGGACACCACCACGAACTCGGCGTCCACCTCGGCGGCGAGTGTGCCGATGCGTTCGACGGCCTCGTGGCGCGCGGCGGTGTAGGCATGCGCGGCGTCGGCATCGAGGTGGCGCCGCGTCATCCCCAACTGCCAATCGGCCGTGTGCAGGAAGGTCACCTCGTGCGCGGACCCGGCCACCGATCCCGGCGACTCGAGCCGGCCTGCGCCCGCCGCCGCTGGCCGGGACCGGTTCGGCTGTGTCTGGTCGGGATCGAACCCCGGCAGGTCGAACAACGGCACGGTCATGTCTCACCTCCCACTCTCGAGCCGCATCCTACGAGCGTGGACCGACACACTGTGGGAGGCGAAGCCGTGAGCTGGTGCGGTGCCGCGCGGATCAGGCCGTTGCGACGGCCCCGGCCGCCGCGCTGTCGCCGGCCTGCGCACCCTGCCCACCAGGCGCGGGCACACCGGCCTGATGACGAGGTTTGACGAAGAACAGGGCCGCTGCCACGCCGATCAACAACACTGCCGCGGGCAGGTAGAGCGACTGACCCATGGCGGTGGCGAAGCCGTCCCGGACCGCGTCGGGTAGCTGGCCGCCGGCGCTGTGGTGTTCGGTGTCGACTCCCGGGAGCAGAGTGGCCAGACGCGTCTGCATCAGCGCGCCCACCGCGGCGCTGCCGAGCACCGAACCGATCATCCGCGTGGTGTTGTACACGCCGGCGCCGGCGCCGGCCTGATGCCACGGCAGGTTGCGGGTCGCCGTGGCTGCCAACGGCGCCCAGATCCCGGCCGACGCGACGCCCATCAGACACATCGGGATGATCAGCAGCCACACCGGGGTTTCCGGACGGGCGATCACGCCGAGCCAGCCGACCGCAACGGCGTTCAGCAGCAACGCAGAGGCGATGATCGTACGTGGGTGCACCCGGTCGAGGACCCGACCGACGATCGGCGCGAGTGCACCGGTCAGCAACGCCATCGGCACCATCATCACCGCAGCCCGGGTGGGTGACATGCCACCGACGAGCTGCAAGAAGAACATCGTGGGGATCATCAGACCGGAGATCGCGAAGCCCATCGACGCGATCCCGATGTTGGCCAGGGAGAAGTTGCGGTCGGCGAAAAGCGACAGCGGCACCAACGGTTCGCCCTTGATCCGCGATTGCCACCACACGAACAGCGCCATGAGGACCACGCCGCCGATGATCAGTGACCAGATCAAGGCGTTCCAGCCGTACTTCTCGCCGTCCTGAATTCCGAAGACGAGCGCGAACATACCCACTGCCGACAAGGCCACACCGAGCCAGTCGAATTGATGGTCGTGCGTTTCCACGTCGGGCACGAGCACAGCGGCCAACACCAGGCCGACGACGCCGACCGGCAGGTTGACGAAAAAGATCCACTCCCAGCCCAATCCGTCGGTCAGAATGCCGCCGAGCAGCGGCCCCACCAGCGTCGCGACGCCGGCGACGGTGCCCCAGACGCCCATGGCCGCACCACGCTTCTCCGGCGGGAAGATGCGGGTGATCAGCGCCATCGTCTGCGGGGTGATCAAGGCGGCGCCGACACCCTGGAGGGCTCGGGCGGCAACGAGTTCACCGATGGTGTCGGAGAATCCGCACCAGACGCTCGCGATCGTGAATACCAGCAAGCCGATCTGGTAGACGCGTTTCGGCCCGTACTTGTCGCCGAGACGGCCGGTGATCAGCAGCGGGACCGCGTAGGTGAGCAGGTAGGCGCTGGTGACCCACACGATGCCGTTCACGTCGGTGTCGAGTGCGGTCTGGATCTGCGGCTGCGCCACGGCGACGATCGTCATGTCCACGAGGATCATGAAGAAGCCGACACACAGCGCCAGCATCGCCGCCCAGGGCCGGGTGGTCAGCGGCACGGCGGGGGTTGATGGAGAGGTCATGCGTCGGCGTCCTTCTCGTGCGGTGCGGTGGAGGCGGCGGCCCGGAAGTCCGGGTCGTCGAGCCAGGCGATGGAGTGGTTTGTCAAACGTTCGAGCAGGCCACGGAGCCAGTCGATCTGCGCACTCAATGTCGTGATGCGACAGCCGATGTCGAGATAGAACATCTCCGCCTTGCCGCTGTCGGCGGCCTCGGCGGCGCCCACGCGCAGGTTCTCGAGTTCGGCGCACATCTGCGTCAGCCGCGTGGTGAGCAGCTCGATGACACGCGACCGCGGCAGACCATGGGCCTCCGAGAGCGCAAGATACAACTGTGGATACTCCGTCGGATGTCCTTCGAGCAGCTGCTCGAGGCTGCGCGCCAAGGCGGCGCGGCCGGTGGCGGTGATGCGATAGATCGTCCGCTCGGGGCGATTGCCCTCCCGCTCGACGTCGTGAACCTCGATCAGCTCTTTGTCGGACAATCGGTCGACCGTGTGATAGAGCGTGCCGGGCCGGAATTTCACGAGGCGGTCTTCGCGCCGCTCGATCGTGGTCTGAAACATCTCATATGGATGCATCGGCCGCTCGGCCACCAGCCCGAGCACGAGTACCGCCAGGGGCGGCAACATCCCGTTCGCCGACATGCGCTGATCCTCGCTCGCTATCCGAAGTCAAATATTCCAGATGGAATATACCGTTTCGACCATCTTCTGCCAACCGTCGGACGGGGTCATTACTGTGGATCACATGACCACCAACAGCCCCCGCGCCGCCGCGGCCGCCCCCACCGAGGGAGCGGCGACCGAGCAGGGTGTCTATGTGACCACCGGACAGGAGTTCGTCCGGGACACGAACTACATCGACACACGGATCACCCGCGACGGCCGCGACGGTTACCCCGTCGAGGCAGGCCGCTACCGCCTGGTCGTCGCCCGGGCCTGCCCATGGGCCAACCGGACGATCATCGTGCGCCGCCTCCTCGGCCTCGAGAACGCGCTGTCGATGGGCATGTGCGGACCCACCCATGACTCCGACTCGTGGACCTTCGACCTCGACCCCGAGGGCCTCGACCCGGTGCTGCAGATCCCCCGTCTCAAGGACGCGTACGAGAAACGGTTCCCCGGTTACCCCAAGGGGATCACCGTGCCCGCGGTGGTCGACATCCCGACCGGTGCGGTGGTCACCAACGACTACCCGCAGATCACCATCGACTTCGAACTCGAATGGACCGACCACCACCGCGAAGGCGCACCGGAGCTCTATCCCGAACATCTGCGCGATGAGATCGACGAAGTCAACCGGGGTGTGTACACCGAGGTCAACAATGGTGTCTACCGTTGCGGCTTCGCCGGGGACCAGGAGTCCTACGAGAAGGCCTACGACCGGCTGTTCGCCAAGCTCGACGAACTCTCCGAGCGCCTGGCCAACCAGCGCTACCTGGTCGGCGACACGATCACCGAGGCCGACATCCGACTGTTCACGACCCTGGCTCGCTTCGATCCCGTCTACCACGGCCACTTCAAGTGCAATCGCAGCAAGCTCGCGGAGATGCCGGTGTTGTGGGCATACTCCCGCGACCTGTTCCAGACGCCCGGATTCGGCGACACCATCGATTTCACCCAGATCAAACGCCACTACTACGTGGTGCATCGAGACATCAACCCCACCGGCGTCATCCCGGTGGGTCCCGACCTCCACAACTGGCTGACTCCCCATCATCGCGAGGAACTCGGGGGTCGCCCCTTCGGCGACGGCACACCCCCCGGACCGCCACAGCCCGGCGAGGTCGTGCCCGCCGCGGACGGAGTGCCGACCGATGGCTGATCGCGACCGGACCCATGGAAGCGGGGATTCGGGCGACCAGCAGCGCCCTCCCGGCAAGGCCGTGGAGGTGACGGGCGGTCTCCTCGACCGCGCGCAACGCCTGCAGGCGCCGGCAGTTGCCCGATATGTGCGTAGCCTGCGAACCGCGAATCCGGAGGAGACGCCGGCGCAGATCATCGCGCGACTCGAGAAGCTCTACCTCACCGCCGTCACCGGCTCCGGCGGCGCCGTCGGCGCGACCGCCGCCGTCCCCGGCGTGGGCACGATGACCGCACTGGGCGCGATGACCGGCGAGACCGCGTTCTTCCTCGAGGCATCGGCCCTGCTCGCGTTGTCGATCGCCGAGGTACACGGCATCCCGGTGCACGATTCCGAGCGCCGCAAAACCCTCGTCCTCGCCGTCGCGCTCGGCGAGGAGGGCGTCGTCGCGCTGGGGCGCCTCGTCGGCACCCGGGGCGGGGCCTTGCGAAGGCTGGGCGGCGCGAGCATTCCCGGCGGCGGCCTGGCGAAGCTGAACAAAACACTCGTCAACAAGGTGGCCAAGAAGTATGCGTTCAAGCGCGCGCCACTGCTGTTCGGCAAACTCCTGCCGGCCGGCATCGGCGCAATGATCGGCGGGGTCGGCAACCGCGCCCTGGGCAAACGCGTCATCGCCAACGCACGCGAGGCGTTCGGCCCACCGCCGACCACGTGGACGATCGACGGCGAGGTCGTCGCCGGTACCGGGCTTCCGCCGGGACGTCGGTGATCTCCGCGCTCCAATCCCGAGTGCGGCACGGTGACAAGGGGACGCCGCCGGCAACCGACGACGCCCCCACCCGACGCGGCTGGATCCGGCGACTCGTCGCCGAATGTGGACGCCATCGCGCGCTGGTCACCATCACACTGGCGGTGACAGCGGTGGCGGTCGCGGTCGACCTGATCGCGCCGCTACTTGCCAAGGCGGCCATCGACCACGCGACCGGCGCCGTCTCCGACGGGTTGTCGATCCGGCTCATCGTCATCGCGCTCGTCGTCTTGGCGGTGGTGCGCTACGGATGTCAGTTCGGGCGGCGCCTCACCGCGGGACGGCTGTCGGTGACCGTGCAGAACGGGCTGCGTCGCAAGTTGCTCGACACGCTGCTGCATCTCGATGGCAACGCGCAGAACCAGATCCGTACCGGCCAGATCGTCTCCCGGTCGATCTCGGATCTGCAGATCGTGCAGGGCCTGCTGGCCATGGCGCCACTCTCAATCGGGGCCGCGGTCCAGGTCGTGTTCGCCATCGGCATCATGGCTTATCTGTCACCCCTGCTCACCTGCGTCGCATTGTCGATCTTCCCGCTGGTCGCCCTGGTCGTGATGCGCACTCGCCGAAAGCTGTTCGCCGCCACCTGGTCTGCCCAGCAGGCGGCCGCCGACGTGGCACAGCATGTCGAGGAAACCGTCACCGGTGTCCGTGTGGTCAAGGGGTTCGGTCAGGAACGCCGTGCAGTCGACGAACTGGTCGGCCTGGGCACCCGCCTGTTCTCGCTGCGGATGCGGGCCGGACGGATCAACGCCCGCTTCACCCCCACAATGGCCGCCATCCCACAACTGGGCATGGTCGCCGTGATCGCGCTCGGCGGGTACCTCACCATGCACGGCCACATCACGGCCGGCACCTTCCTCGCCTTCGCCACCTACATCGCCTCGATGACCGCATTGGCGCGACTACTCACCAACCTCGTGGTGAGCGCGCAACTCGCGCGCGCCGCCGTCGATCGCGTCTACGACGTGATCGACCATCCGCGCGACCCGGCCGAACACAACACCGCGACCCTGCCCGACGGGCCGATCGGGCTGCGGGTACGCGACGTCGGGTTCGCATTCGGTGACCAACAGGTCCTCGACGGGGTCGACCTGACTGTGGGGCCCGGCGAATGTGTCGCCGTGGTCGGCCGCCCCGGGTCGGGAAAGTCCACCCTCGCGGATCTGGTCGGACACTACTACCGGCCCGAGCGCGGTGCGATCGAGCTGCTCGTCGGCGACACGGTCCACCCGGTCGACGCACTGGCACCCGACGCCTTGCACGACGCGGTGTCGGTGGTCTTCGACGAACCGTTCCTGTACTCCGACACCATCGCGGCCAACATCATGCTCGGGCCCGACGGCGCCGACACCAGCCTCGCCTCCGGCGCGCCACCGAGCGCCCGACTGGTGTCGGCCGCCGAGCGCGCGGACGCGCTCGAGTTCATCGACGGCCTCACCGATGGCTTCGGCACCGTCGTCGGCGAGCGGGGACTGACCCTGTCCGGCGGCCAGCGCCAGCGCGTGGCCCTGGCCCGCGCGCTCTACGCCGGGTCCCGCGTACTGGTCCTCGACGACGCGACCTCAGCGGTGGACGCCTCCACCGAGGTCCGGATCCTGCGCGGGCTGCGCGCCGAGCGCCGCACGATGCTGCTGCTGGCACACCGCCGGTCCACGCTGGCCCTGGCCGACCGGGTCGCCGTTCTCGACGGCGGGCGGATCGTCGACGTGGGGACCGTCGACGAGTTGGACGCGCGGTGCGGGTTGTTCGCCAGCCTGATGTCCTCGGCCGACCCTGAACAGGTGGTCGGCGAGACCCTCCCGGAAGTGCCTGGGGGCCCGGCGTTCGACGACCTGTGGCCACCCACTCCCGTCACCGCACCCGATCACACCATCCGACGACCGGTGACACCCACCCGAGGCCCGGGTGGCGGCGGCGCCAGGGGCGGCGGTGGCATGGGCGGCGCCCTCGGCTCGATGCCGGCGACGCCCGAACTCACCGCCGCAGTCGACGCGCTACCACCCGCCGACGAGCAGCCCACCATCGACGTGAACACTGCCCGCTCGGACAACCGGGACTTCTCCTTGGCTCAACTCCTGCGGCCGGTGCGCTGGCTGCTCGGCGCCGCAATCGTCACCATCGCGATCGACACCCTCGTCGGGTTGGCCTTTCCCTCCCTGGCACGCACCGTCATCGACGCCGCGACACACACCGACGAAACGACGCTCTGGTGGGCGAGCGCGGTCGGGGTGGCACTGGTGGGCGTCGGCTGGCTGGCCGCCGCCACGATGACGATCACCTCGACCCGGGCCGGCGAACGCGTCCTGTTCGGTCTGCGCGTCCGCAGCTACGCGCACCTGCAGCGGCTGGGTCTGGACTACTACGAGCGCGAACTGTCCGGTCGGATCATGACCCGGATGACCACCGATGTCGACGCACTGTCCACGTTCCTGCAGACGGGCCTGTCCACTGCGGTCGTCGCAGCGCTCACCCTGGTGGGGGTCACGGTGGCCCTGCTCATCACCGATCCGTTACTCGGTGCGCTCATCCTGCCGGTCTTTCCGGTGCTGATCGTCGCCACCGTGGTGTTCCGCCGTATCTCCTCGGTGGCCTACACCCGGTCACGGGAGTTGGTCAGCCTGGTCAACGCCGACTTTCAGGAGAACATCGCCGGTATCAAGACCACGCAGACCTATCGGCACACGCCCACCGCGACGGCACGCTTCACCCGCCGCACCGACGAGTGGCTGAGCGCCCGGATGGTCTCCCAGACCGCGATCTCGATCTACTTCCCGTTCATCACTTTCATGTCCGACCTCGCCGCCGCGGTCGCAATCGCGGTCGGCGCACACCAGATCTCCCAGGGCTCGCTGTCGGCGGGCACCCTCGTCGCGTTCGTCCTCTACCTGTCGATGCTCTTCGGGCCGGTACAACAGCTCTCCCAGGTATTCGACGGATACCAGCAGGCCGCGGTCGGCCTACGCCGTATCGGCGACCTGATCCGCACCCCGAGTTCGCTGCACCGTCGCGACAGTCACACTCCCGTACCGGCAGCGGGTTTCGACGGCCGCGTCGACTTCGCCGACGTGTCCTTCCGTTACGCCGGCGCCGATCGCGACGCGCTGACCGAGATCGACCTCACGGTCCCGCCCGGCACCTCGCTGGCGCTGGTCGGCAAGACCGGCGCGGGCAAGTCGACCATCGTCAAGTTGCTGGCCCGCTACTACGACCCCACCTCGGGTTCGGTCCGGATGGACGGGACCGACATCCGCGACCACGAACTCGAGGCCTACCGCGCCCGCATCGGAGTCGTGCCACAGGAACCACATCTGTTCACCGGCACCGTCGCCGACAACATCGCGTACGGCCGACCCGATGCCCAGCGGGCAGAGATCGCCGCGGCGGCGTCGGCGGTCGGCGCCGCGGGCATGATCGCCGAGTTGCCCGGCGCGATGAACCACCCGATCGGCGAGCGGGGGCAGGGTCTGTCGTCGGGGCAGCGCCAACTGATCGCGCTCGCGCGCGCCGAACTCGTTCACCCCGACCTGCTCCTGCTCGACGAGGCGACCGCCACCCTCGACCAGGCGACCGAGGCGCTCGTACTCGCCGCCGGCGAGGCCCTCACCCACCGCCGGACGTCGGTCATCGTCGCCCATCGCCTCGCCACGGCGGCACGGGCCGATGTCATCGCCGTGGTCGACGGGGGCCGAATCGTCGAGTGGGGAACACACCGCGAGCTACTGGCGTTGAACGGAAGGTACCGCGCGTTCTGGGATGCCGGTGTCGCCCCAGACGCCGACGGTATCGCCACCGCCGGTGACATCCGCCTCAGGTGACAGGTGACATACACCTCAAGATGCTGTGTTCGGTGAGGTCAGACGCACGCCACCGACTCGGCACGCGTACCATCTGCAGGTGGTTCACCGATAGTCTTCACAAGGGACTTACGTGGTGACAAGCGACCCGACACCAGAGGGAATTGAGGCGAGTAGGCGCTGTGAGCAGTTCGATTTCGGATTTCGGACAAAACACCTGGCTGGTCGAGGAGATGTACCAGCAATACAAGAAGGACCCGAAGTCGGTCGATCCGAGTTGGCATGACTTCCTGGCCGACTACGACCCCAACTCGAACGGCTCGTCCGATGCGGCGGCCACCACTGACGCCCCCGCCACCGCAGCTCCGGCGACCTCGTCGGCCGCGAAGGCCCCGGCAACGCCGTCGGCCTCGGCAGAGTCCACCTCGAAGTCTGCGCCGGCCAAGCAGAGCAAGCAGGTGACCCTCGACCAGCAGCCGACAAAGGCTGCCGCCCGCAAGGCCGGACCCACCAAGGAATCGACGGCCACCAAGGCCGCTTCCGGCCAGAGCACCGCCAGCCGCGACGGATCGGCCCGCTCGCAGAAGGCCAAGGAGCCGGCGAAGGCCGCGGCCGCAGCACCCAGCGAGGACGAGAACAAGGTCCTGCGCGGCCCGGCCGCCGCGATCGCCAAGAACATGTCGGCGTCGTTGGAGATCCCGACCGCCACCAGCGTTCGCGCCGTCCCGGCCAAGCTGATGATCGACAACCGGATCGTCATCAACAATCATCTCGCCCGTACCCGCGGCGGCAAGATCAGCTTCACCCACATCCTCGGCTACGCCATCGTCCAGGCGATCAAGGCGTTCCCGAACATGAACCGGCACTTCGCCGAGGTCGACGGCAAGCCGAACGCCGTCACCCCCGCGCACACCAACCTCGGCCTGGCCATCGACCTGGTCGGCAAGGACGGAAATCGGACTCTGGTCGTCGCCGCCATCAAGAACTGCGAGACGATGGGGTTCGCGGAGTTCTACACCGCTTACCAGGACATCGTCCGACGTGCGCGTGACGGCAAACTCACCGCCGAGGACTTCTCGGGTGTGACCATCTCGCTGACCAACCCGGGCACCATCGGCACCGTGCACTCGGTACCACGCCTGATGAAGGGGCAGGGCGCCATCGTCGGTGCCGGCGCGATGGAGTATCCAGCGGAGTTCCAGGGCGCCAGCGACGAGCAGATCGCCGATCTCGGCGTCGGCAAGCTGATGACGCTGACCTCCACCTACGACCACCGCATCATCCAGGGTGCCGAGTCGGGCGACTTCCTGCGGACCATCCACCAGTTGCTGCTGGACGACGCCTTCTACGACGAGATCTTCACCGCGTTCCACATCCCCTATGAGCCGGTCCGCTGGCGCCGCGACATCCCCGCCGGCCTGGTGGACAAGAGCACGCGCGTGCTGGAACTCATTGCGGCATACCGGAATCGCGGGCATCTGATGGCTGACATCGATCCGCTGATGATGGACAGCGATGCACGTGCGAGTCATCCGGACCTCGATGTGCTCACCTACGGCCTCACTCTCTGGGACCTCGATCGCAGCTTCAAGGTCGGCGGTTTTCACGGCCAGGAGAAGATGAAGCTGCGCGACGTGCTGTCGATCCTGCGCGATGCGTACTGCCGCCATGTGGGTGTCGAGTACACCCACATCCTGGAGCCCGAACAGCAGCGCTGGGTGCAGGACCGGGTGGAGATCAAACACGTCAAGCCGCCGGTCGCCGAGCAAAAGTACATCCTGTCGAAGCTGAACGCCGCCGAGGCGTTCGAGACGTTCCTGCAGACCAAGTACGTCGGTCAAAAGCGCTTCTCGCTCGAGGGTGCCGAGTCGGTGATCCCGATGATGGATGCCGTGATCGACCAGGGTGCCGAACACAGTCTCAACGAGGTCGTCATCGGCATGCCCCACCGCGGCCGCCTGAACGTGCTCGCCAACATCGTCGGCAAGCCGTACTCGAAGATCTTCACCGAGTTCGAGGGCAACCTGAATCCGTCGCAGGCGCACGGATCGGGCGATGTGAAGTATCACCTCGGCGCCGAGGGCAAGTACTACCAGATGTTCGGCGACAACGAGATCAACGTCTCGCTGACCGCCAATCCGAGCCACCTCGAGGCCGTCGACCCCGTTCTCGAGGGTCTCGTCCGCGCCAAGCAGGACCTGCTCGACGACGACGACCAGTTCTCGGTGCTGCCATTGATGCTGCACGGCGATGCCGCCTTCGCCGGTCAGGGTGTGGTCGCGGAGACTCTGAACATGGCGATGCTCCCGGGCTACCGTACCGGCGGCACCATCCACATCGTCGTCAACAACCAGGTCGGTTTCACCACGGCCCCGGAGCATTCCCGGTCGACCGAGTACTGCACCGACGTCGCCAAGATGATCGGCGCGCCGATCTTCCACGTCAACGGCGACGACCCGGAGGCGTGCGTGTGGGTCGCCAAACTCGCGGTCGACTACCGTCAGGCCTTCGGCAAGGACGTCGTCATCGACCTCGTCTGCTTCCGTCGCCGCGGCCACAACGAGGGCGACGACCCGTCGATGACCCAACCGGCCATGTACGACGTGATCGACACCAAGCGCGGCGTCCGCAAGAGCTACACCGAAGCCCTGATCGGTCGCGGTGACATCTCCACCAAGGAGGCCGAGGACGCTCTGCGCGATTACCAAGGTCAGCTCGAGCGGGTGTTCAACGAGGTCAAGGAACTCGAGAAGTATCACGCCGAACCGAGCCCCTCGATCCAGGCCGATCAGACCCTGCCGACCAAGCTGGTGACCGCCGTGGACAAGGAGGTCCTCGAGGCCATCGGCGACGCGTTCTTCCACACCCCCGACGGCTTCGATGCGCATCCGCGTGTGAAGCCGGTGCTGGAACGTCGCCACGAGATGTCGCGTCACGGGAAGATCGACTGGGCCTTTGCCGAGCTGCTCGCCTACGGTTCGCTCGTGTTGGAGGGCCGCACGGTCCGCTTGTCGGGTCAGGACTCCCGGCGCGGCACGTTCACCCAGCGGCACTCGGTGCTCATCGACCGCGACAGCGGCGCGGAGTACACCCCGCTCAACAACCTGAAGACCATCGCCGGCGACAGCGCCGAGGGCCGGTTCATGGTCTACGACTCGCCGCTGTCGGAGTTCGCGGTGGTCGGCTTCGAATACGGCTATTCGGTCGGCAACCCGGACGCGCTGGTGATGTGGGAAGCCCAGTTCGGCGACTTCGTCAACGGCGCGCAGTCGATCATCGACGAGTTCATCTCCTCCGGCGAGGCCAAGTGGGGACAGCTCTCCGACGTCGTCCTGATGCTGCCGCACGGACACGAGGGCCAGGGCCCCGACCACACCTCAGGTCGTATCGAACGATTCCTTCAGCTTTGTGCCGAGGGATCGATGACTGTCGCGCTGCCGTCGACCCCGTCGAGCTACTTCCACCTGTTGCGCCGCCACGTGCTCGACGGCATCAGCCGTCCGTTGATCGTGTTCACCCCGAAGTCGATGCTGCGCAACAAGAATGCGGTCAGCCCCATCGAGGAGTTCACCGACGACAAGTTCCGCTCGGTACTCGACGACCCGAGGTTCCTCGGTGGCGCCGATCGCAGCAAGGTCAAGCGAGTGCTGCTGGTGAGCGGCAAGCTCTACTACGAACTCGCCGCGCGCCGCGACAAGGAGAAGCGCGAAGATGTCGCTGTCGTGCGCATCGAGCAGCTGTACCCGGTGCCGCACCGCCGTCTGCGCAACACCCTCGAGCAGTACCCGAACGCCGAGGACTTCCGCTGGGTCCAGGAAGAGCCCGCCAACCAGGGTCCGTGGCCGTTCCTGGGCCTGTGGCTGCCCGAGGTGCTGCCGGACGTGCTCAGCGGTCTTCGGCGCATCTCGCGTCGGGCCATGTCGGCACCGTCGTCGGGCTCGAGCAAGGTGCACGCCGTGGAGCAGCAGGAGATCCTCGACGAGTGCTTCTCCTGATGTGACGGCCTCCTGACCGCACCTCGCGGCGGTTAACCGAACGGCAGCCACCCCACTTCCGCAACGAAGTGGGGTGGCTGCGTCTTCGCCGACAGAACCCTGTTTCACGCCGACAGAACCCCAAATTCCGCCGACAGAACCCACAATTGCGGCGACGGAATCGCTCGCCGAGGCTGGTGATCAGAAGTACCCGCCACGCACACGCAGAGCCTTCTCGATCTCCATGACGATTCCCCACTGATCGGTGCGCATCCGTTCAGCATTGATACGTATGACAATCCATCCGAGTGCCCTCAGCTTGGCGTCACGGGCCTCATCATGGGCCTTCTGTGCAGGCGTCGAGTGAAAGTCCTCACCGTCGTACTCGATCGCTATCTTGAGTTGCTCGTAGGCGAGGTCGATCCGCGCGAAGACGTGCCCATCAACCGGATCGACCACCTCGACCTGCAGATCCGGTGTCGGAAGATCGGCTCGGAACACCAGGAGTCGGAGCCAGCTCTCGGGCGGTGATTCCGATCTGCCGTCGATCATCGGAATCAGCGCACGCAGTTGGCGGATACCGCGGCGCGCTGGGAACTGCTTGATGTAGGCGGCCAGGTCCTCGGGGCAGAAGCCGGTCGCTGATGCGAGGTCGTCGAGATGACCGAGCGCGCGCCATTCCGGCGGTACCCGACCAATGTCGAGGGCAGTTCGTAACACCGACGTCACCCTCACACCATCGATGTCCACGACATCATCGGGCTCGAGGTCTGTGCGATGAACCGCCCGTCCGCGCCCTCGCTTGTTGCCGGCGTCAGGAGCGCGGATCAGCTCGACCGTGAAATCCCCGTCATGCCATGTGCCGCCGTGCATGACTTTCGCAGCGATCCCACCGACGACCACGTCGTCGGGCGCAGTCCGTGCAGTCGCGATGATCCTCTCACGGGGCGCGAGAACAGCCGATCGTTCGACGTAGCTGTCACCATGCAACCGTGTGAACGCGACAGCGAACTGCTCCGCCGACATTTCAGTGGACGCCACGGCCTTCTTGCGTCGGACAAGGTACTTGTCGCCATTCGGTGAATTGCGTGCCATGAGGACATTGCAGGGCACCGGCGCTTCCACAACGACATCAATCGTGCGCCTGGGGACAATTCACGCCGTTATCCACAGCCCGCGGTAGGGCCGAGGGTTCAGTCGGCGCGAATCCGGGTTCTGTCGGCGAGATATGGGGTTCTGTCGGCGATCAGGGGTGCTGGACGACCGAGGCCAACGCCGGGAGCGACGCGGTGATGACGCCCAGCAGTTCGTCACGCGTGACGACCGGATCGGTGAGCCAGCTGATGGTGGTCTCCTCGACGAACGAGATCCAGCCCTGCACAGTCATCTCCACCACCGGTGTGACGTCGATGCCCAGGGCGGGCGCGTGGTCGAGAATGCGCGCCGACATCACCGCGCGAGTTCCGTCGAACACCTCGCGCATGGCAGGGTCCGCGCTCGACGACCCGCGCATGAAAGCCATATACGCCTCGCGATTGGCGCTGACGTAGTCGATGAACGCCGACATCGACCCCGACAGCATCGCCAGCGGGTCGCCGAGGGTCTCGTCGGGCGCGGTGCACTCGAGCATCTCGTCGGCCTGCGCCCGAGCGATCGCGACGTGGAACTCCTGTTTGGAGGCGAAATAGTGGAACAGTAGTGCGCGGGAGACGCCTGCGGCCTCGGCGATGGCGTCGATCGACACCAGTTCCAGCGGACGATCGCGCACCATCTGCAGGCCGAGGTCGATGAACTGGTCGCGCCGCGCTTCCGGACTCATCCGGGTCCGTTTCGCCGTCTCGGCGGAACGTTGTGTCGCAGAACCTCGGGTCACCGTCACAGCTTACGTGTCCTCTCCTGCGTTCGTTTCCGCGTATTCGTGCTGGTCCACTCCACCGTAGGCCGCTATTGATCAGAGTTCAACAAACTATTGACGCTCATTCAGTAGAACGCTACGGTGAGACCATGACAATGATCGATGTACAGATCGCCATCGTCGGGGCAGGCTTCTCCGGCCTGGGCGCAGCCATCAAGCTCAAGCAGAACGGTGTCGACGATTTCGTGATCCTGGATCGCGGGGCCGACTTCGGCGGCACCTGGCGCGACAACACCTACCCGGGGGCCGCTTGCGACGTCCCGTCGCAGCTCTACTCCTACTCATTCGCGCACAACCCGCGGTGGTCGCGCTCGTACTCACATCAGCCGGAGATCCACCGGTACATCAACGGTGTCGCCGATGAACACGGGGTGCGCAGCCACACCCGCTTCGGTACCGAGGTCGAGCGCGCCGAATGGCATGAGGACCAGCAACGCTGGATTCTCGACGTCGTCCGCGAGGGGCAGACCGAGCAGGTGCGCGCTGAGATCATGGTCGGCGCGGTCGGCCCGCTGTGCGAGCCCAACCTGCCCGACATCGACGGATTCGACGACTTCGACGGCAAGATCGTGCACTCGGCTCGGTGGGACAACGATTACGACTTCACCGGTAAGCGGGTGGCGGTGATCGGCACCGGCGCGTCGGCGATCCAGCTCGTGCCCGAACTGGCCAAGGTCGCCGGCCGCCTCGACGTCTACCAGCGCACCGCACCGTGGATCGTGCCGCGGACGGAACGTCCGTACACCGCAGCAGAGCACTGGGCGTTCGAGAACGTGCCGGGGTTCCAGACGGCGATGCGCGGCGTCGTCTACGCGGCCAACGAGGTCACCGCGTTCGGACTCACCTACTCCCCCAAGTCACTCAAACCGGTCGAGCTCATCTGCCGCGCCAACATCGCCCGGTCCATCCGCGACCGCGAGCTCAAGCGAAAAGTGACCCCCACCTTCCAGGTCGGCTGCAAGCGGATTCTGCGTTCCAACGACTGGTACCCGGCGATCGCCCGATCCAACGTCGACCTGGTCACCGATCCGATCGCGGGCGTCACCGATTCGGGCATCCGCACCGCCGACGGCCGTGTGCGCGACGTCGACGTCATCGTGGTGGCCACCGGGTTCCACGTCACCGACTCCCCGGTGTTCGGCAAGATCATCGGCACCGACGGCCGCAGCCTGGCCGGGGTCTGGGACGAGATCGGCATGCAGGGCTACAAGGGCTCGTTCGTCAACGGGTTCCCCAACATGATGCTGATGATCGGCCCGTCCACGGGTCTGGGCCACACCTCGATGGTGTACATGATCGAGTCGCAGCTGAACTACTTGGTCGACTACGTGAAAACGGTTCGCCAGCAGGGCATCACACGCACAGACGTGAAGTTCGACGCTCAGCGCGCCTATAACGCGGAGATCCAGCACAGCCTGCGCAACAGTGTGTGGGTCAACGGCGGATGTGCGTCCTGGTACAAGGATCACCACGGCAACATCACCACGCTGTGGCCCGGCTTCACGTTCAACTTCCGACGAGTCACCAAGCGTTTCGACATCGCCGCCTACGATGTGGAGCGCACTCGCAACGCCCCGGCAACCACAGACACCACCGACAAGCGGCCGGCCTCGGTCACCGCCTGAATGCCGTCGAAGGAGACACACCATGAAGGACTTTCGTGACAAGGTCGTCGTCATCACCGGCGCCGGTTCGGGAATGGGCCGCGACCTCGCGGTGAAGCTGGGCCGGATGGGCGCCAAACTCGCCATCTCCGACCTCAACCCGGAAGGCCTGGCGGTCACCGAGAAGCTGGTCGCCGAGACGGGGGCACCCGTGCACGCGCAATTGCTCAACGTCGCCGAGCGGGAGGCCGTGCTGGAGTACGCGGACACCGTGGTGGCCCATTACGGCATCGTCAACGTCATCTTCAACAATGCCGGCATCGCCCATCACGGGGAGATCGAGCGCACCGAGTTCAAGGACATCGAGCGGGTGATGGACGTCGACTACTGGGGAGTCGTCAACGGCACCAAGGCTTTCCTGCCACACATCATCGCGTCCGGAGACGGCCACATCGTCAACACCTCGTCGCTGTTCGGGCTACTGTCCGAACCCGGGCAGGCCGCCTACAACTCGGCGAAGTTCGCAGTCCGCGGCTTCACCGAGGCCCTCAACCAAGAGATGATCGTCGCCAAGCACCCGGTGAAGGTCACCTGCGTGCACCCCGGCGGTATCAAGACCGCGATCGCGCGCAACGCCACCACGTCCGGTGAGCACAACCAGAAGTCCACTGCCGAGTTCTTCGACCGCTACCTCGCCCGGATGACGTCGGCCGACGCCGCCGACGTCATCATCAACGGCGTCCGCCGCAACCGCGCCCGCGTGCTCGTCGGTACCGACGCCAAACTGCTCGACCTCTGGGTCCGCGTCGTCGCCTCGGGCTATCAGGGCGTCGTCGCCCGGATCGCCGGCTGGGCGTTGTCCAAGGCCCGCTGACCAGGCGATTGGCCGGACCGGTTCACAGACCGTGTTCGGCCAACCACTCGCCCGCGAGTTCGGCCGGGTCTGCGCCGGTGTCCACGGCGCGAGCCAGCGTTGCCAGATCCGCCGTGGTCATCTCGCCGGCGACCACATTCATCGTCTTGACCTCGTCGAGGGTGAGAGCCGCGCTGCGATAGACCGGCACCAGTTCCTCGGGTCGCGGCCCAACGTCGACGACGGCCGTCGCCGACGGCGCGGCCGAGGCTGTCGCCGATGCGGTGGCGTCGGGCACCGACACCCGCAGCGCACGAATGTCACCGACCGACCCCTCCGCGTCGTCACCCGCGACGTCGAGCGGGGTCAGGACGCCGACCGCCTGCCCCGAGGCGATCCGGTCGGCGGCCGCAGACACCGAGTCCACCGATTCCACCGGACCGAAGCGACATCCGGCCGCAGCGAACGCCGCCACCACACCCTGCTGTGGCGCACCGATCATCACCACCGGCAGGTCGGCGGGCAGCCGGCCGCAGTCGGCGAGGTCGCTCACCTGCCCGTCGTCGGCCGTCGAAGCAGCGACGAAGACCTGCGGTGTGGCGGTCACCATCGTCGCGTCACCCACCGACACCCCCTGCGGGAGTGACCGGTTGAGATCGGTGTAGACCTCCTCGGCGGTTCGTGGCTCGAGCTGCGGCGCGAGCCGGCTGAGCAGGTTTCCGCTGAATGCCGGGAACAGGTCGACGTCGAGTGTGTCCATCTCGTCGAGGAGTTGCCGGTAGTCACCGGTGTGTATTTCTGTCGACACCGGGCTACCCGCATGTCGGAGTGCGCCGGCATAGACCTGGGCCATCACGATCATCGCCGATGAGTCCGGTGCGCCCAACGTCACCTCTCGGCCCGGCGAGGTGTCCTCAGAGCACGCCAGGAGGGTCGCCGCAAGGGCACAGACCGTCAAAACAGCCGTCAGTGCGCGCTTCATCACGCGCCCCACGTTAGCCGCCCGCGGCGACGAACCCGGCGACGGAGTCGGCGATCAATTGGACCGCGATGGCGGCGAGCAACAGACCCGCGATCTTCGCCAACAACGTGATACCGCCGATGCCGAGCAGGCGGATCAGGATCGTCGAATAGCGCAGCACGATCATGACGATCAAGTGGACGCTGATGATGGCCGCGGCGATCGCCACATAGCCCCCGGCGTTACCCGCTTCGGCGCTCACCGCCACGATCACCGCTGCGATGGCGCCCGGTCCGGCCAGCAGCGGGGTCCCCAGTGGCACCAATGCCACGTTGACATCGTCGCTGGCCTCGGGTTTGCCCGCAGAGCCCAATCCGGTCAGCAACTGCAGCGCCACCAGCAGCAACAGCAGCCCGCCCGCACCCTGCAGGGACGGGATCCCGATGTGCAGATAGTTCAGGATCGCCTTGCCACCGATCGCGAACACACTGATCACCAGCAGACTGACCAGCGGAGCCTGCCAGGCGGCGCGGCGCCGGTACTCCGCCGATCGGTGGCCCACCAGGCTGAGGAACACCGGTACCTGGCCGGGCGGATCCATGATCACGATCAGCGTGATCAAAGTGGTGGTGTAGACGGTCACGTCGAAGGGCACGCGGTGATCCTACGAGTAGCATCCACCTCGTGCCCTCGATGCCGCATCTGCGGCCCGGCGGATTCGTCACGCCGCGCCGCGACAAGCGTCCGCTGCCGCGTATCCCGGTGCCCGCGGCCCGCGCGGTGGTCGACTGTGCCGTCTACGTGAACGGCGATCGCCGCCCCGGGCGGGTGTCCTACCGCGAAGCGCTGCACGAGGTGCGCGCGAGTGGCGAGGGGTACGTCTGGCTCGGCCTGCATTCCCCCGACGACGAACAGATGCAGGACGTCGGGCGGGTCTTCGGGCTGCACGAGTTGGTGGTGGAAGACGCCGTCAACGCCCACCAGCGACCGAAGCTCGAGGTCTACGACGACACCCAGTTCCTGGTGTTGCGCACGGTGAAGTACGTGGAGCACGAGTCGATGGACAAGGCCAGTGAGGTCGTCGAGACCGGCGAGATCATGATCTTCGTCGGTCCGGATTTCGTCATCACCGTCCGCCACGGCGATCACACGCACCTGTCCGGATTGCGTCGGCGGCTGGAGGCCCGGCCCACACGACTGGCGTTGGGACCGACCGCGGTGCTGCACGCGATCTCCGACCTCGTCGTGGACAGCTATCTCGCGGTCACCGATCGGATGGAAACCGACATCGTCGCCATCGAGAGCTCGGTGTTCGGGACCCAGCGCTCCCTCAACATCGACCCCGTCTACCTGCTCAAACGCGAGGTTCTGGAGTTGCGACGCGCAGTGACCCCGTTGACCGGGCCGTTGGCCCGGCTCACCGCCGACAATCCGATGGTGCCAAAGGAGATCAGGCGGCACTTCCGTGACGTCGCCGACCATCTCACCACTGTCATCGACCGGGTCGTGGAGTACGACGAGGTTCTCACCTCGTTGCTCGGTGCCGCGGCGGCGAAGGTGGGCATCCAGCAGAACACCGACATGCGCAAGATCTCGTCGTGGGTCGCGATCGCGGCCGTGCCGACCCTGGTGGCCGGGATCTATGGCATGAACTTCGAGTACATGCCAGAACTCGACGAACGCTGGGGTTATCCGACGGTGATCGTCGGACTGCTCGTCGCGTGCTCCGCGCTGTGGGTGATTTTGCGCCGACACCACTGGCTGTAGCGCCGGACGCCGACCGGCGTTTTCCTCCTAGGACCGCTCAGAGCTTCGCGGCGGCTCGCTCCGGCGACATCACGTCGATTCCGGCTTCACGCCAGGCCTCACGCAGGGCGTCGGCGCCCTTGAGCCGTACCCATGCGGCCTCGTTCGCGGTGATCGGCACGGCACGCAGGAATCGAACCGGATCCATCGGCTCCGGTAACACCAGGTCGCCGAGGTCATCGGGTTCGAGGAGCAGCGCCGTCGGTGCCGCCCCGTCCCAGACCGGTTCGGACAGGTCGACGAGGGCATCAGGGGCCAGGATGAGGCCTTCGACGGCCGGCGCCGCGGCCACCGTCGCCATCCGCTTGTGCAGGCCGGGCAACGGGGTCGACGCGTGCAATCGCACCACGACCTCGGCGCGTGGCCCCGTGACGGGGTCGGCGTGGAGATCGCTGGGTTCGCTCATCGGGTGCCGGGCGCAACCGAGGGTCACGTAGACGACATCGTCGCCGCCGGCGAACCGCAGTACCTCGATCGGCTCCACTCCCAGGAAGGTGACCGAGGCACGTTGCGGTTGCGTGGACATACGCTCGCCGAGGAACTCACTGATCCGGTCGGTGACTGCATCGCTCACGGCTCCAACCGTAGTCGCCGCGCTGACCGGCCCCGTAACCTGACAGGCGTGGTTCGTGTGCTGGCGGTGGCCGACGAGGTCGTGGAGTCGCTGACCTTCGGTGTGGGTATCGAAGGTCGGCCCGACGTCATCCTCGGTGCCGGCGACCTTCCGTTCGAATACCTGGAGGTGCTCGCCACGCTCTGCGACGCGCCGTGCGTCTTCGTACCCGGCAATCACGATCGGGATCTGTCGGGCTACCGGCAGGCACGCGCGGGCTGGGTCCGTGCCGGGTTACCGGCCGCCGAACCCGGGCCACGTGGCGCGATCAACGTCGACGGCCGCACCACGACCGTCGCCGGTCTGCGGATCAGCGGGCTCGGCGGCTGTCGGCGTTACAACAGCGGCCCCAACCAATACACCGATGTCCATCAGCGGCTGCGCTCCTGGCGGTTGACCTGCTCGCGGCCGACGCCCGACATTCTGTTGACCCACAGCCCGGCACGTGGGGTCGGGGACGGCGACGACGCCCCGCATCGCGGATTCGACTGTTATCACGGCCTCGTGCGGTCGTTGCGCCCCACCCTGTTGGTGCACGGGCATGTGCATCCGTACGGAATGCGGCCGGCCGACAAGATGATCGGCGACGACACGATCTCCATGAATGTCGTGGGCTACTGCGAGTTCGACATCGAGCCGGGCAGCCGGGAATTCCAGGTCGTGAGGCGACGACATGGCTCGTGACACCGGTTTTCCCGACGCCGACGCCGAGAACGACTTCACCCGCATGCGCAGGCATGCCGAGATGTCGCGGCTGATGGCGTGGTTCACGCGCCAACCGGCCGACGTCAACACCGTGTTGCCATTCGACGAGGTCGTCGCCGCACTCGGCCGCGTGGGCGAGACGGCGTTGGGCCTACAACAGGTCGAGGTCAGTACGATCGTCGGAAGCGTGGACCGTACCAGGGATTTCGATCGGTACTTCCGACCCACGTCGTCCCGGATCCGGGAGCGTTGGCAGCGACTGGCCGCGGCGCAGCGCCGTGGCGAATCGGTGCCGCCGGTGCAGTTGTACCGGGTGGGGTCGATGCACTTCGTCCTCGACGGCCATCACCGTGTGTCCATCGCCATCGCGCGGCACTTCCGCACCATCGACGCGTATGTGACCGAGATCCACACCCGCATCTCCGCCGACGGCATCAACGTCACCTCGGACCTACTGCTCAAGGATCATCGGCGGCTGTTCCTGTCGCGGGTTCCACTGCCCAGCGCGCAGGCCGAGGCGATCAGGCTCGCCGACCCGTTCGACTATGCGGAACTCGCGGAGAACGTGGAGGCGTGGGGGTTTCGCCTCAGCCAGGAACTCGGCGAGTATCTCGGGCGAGCCGAGGTGGCCCGCCGCTGGTTCGGCGAGGAGTTCCTACCGGTGGTGCGGATGGCGCGCCGAGCCGAGATCCGCACCGACCTCGAGAGCGACGCGGAACTGTACATGTGGCTCGCATGCGAACGGTATCGCCTGGTGCGCAAGCACATCTGGGATGACGAGATCATCCGCAAGCTGCACGAACAGGGGCATCGTCGGCGCCGGTGAACGCCCTTCGTGACGCCGCACGCTCGCTCCTCACCGACCAGGTGAAGCTACCTGCTGAGCGGTAAGAGTGACTCCCCCTCAGGCGAGACGCAGGTTCGCGCCGGAGGACTGGTCGAATACCGCGACACGCGAGGTGTCGTAATAGAGTTCGGCGTTGCTGCCGCGACTGATCGACGACTCCGGGGACACCCGCGCGATCATTTGCCCGCCACCGATGTCCACACCGCCCGCGTCGGCGGACAACTCGCTGAGCGCGTCACTCGTCGCGTGCGGGGTGTCCACCGAGAAGTAGACGTAGTTGTCCGACCCCATGTTCTCGATGACATCCACGGATGCGCTGAAGGTCGCGCCCTTCTCCCGCACCGAGGTCTCGACGAGTGCGGCATCCTCGAGATGCTCGGGCCGGATGCCGATGAGTACCTCGCCATTGCTCTGCGCGCGTTGGGCATTGGCGACCACCTGTTGGTGATCGGGAACGGAGATCGAGCCGATCGGCGTTTCGATGGAGTCGGAACCGAGCCGCCCGGGCAGGAAGTTCATCGCCGGAGAGCCGATGAATCCAGCGACGAACAGGTTGGCCGGCTCGTTGTAGAGTTCCTGCGGGGTACCGATCTGCTGCACGTATCCGCCGCGCAACACCACCACCCGATCGCCGAGAGTCATCGCCTCGGTCTGGTCGTGGGTGACATAGACGGTCGTGGTGTTCAGCCGGTTCTGCAGTCGCGCGATCTCGGTACGCATCTGCACGCGCAGCTTGGCATCGAGGTTCGACAACGGCTCGTCCATCAGGAACGCCTTGGGCGAGCGGACGATCGCACGGCCCATCGCCACGCGCTGACGCTGCCCACCGGAGAGGTTGGCGGGCTTGCGGTCGAGATACGGTCCGAGGTCGAGGATCTTGGCCGCCTCATCGACCTTGGCGGCGATCTCGGACTTGTTCATCTTCGCCAACGTCAGCGGGAAGGCGATGTTCTCCCGTACCGACATGTGCGGGTAGAGCGCATAGCTCTGAAAGACCATCGCGATGTCGCGGTCCTTGGGCGCGCGCTCGTTGACCCGCTCCCCGCCGATCCGCAGCTCGCCGGACGTGATGTCCTCGAGTCCTGCGATCATGTTCAGCGTGGTCGACTTTCCACATCCGGACGGCCCGACCAGAATGATGAACTCGCCGTCGGCGATGTCGATGTCGACCCCGTGGACCGCCGTCGACCCGTCGGGGTACTGCTTGGTTACCTTGCTCAGGGTGATCTCGGCCACGGGTTATCCCTTCACGGCGCCGGAGGTCAGGCCGGCAACGATTCGACGTTGGAAGAAGAGGACGAAGATGATGATCGGAATCGTGATGACCACGGCGGCCGCAGCGATCGACCCGGTCGGTTCCTCGAACTGTGAGTCGCCGGTGAAGTTCGCAATCGCCACCGGCGCGGTGATGGCCCGCTCGGTGGAGGTCAACGACAGCGCCAGCAGCAGGTCATTCCAGGCGAAGATGAACACCAGGATGGCGGCGGTCACGACACCCGGTGCGGCCAGCGGAGCGATCACCTTACGGAACGCCTGCCACGGCGTGGCTCCGTCCATCTTCGCCGCTTTCTCCAGCTCCCAGGGGATCTCCCGGAAGAACGCCGACAGCGTGTAGATCGCCAGCGGGAGCGCGAAGGTGATGTACGGCAGGATCAGGCCGGGCCAGGTGTCGAACAGGCCGATACTGCGCTCGATGTTGAACAACGGGGTCACCAGCGAGATCTGCGGGAACATGGCGATGAGGAGGGCGGCACCGATGAGTAGGCGCTTACCCGGGAAGTCCAGCCGGGCAACGGCATAGGCGGCCATCGTGCCGAGGATCACCGCGATCAGCGTGGTGATCAGCCCGATACCGATGGAGTTGCGCAGCGCACTGGTGAACGCGCTGGTCTCGAAGATTCCCTTGTAGTTGTCCCAGGTCCACTGCTGCGGGATGAAGTTGCCGTCCTTGATACTGCCCGGCGGCTTGAAGGACAGGCTGATGATCCAGAGCAGCGGGATGACGGCGTACAGCACCACCAGAACGTTGGCGACGGTCCACCAGACCCGATTGGACACACTCTGCGACATGTCCGGCCCTACCTCCCCTCGTTGTCAGAGCCGGGCGCGGCGGTGCCGAAGCCCTTGACGAAGATGAACGCGATGAGCGCCACACAGATGAAGATCAGGATGCTGATGGCCGAACCGATTCCGAGGTTGAATGCCTTGAACAGGTTGTCGTAACCCAACATCGACACCGAATAGGTGTTGTTGGACCCTCTGGTCAACACGTAGATGTTGTCGAAGATCCGGAACGCATCCAGGGTGCGGAACAACAGGGCCACCAGGATGGCGGGTTTCATCAAGGGGATGATGATGCGCCACAGCCGCGTCCACGCTCCTGCGCCGTCCACCTGGGCGGCTTTGAGCAGATCGTCGGGTACCAGCGCCAAACCGGCCAGCAGCAGCAGTGCCATGAACGGCGTCGTCTTCCACACCTCGGCCAGCACGATGATGGCCAGAGAAGGCCACTGTTCGGTCAACGGTGCACTGCCGTCGGGCAACAGGTTGGCGAGATACCCGGTCTCCGGCGTCCATGCGTAGTACCAGCTGAAGGCAGCGGCGACCGTCACGATGCCGTACGGGATCAGCACCACCGTCCGGATGGTGCCGCGCCCGAAGATGGTGCGATGCATGACGAGCGCGATCGCCATACCCAGCACGAGCTCGATGGCCACCGACACCACGGTGATGCCCAGTGTCACGAAGAAGGAGGTCCACCAGTAATCCGAACTCAGGACCGTCAGATAGTTGCTGAACCAGACGAACTCGCGCTCGCCTGGCGCCGACAGACTCATCTTGTTCAGCGACAACCAGAACGCGTAGATGATCGGGTACCCGGTCACCAGCAGCATCATCAGCGCGGCCGGCGCCACCAGCCAGAACGCCAGCCGACGCTCGGCGGATTTGCCTTCACTGATCGCACTCTTGCGCCGCGACGGCTCTGCCGGGTCACGGGTCGCCGTCGCGACCGCACCCTGCGGCGCGGTCGAGGCCGCTGCCGGGAACTCCGGCGCACGGCCTGCCGCGGCACCCGATTGCGGCGGGACCCAGCCCCCCGATGCCGGTGCGCCCGAGTCCGGACGGCGCGTCACCTCGGGCGGCCGAACCGAGGGCTCACGCGGGGTCGCGTCGTCGGGCATCGAATGCCGACCCGGCCGGGTCCGCGGATCGTCGTTGTCTCCCGTGGTCATGGGATCAGCCCCTCCCCGTCAATCGCGCGTTGGACCTGGTCGGCGAGTTCATCGACCATCGTCTCCGGATCCCACGCTCCGACCGGACTCAGCGTGGCGGTGACCAGTGTCGAGATGGCCTGGTAATCCGGCGATGCCGGACGCAACGCCGCGGTCTGATCGCTGAGTTGGTCTCGAATGTCGTCGCCCATCGGGTAGGCGTCCTGGAAGTCCGGGTCGTCGTAGATGGACGCGATCGTGGGCGGGGTGCCGCCCTCGATCGAATACACGCGCTGCGCATCACGATTGGTCAGGCAGGCCGCGGCCTCGAATGCCAGGTCCTGCTGTTGCGAGGTACTGGCCACTGCGATGTTGATACCGCCGAGTGTCGTCTTGGTCTGCATATCCGGACTCACACCTGGATAGGGCGCGAAGTCGAACTTGGTTCGCACCACCCGATTGACCGGAGCGAGATCGCTGTCCGCAGGCGGATTGTCCGGATCGGCGAACATCGGTCCGAACTCCGTCATCTCCGGAAAGAACGGCACGTCGCCCGCCGCGGCATTGCTGCGCATGGATGAGAAGACGAACGGCCAGTTGACCTGGTAGAGGGCGTTGCCGCTCTCCATACCCAGACGGGCCGCCGACTCGTCGGAGTTGGTCAGCGACGGGTCGTGTCCGGGCGCGGTGGCCACGGCCTTGAGTGTCCGAAGGGCCCGCAGCGTTGCCTCACGATGGGCCGGGGTGTCGTTGAGTGTCTGTTTGCTCGGATCGTCGGGATCGACGATTTCCCCACCGGCACTGGCCAGCACCGAGTTGAACCACACCATGAGGCCCTCGTATTGACGACCCTGCACCATGATGTAGCTCGGCCCGCCTTTGGCCAGCACCGCCTGGGTGTCGGCGAGCATCTCGTCCCACGTGGTCGGTGGACGGTTCTTGTTCAGGTACTCACGCAACACGTCCGGCCGGTACCAGAGCAACTGGGTGTTGGTCCAGGTGGGGATTCCGTAGAGCCGTTTCTCCGCGTCATCGTCGGTCTTCCACGTCGCGGTCTCCAGCGGGCCCCCCAGGGTGTCGCGCTCCACGTCGGCGGCCAGGTCATCGGGCACCGGGACCATCCATCCCGCGTCAGCGAATTCGGCGGTCCACACCACGTCCATGCCCATCAGGTCCAGACCGTGGTCGTTGCCGGCGAGCCGCCGTGCCAGCTGCAGGCGTTGGTCGTCGGCGGACTTGGGCAGCGGGGTGGTGACGATCTGGTAGGCGCCGTCGGATTCGGCCGAGCACTTCTGCCCGACCTTGTCGATGAACGACGCGCCGTCGGCGGGTGGATAGATGTTGATCACCCGTGGCGTGTAGCCCGAGCCGCAGGCGGTCACGATGGGTAGCGCAGTCGCCAGCGCGGCCGCCGCCACCACCAGTTTTCGCCGCAGCCCGCGCTGCCGCCTCAGATGGGTTGTCGATAGACCGGATTCGGAACTGCCAGCCCGGAACCGCACGCAGCCTCCTCGATGTCGTTCGCGGTGCAAGACTTCGAGGCCGCACCGGTCAGCGTCTGAGGCGCTACGTTAGCCGTCACAGTTCGTGACATGCAACACATTCGGTAAGGGCGTGCCAGAACGTAGGAGAATCGTGATCTGGCCCGCGCCCATTTCCCACCGGATCGGGGTCAGTTGGACAGGCGGCTGAGCATATCCCGCGCCCGCTCGGCGGTACGGGGGTCGCAGAGCACGTCGTAGCGGCCCGCGACGAGCTGCATGGTGGACGCGAAGTCGCGTTGCCCCCGGGTCGCGGCATACGGGATGGTCGTCGAGATCACACCGAAGATGATGCCGCCGATCAAGCCGAACACGATCGGCGCGAAGCCGGCGCCGGTTACCACCAACGACACGAGAAGACCGAAGAACAAGCCCAGCCAGGCACCGGAGACAATGCCACCGCCGATCACCTTTCCCCAGGTCAGACGCCCGATGACGCGCTCGACCTGCATCAGGTCAACGCCGACGATCGTCACATCCTGCACGGTGAAGTTCTGGTCGGAAAGGTGGTCGACGGCGCGCTGCGCCTCGGCGTAGGTGCCATAGGATCCGATCGGCCATCCTGTCGGCGGCGTCGGCAGACCCGGGGTCTCGCGACCGGGGCGCATCGGGTTCGTCATCTCGCGTCCTTCTTTCTTCGGCGCCTGCGGCGCGCGTTCGTCAGGCGCCCGCGACACACTCATTCGGCACCGCGGCGGGCAGGATCGGCCCCGCCGCGGAGGCACTGCGGCGGGTCGGGACGCGCGCAGGGCGCATCCCGATACCACTACCCTTACTCCCATGGCGGTGGTGAGCAAGGTGTACGTGGCCAGGTTGGTCGGATTGGCCGTGCTCGGACCCGATGGCGAGTCGATCGGCCGGGTGCGTGATGTCGTCGTCGCGGTCCGCCTGACCGGACAACAGCCGCGAGCGCTCGGCCTGGCGGTCGAACTCACCACCCGACGACGGATCTTCGTCCCCATGCTGCGGGTCACCACCATCGAGCCCCAGGCGGTCACACTCAACACCGGAACGGTCAGTCTCCGTCGGCTCCACCTACGCCCGGGCGAGGCGTTGGCAGTCGGTCAGATTTTGGATTCCCGTGTCCGCGTTGATGATCCGGACCTGACCGACTTGGCAGGCATCGACGTTACCGTGGTCGACCTGGGCATCGAACGCACCCGCACCCGCGACTGGGTGGTGTCGCGGGTGGCGGTTCGCACCGGGCGTCGGGGTTTGCGGCGGCGCGGGGAGACCCACGTGGTGGACTGGACCCACGTGCACGGACTCACCCCGACCGACCTCAACCTGCCCGGCCAGGGCGTCGCTCAGGCGCTGCAACAGTTCGAGGGCATGCGGGCCGCCGACGTCGCCAACGCGCTGCGTGAGCTCCCCGGCAAGCGCCGGGACGAGATCGCGGCCGCCCTCGACGACGAGCGCCTCGCCGACGTGCTCCAGGAACTGCCACCCGACGACCAGACCGAAGTGCTGAAGAATCTCGAGCCCGAGCGTGCCGCCGACGTGCTGGAGGCGATGGATCCCGACGACGCGGCCGACCTGCTCGGCGAGCTCCCCGACGCAGAGGCCGAGTCGCTGCTCGAACGCATGGACCCGGAGGACTCCGAGCCCGTCCGCCGCCTGCTGACCCACTCCCCCGACACCGCGGGCGGTTTGATGACCCCCGAGCCGATCATCGTCACCGCCTCCACCACCGTCGCCGAAGCGCTTGCCCGCGTACGCGATCCGGATGTCACCCCGGCGGCGGCGAGTCTGGTGTTCGTGGTCCGCCCGCCGACGTCGACACCGACCGGCAAGTATCTCGGCTGCGCGCACGTGCAGGCGTTGCTACGCGAACCCCCCGCCCACCTCGTCGGCGGGATCATCGACACCGATCTGTCCCGGCTGCACCCCGAGGACTCACTGGAGACCGTCACCCGGTACTTCGCGACCTACAACATGGTGTGCGGGCCCGTCGTCGACGACCAAGGTCACCTGGTCGGAGCCGTCAGCGTCGACGACCTGCTCGACGAGATATTGCCCCGTGACTGGCGGGAGACCGACACCGACGACACCGGACCCATCCCCCGGATCACCGGCGCCGACACCGCAGGAGCAGGTGCGTGAGCCCCGAACAGAGCGGTCGCCGCCTCGACACACCCCGCGGGGGCCGGCGATTCTCGTTCAATCTGGACTCCGACGTGGTCGGCGTCCACGCCGAACGGATCGCCCGGTTCCTGGGTACCGGACGCTATCTGGCCATCCAGACCGTGGTGGTCATCGTGTGGATCGCCCTGAACCTGGTGGCGGTGTCCTGGCGGTGGGATCCCTACCCGTTCATCCTGCTCAACCTGGCATTCTCCACGCAGGCGGCGTATGCGGCGCCGCTCATCCTGCTCGCGCAGAACCGTCAGGAGAACCGCGACAAGGTCGCGCTCGACGAGGACCGCATGCGCGCGGCGCAGACCAAGGCCGACACCGAGTTCCTCGCACGCGAACTCGCCGCGGTGCGGCTCGCGGTCGGCGACACCGTCACCCGCGACTACCTGCGCCGCGAACTCGATGACCTGCTGACCGAACTCACCGAACGCTTGGCGCCGTCGGCCGACGAGGAGGACGGCGAGCAGACCGACAGCGGCGCTCGGAACGACGCGCGTCGGTAACGCCCGACCGTTCACCCACCGATCAGATGGGCGTGGCCAAGAATTGTCGGGTTCCGGTATTGGGGCGGTCGACCCATATGTATCGTGGGTCACACGTCGGCCGGCCCCGGGGAGACGTCCGGGACACCCGGCACACACAGGGTCGATGCCGACACCAAGCCGCGAGGGTTCGGGGCGGACATGCATGAGCGGTGGACCATCGGAGTGGGTGTGGACAGGCAGGCGATATCGGTGACGCAGATGCGGACGCCGACGATGAACGGGGCGGCGTCACCGAGGTTGCGCCGATGAGCCCGGGTCCTTTCCGTCGCGCCCGGGGCCCGCGGCGCGCACACGTACCTCGTCGCGCCCTGACGGTCGGAAGCGGCGGCCTGTTGGTGGGCGCGATGCTCCTCGGTGCGGCGACGTCGAGCGCATCCGGTGGTGCGATCTCCGCCCAATCCGAAGCCGTCGCCGCAGCCGCTCCCCCGACCTCAGCCGAGATCGTTCCCGGCGCGCCGGTGACCTTGCTCGGCTTCGCCCCGCCCCCCAAGGCGGCCGAGCCGGCCGTGGCGCCGCAGTTCCGGATCACCGCGGCCCTGCCGAGCGGTCCGCTCGGCATCCCGGGAGTCGTCCTGCAGGCGTACAAGTTGGCCGCCAACCGGGTTGCCGCGGAATCTCCCCAGTGCCGACTGCCCTGGTTCCTGCTCGCGGGTATCGGACGCATCGAGTCCAATCACGCATCAAACGGTTCGGTGGATCAGTACGGCACCACCATGAATCCGATCGCCGGACCCGTCCTGGACGGCTCACTGGCCGGCAACGCCGTCATCCGAGACACCGACGGCGGTCGGATCGACGGCGATGCGACCCATGACCGCGCGATGGGCCCGATGCAGTTCATCCCCAGTACGTGGGCCAGCTGGGGCTCCGACGCCAACGGCGACGGCAAGTCGGATCCGAACAACGTCTTCGACGCGACGTACTCGGCCGGGCGTTACCTGTGTGCGGGCGTCAGCGACATCATGGCCGAAAAGAACAAGGTGTCGGCGGTGCTGCGCTACAACCATTCGATGGAGTACGTGGCGAACGTACTGAGCTGGGCAGGCGCCTACGCCACCGGCGTCATGCCGACCAATCCCATCCCGGAACCCAAGCGCAAGCCGAAGAAGTCGTCGTCGTCGAAGACGTCCTCGACGCCATCCACCCCGAGCGAGCGTTCGTCTGCCCCGTCGAGCCCGCCGTCGACGACGACGCCGGCACCGACCTGTCTCGGCCAGCTGTGTCTGCCACCGGATCTGGTGCCGCCGGAACTGCTGCCGCCCGAACTACGACCCAAGACCGCGCCGCAGCAACCGGCAGGCCCGCGCGATTCGGGCACCAACCGCAAGCCCGGCGCTCCGAGCACCACCCCTGCCCCCGGAGCGCCCCGCTGACCGACCGCCCTGCGGTATCCGACCGGTGGACGTGGACGTCTGCCGATGCCCGTCTGCCCGACAGTTAAGCTGGCAGGTGATGACTACCGGAGTTGTACCCACCGAATCGGCGGTTCGCGCCGCGCTCAGCAAGGTCAATGATCCCGAAATCGGCAAACCCATCACCGACCTGGGGATGGTCGGGTCCGTCGCGGTCAACGACGATGCGAGTGTCGACATCGTCGTCCTGTTGACCACCTCGGGCTGCCCGATGCGTACCGAGATCAGCGGCCGGGTGGAAAGCGCAGTGGCCGACGTGCCCGACGTCGGTACGGTCCGCGTCGAGCTCGGCGTGATGGACGACGAACAGCGCACCGAGCTCCGCAAGAAGCTCCGAGGCGACAAGGCCGAGCCGGTGATCCCGTTTGCGCAGCCCGGCTCGCTGACCCGCGTCTACGCGGTCGCCTCAGGCAAGGGCGGCGTCGGCAAGTCGAGCGTGACGGTCAATCTCGCCGTTGCACTCGCTGAACGCGGTCTCAGCGTGGGTGTCCTCGACGCCGACATCTATGGGCACTCGGTACCCCGCATGCTGGGCAGCGATGCCAAGCCGACCCAGGTCGAGCGGATGATCATGCCGCCGCAGAGTCACGGCGTACGGTTCATCTCGATCGGCCAGTTCACCGACGGCAACACCCCGGTGACCTGGCGTGGCCCCATGCTGCATCGCGCACTGCAACAGTTCCTCGCCGATGTCTACTGGGGCGACCTCGACGTCCTGCTGCTCGATCTGCCACCCGGCACCGGCGATGTGGCCATCTCGATCGCTCAGCTCATCCCCGGGGCGGAGATCCTGGTGGTGACGACGCCGCAGCAGGCCGCCGCCGAAGTCGCCGAGCGTGCCGGTGCCATCGCGTTGCAGACCCGCCAGAAGATCTTGGGCGTGGTGGAGAACATGTCCTGGATGGAGCTGCCGGACGGCTCCCGGATGGAGCCGTTCGGGTCCGGTGGCGGGGAGAAGGTCGCCGAACGGCTCACCCGAGCGGTCGGCGCCCAGGTCGAGCTGCTGGGACAGGTTCCGCTGGAGACGACCTTGCGCGAAGGCGGCGACTCCGGTGTGCCGGTTGTGCTCTCGTCCCCGGACTCGACGTCGGGGTCGGCGTTGCGTGCCATCGCCGAAAAACTGGCGGTCCGGCGCCGTGGGCTCGCCGGGATGAGTCTCGGTATCGACACCACTCGGCACGCCTGACCGGCAACAGACGGGTCAGGTGGCGTCCCAGTCGCTGACGCGGTGACCGCGCACCGTCGGCGCCGATGAGTCTGCGTCACCGTCCGTCGATGACCTGGCATCGGTGACAGGATCCGGCAGCGGCCGGGAGACCGGTTTGATCTGCGGGGTCTCGGTGGTGGTGCGGTCCACCGTGGTCGCGTCGAGTCCGAGGTTGAACACCGAGTCGTCGCCGTCGAGCAGGTGTTTGGTGACCACGGCGCGCGGAGTCATGCCGCGCAGTTCGTTGAGATCGGACAACGGCTTGCGCAGGTCGTCGAACTCGGGGCCGAGTTCGTTCTTGAGTTGGTCGGTGGCGCCGGTCGCGTAATCACGGACCTGCCGCAACGACTTCATCGTCCAGGACACTGCACCCGGGAGCCGTTCCGGCCCGAGGATGATGAGACCGGCGGCCAGCAGTACGGCGATCTCACCCCAACCGATGCTGCTGAACATTGTGCTTCCCCATCGCTCGTGCCCGCTGCCGTACCGTCAGGCGGTCTGGTCAATCACTGGCGGGCGTCATCGTACCGGTGAAGGTCCGCCCGTTGCGCCAGTATGTGAAGGGCACCGTGTCGTCGATCTTCGCGGTGCGGACCGCCACGGTCAATTCGTCGGCACTCTCGATGGTCCGCTCGTTGAACGAGGTGATCACGTCGTCCTCGCGCACACCGGCCTGGTCGGCCGGTCCGCCGGCGACCACGTTGCGCACCTGTGCCCCCAACACCCGGTCGTTGCGCACCGAACTGGCGTTGACACCGATCTGCGGATGACGGACCTCGCCGTTGCGGATCAACGTCTGCGCGATCGGCACCACCTGGTTGATCGGGATCGCGAAGCCGAGGCCGATCGACCCGCCGCCGGGCACCAGTCCGGCGGTGTTGATACCCACCACCTCGGCGTCGTCGTCGACCAGTGGGCCGCCGGAGTTACCCGGGTTGATCGCCGCATCGGTCTGGATGGCATCGATCACGGCGTCGGTGTCGGACTCCGCATCGGGTCGCAGCGGCACCGGTCGGTGCAAGGCGCTGACGATGCCACTGGTCACAGTACGGTCGAGACCCAACGGCGAGCCGAAGGCGACGACTTCCTGCCCGATCTGCAGATCGTCGGAATTGCCGATCGTCGACACCGTCAGGTTGTCGACATTGTCCACCTTGACCACGGCCAGGTCGGTCTTGGTGTCACGGCCGACGATGCGCGCGGGCACCCGCCGACGGTCGAAGAAGACGGCTTCGAGTTTCGCGTTGCGGTCGTTGGCGGCCATCGCGATGACGTGGTTGTTGGTCACGATGTAGCCGTTCTCGTCGATCACGAAGCCGGATCCGGTGCCCACCGAACTCGAGGTCCGGACATCGAGTGCCACCACCGACTTCTCCACCGCCCGCGCAACATTCGCGACCGGAGACCGGGGTTCGGCGTCATCGTCGGACTCGCCGGTGGACAGCCGTACGGAGTCGGAGTTGAGTGGTGAGACGACCTCGGCCGTCCATCGACCCATCAGGCCCCCGACCAGGCCCACCAACAATGCCAGCACCGCCATTGTCGCGAGCACATGCCAACTCACACGTCGGCCGAAGAGGATGTCCCGGATACCGAGCCTGGGTCCGGCTTCGGTCGGCTCGGCGCTCGTCGGTGCGGTGAGCGCCGGATCGGCCAGGGCCACCATGGACTCCGGGTCACGCCAGGGATCCGGCGGGGCCGACGGAGCCTCGTCCCGGCCATAGGACGCAAGCGGATCACGCTGCAGGGTCTCGGTCTCCCCGGCCGGACGGCCGAACGCCTCTGCGAGTACCGGATCCGGCGCGGAGATCTCCGGGACCGGCCGATCGTTGGGCGACTCGGGTGACTCCGTGAAGGAACCCGCCACCCCGTCGGGCCGGCCGAACACCGCTGCAGTCTGGGGTGAGACCGCGGCGCGATGCGGACCGGATGGGCCGCCGGCCGATGTGTGGGTGGTCTCGCCGTATATGTCGCCGGTGGCGTCGTCGCCCCACACGGAGTCGTCGGCTTCGCTGAGCGCGTCGTTCGTCGGCTGCGCGCCGGCCGTCTGCTCAGTCGTGGCGTCCTCGGCGGCCCCGTTCGCCTGATCGACTGCGTCGTCCCTACTACCGTCCACCTGTCAGCGGCCCCGCCAACGGCTCATCCGCGCACGCGTCGGACCCGACTCGAAGGCATCGGTGGGCATATTCGGCTGCGCCGATCCGCCGTCGGCCGGATCGAAACCGACGCGATCGGTCGGCGTATCCGACGACATGGCGGTGACGTCGATCTCGCGAGTGGGGATCTGGCTCAGCTGACCGAGCAGCCCGGCGGGCATGGACACGTCGCCGGCGGCCCGCAGCCGGGTGCGAGCGGAAACCTGCGCGTCGACCGCAGCCATGCATTCGCGACACTGCGCGAGATGTTGCGTGGCGCGCAGGTGAGCTGTCATCCCGAGTTCGGCGTCGACAAAGGCGGCCACCGCCTCCGCGGCGAGATGCTCGGTGGAGGCGAATCGGCGTCCCCCGGCCGTTCCCGGCGCTCGATAGTCGCGATTGGGCGCCAACGAGGCGGTCACCGGAGTCCAGGTGGCGGGGTTCCATGAGGATCGTCGGCGTCGTCGGAGATCGGATGTGGGAAGCGGGCCATCGATGCCCCATCCCGGTTGCCGCGAGTCCGGTTGCCCCGAGGTTGGCCTTCCTCGGCTCATCTCCATCTGACGTTCACCTCTCTCGCCCTGTGCCTCACGTCACCTGCTGATCGGCGGCGCCGCCACCGATACTCCGATGGCAATCGCGCGGAGTGTGACAACGCGCGGCCACCCAGCCTATCCGAAGATGACAACGAAGCCCGGGCGGCCGCGGTTCCCGGGATCTGCAGATGCCTGGCGTCCGCAGGTGTCAGGGACGAGGCCGCTAGGAGGAACCGACGGCGACCGAGCGACTGCTGGTGTGACCGCGGGCATTGAGGTGGTCACGGATCGCCTGGCGGCCACGATGGATGCGGCTGCGCACCGTACCCAGTTTCACACCGAGCGTCGCGGAGATCTCTTCGTAGGACAACCCCTCGATGTCGCAGAGCACCACGGCGGCGCGGAACTCGGGCGGCAACGCGTCGAGCGCGTCCTGCAAGTCGGGGTCGAGGTTGGCGTCGTGGAAGATCTGCTGCGGATCGGGGGTGTCCGCGGGCACCCGGTCGTACTCCTCGGGCAGGGCTTCCATCCGGATCTTGCTCCGCCGGCGCACCATGTCCAGGAACAGGTTGGTGGTGATGCGGTGCAGCCAGCCCTCGAATGTGCCGGGCTTGTAGTTGGACAGGGACCGGAAGACCCGGATGAACGTCTCCTGCGTGAGGTCTTCGGCATCATGCTGATTGCCGGACAGCCGATAGGCGAGCCGGTACACACGATCGGCGTGTTCGCGCACCAGTTCGTCCCATGACGGCATCAGATTGCCGTCGCCGGTTGCGTCGAAGCCGGCAGTGCCGGCGGGGACGACGTCTGCAGACCCCAGGGGATCAGTCATGTTGAGTGGCCAGTTCCCTTCCCCGGTCATCTCATCGGATGACGGATGTTCACGATGGTAAACCAGGACCCTCGCCAAACTATTCCGCCGGGCGAGGACATCGCTGATTGAAACCCTCTCCCATCGTGTTGTGGTCGCCGTATGAGAGACCTGAGGTTTCGCTGAGGATGTCTGGCCGGTCGACAAATGGGGCCTGACCACGCCGTTCTGTACCACGAGTGGCGCGCCGCGCACGGAAAGGCCACGCGGGGACATAACCTCGAAGGGTGACGGATTCAGAAGGAGGCGCCGACGATGCGGCCGCCTCGGCGGGCAACACGCTGATCGACTATGCCGAATCTGCGATCGTCGAGGACGACGCCTTGCTGGCGGCCCGCGCCCGGGCCGACGAGCTGGGTGCCGCGGCCGTCGCGCCGGCGGTGGGTGCGTTGCTGGCGCTGTTGGCGCGCAGCTGCGACGCCCATGCGGTCGTCGAGATCGGGACCGGGGTCGGCGTGAGCGGATTGTGGTTGCTCAACGGCATGGCCTCGGACGGTGTTTTGACCACCATCGACCCGGAGCCCGAGCATCATCGCGCAGCCCGCCAGTCGTTCGCCGGCGCCGACATCGCCTCGGGCCGCACTCGGCTGATCAACGGCACCCCGCGCGACGTGCTGCCGCGACTCGCCGACGAGTCCTATGACCTGGTCTTCGTCGACGGGCCACTGATCGACCACCCCCGGCACGTGACCGAGGCGGTGCGCATGCTGCGGCCCGGCGGCGTGGTGGTGGTGCACAATGCGACCGCGGGTGGCGCCGTCGCCGACCCCACCCGCACGGAACCCGCCGCGGTCGCCGCACGCGAGGCCGCATTGCTGATCGCCGACGACGAGCGCCTACTGCCGGTGGTGATCCCGCTCGGGGCGGGTGTGCTGGCTGCCGCCAAAGCGCGCTAGAGTCGCCCCTCGGTCCTGTCGATCAGACGTCGGTCGAGAACCGAACTCCGTTGTCGGGCAGCTGGACCCCCGGCCACACGCGGGCGCCGCGGAGTAGTTCGCAACGGGCGCCGACGTCGGCACCATCACCGATCACGGTGTCGCGGACGAGCGCGCGGGGACCCAGCCGGGCACCGAAGCCGACGATGCTGCGTTCCACCACTGCCCCGGCCTCGACGACCGCCCCGTCGAAGATGACGGCGCCGTCGAGGCGGGCGCGCGGACCGATCTCGGCGCCGCGGCCGACCACCGTGCCGCCGATCAGCACCGCGCCGGGTGCCACGCCGGCACCTTCGTGCACGAGCGATTCACCTCGGCGGTCACCGAGCGCCGGCGATGGGGCGATGCCGCGGACGAGGTCGGCCGACCCACGGACGAAGTCTTCCGGCGTACCCATGTCCCGCCAGTAGGCGTGGTCGGCGTGAGCCTGGATGTGCCGACCGTCGGCGAGCAGCTTGGGAAACACCTCGCGCTCCACCGACACCGGTCGGCCCGGTTCGATCTCCTCGATCACCGCACGCCGGAAAACGTAGGTACCGGCGTTGATCTGATCGGTCGGCGGGTCCTGGGTCTTCTCCAGGAAGTCGGTGACCCGGCCGGTGTCGTCGGTGGGCACGCAGCCGAAGGCGCGCGGATCGCTCACCGACACCAGGTGCATGGTGACGTCGGCCCCACTGCGCCGATGTGTGGCAAGGACCTCACGGACGTCGGTGCCGCCGAGGACGTCACCGTTAAACACGAGGATGGTGTCGGCGGTGAGTTGGTCGAGCACGTTGCGGATGGCCCCACCGGTGCCGAGCGGCTCGGTTTCGGTGACATAGGTCAGGTTCAGTCCGAGCTTCGATCCGTCGCCGTAGTACTCGGAGAACACGTGGGCCTGGAAGGAGGTGCCCAGCACCACGTCGACGATGCCGGCTTCCCTGATGCGGGAGAGCAGATGCGTGAGGAACGGCACGCCGGCCGTCGGCAGCATCGGCTTGGGTGCCGACAATGTCAGCGGACGTAACCGCGTGCCTTTCCCGCCGACGAGTACCACGGCCTGCACGCCGTCGCCTCCCGACGGCGCGTCGACTGGGTTGTCACTGGTCATGGCTTCCTCCTCGGTGTCGTTCCCCAGACCTGCGGGCCGCGATGACCGCGACCCGCGAACGCAGTGCGAGTCCGATCCGCAACGCGAGCCGCACCGGCGCCTGCAACACCCCGGGGTGTCGGTCTGCCTGAAAGCGGTACGCGCTGCGGTGATGGGCGGGCAACATGGCGTCCGGATCACGTCCGGCCGCATGCCCCTTGGTGTGCACGACCTCCGCGCCGGGCACGTAGACGTTGAGCCAACCGGCCCGACCGAGCCGGTCGCCGAGATCCACGTCCTCCATGTACATGAAGTACCGGGAGTCGAAGCCCTGCACCGAGTCGAACGCCGCCCTCCGCACCAGCAGGCACGACCCCGACAGCCACCCGACGGACCGTTCGCTGGGCTCGGCGTTGTCGGCGCGATAGGCCGTCGTCCACGGATTCGACTTCCAGATCGAGCCGAAAACGGCGTGTCCGGCGCCGGAGATCAAATCGGGTACCCGGCGCGCGGATGGGTAGACCGAGCCGTCCGGTTCGCGGATCAGCGGACCAAGCGAACCGGCACGGGGCCACCGTCGGGCCGCCGCGAGGAGTTCGTCGAGCGAGCCGGGCGACCACTCGACGTCGGGGTTGGCCACTGCGATGAACTCGACGGACGGGTCGAGTTCGGCGACGGCCCGATTGATGCCGCCGCCATAGCCGATGTTGCCGCCGGTGTGGACCAGCGTCACGTTGTCGTGTTCGCGGGCTGCCGTCTCCGGCGCGCCATCGGTGGAACCGTTGTCGGCGATGACGACTCGCGGCGGTGGCGCCGACGTGGCCTTCGCCAAACTCTCCAGGAAGGTCGAGAGATGCCTCCCCGACGAATACGTCACCGTCACGACGGCCAACTCAGCGGTCACCGGGTAAGGGTAACCAACGTCGACGGATGTCCTGCGCGGCTGCGACACGTGTCAGTCCACCGAAGCGTGATCGAGCGTCACGGCGGCATGCAGGGCTGCCCGCCAGTCACGCAATGGGGCCAGGCCCGCCTCGGCCCACGCGGTCGGCGACAACACTGAGTACGCCGGTCGCGGCGCGGGACGAGGGAACTGCGCGGTGGTGCACGGTTGCACCCGGTCCGGATCGGCCCCCACCTCGGCGAACACCGCGCGTGCCACGGCGAACCAGGTGACGCTGCCGGAATTGGTGGCGTGCAGCACCGCGCCGGCCACCCTCCGGTCGCGGCCGCGCGCCGCGAGTTCCCAGAGCCCGGCCGCCAGATCTGCGGCGTAGGTGGGCGATCCGGTCTGGTCGTCGACCACCGACACCGTGTCGCGGGACGCCTCCAGGCGCCGCATGGTGCCGACGAAGTCACGACTGTTCGGACCGCCGGTGTAGACCCACGCGGTCCGCACGATCGTGGTGGCCGGATCGAGCTCGACGGCGAGTTGCTCGCCGGCGAGTTTGGACGCGCCGTACACCGTCTCCGGGGTACCCGTGGCGTCGCCGGGTTGGTACGGCTGCGCGCGGCGTGGGGCGGTGGTGGTCGCCGCCGCGCCGGCGAAGACGTAGTCGGTCGAGACGTGGATCAGCCAGGCCCCCGCCGCACGCGTTGCTCGCGCGAGATTCGCCGGTCCGTCGCGATTGATCGCGTAGGCGCGGGCGGTGTCGGACTCCGCACCGTCTACGTCGGTGTAGGCCGCACAGTTGAGCACCACATCACCCGGCCCCAGATCGGACAACGCCGTGGACACCGACGCCGCGTCGGCGATGTCGACGTCAGCCGACCCCAGCGCACGTATGTTGGCGGGCGCATCCGCGTCGGCCCGCAGCGCGGTGCCGAGCTGTCCGGTCGCACCGATGACGAAGAACGTCGGACTCATGGCTGCCATCGTGCCGCACGCGGGCCGCCGGGACGCGATGGCGGTCGGTGATGTGAGTCTCGCGGGACTGATACGGCGTGGCGTTCCCGGATTTCCTACGCCACTTCAATAGCCTGGCGTCAGAACTGCAACATCTGAAACGCCAACATCACCGACATCTGCACACACATGCGTCACACCCAACAGTGACCGGCAGGCAAGCAGAGCCGTGGTGACCGACGACGAAAGGTGATGACCCGCTCGTGGAGTCTCGACCTGGTGATGCACGCCGACGTCACGGTGGTCGCACACGCCCCGACGAGTCCACGCCACGTCCCATGTCATCGACGGACCGGAAGCCAACCGACCGAAAGAGGCCAGAGGGGGCGCCGGCTGATGACCGGAGGATGACAGGTGGCCGGGAGCAGCCACGCACACCTCGCCGGCGGCCGCCGGAACAGGCCCCGGGGTCGGGACCCGAGCAACGCCGCCGCAGGCCCTCTCCGGAGGACCGCGTCGACCCGCGCGCGTCCGGGCAGCCGAAGCGCCGCCGACCGAGCCCTGATGATGTGTCGGCACCTCCGCCACGCCGGCGACCCGTGTCCTCACCTCCCGCGGGCCGAGGTGTCCGGGGCCGCCGGCCCGACGTCGTCTCGACCGCATCCGACGAAATCCACACCGACGGCGCCACAGATTCACCGCGGCGGCGACGACGCCCGGCAGCCGAGGCCGATCAACGTGGTGGCGGCCCCTCCGACCCCCGACACCCGCGCTCTCGACGTCGGGCGGCGCAGCCCGAACGGCGAGACCGACCGGATCGGCCGGCAGCAGCAGCGACCGCGACATCGGGTTCCAATCGGCGCCCCCGCGAACCGCGTCCAGACGGAACCGGCCCGACCCCGCCGTCGCGCCCGTCCTGGCGGGCCAAGACCAGCCGGGCCGGCATCGGTCGTGGGCTCGTCGCGCTGCTCTCGGTGTCGGTGCTGTTGTGCACCGGCTACGCGTGGAACAACGTAAACAATCTCAACTCCAACATCACCCAGTTGGGTGGCCTGGGTCTCGGCGGCGCCGACGACGGCGCGGTCGACATCCTGCTCGTCGGCACCGATTCACGCACCGATGCCAAGGGCAATCCGCTGTCGGCGGACGAACTCAAACTCTTGCGCTCGGGCGAGGAAGTCGCCACCAACACCGACACCATCCTGTTGATCCGGATCCCGAACGACGGATCGTCGGCGACGGCGATCTCGATCCCTCGCGACTCCTACGTCGAGGTTCCCGGCATCGGGATGTCGAAGATCAATGCGGCATACGGCACCACCAAGGAGGGTGTGCGCCAGCGCGCGGTCGAGGCCGGTGCGACGCCCGCGGCGGCCGAGAACGACGGCACGCAGGCCGGACGCAAGGCCCTCATCGACAGCGTGACCGGCCTGACCGGCGTGCACGTCGACCACTACGCCGAGGTGGGTCTGCTCGGCTTCGTGCTGCTGACCAATGCCGTGGGCGGCGTCGACGTCTGCCTGAAAGACGCGGTCAACGAACCGTATTCGGGGGCACGGTTCCGCGCCGGCGAACAAACCCTCAACGGCCCCAAGGCACTCAGTTTCGTCCGGCAACGCCACGGGCTGCCGCGCGGCGACCTCGATCGCATCACTCGGCAGCAGGTGTTCATGGCCTCGCTGGCCAACAAGATGCTGTCGGCCAACATGCTCGCCGACCCCGGCAAGCTGTCCGAACTGCAGCGGGCGGTCTCCCGGTCGGTCGTGATCGACGACAACTGGGATGTCGTGAAACTCGCCGAACAACTGAAGGACCTCAGCGGCGGACGCGTCAAGTTCGCCACCATCCCGGTGGTCACCGAGCAAGGGTGGAGCGAGGACGGCCAGCAGAGCGTCGTCGAGGTCGACCCCAACCAGGTGCGGACCTTCACCGACAACCTCCTCAACCGCAAGCAGGACGACGGCACACCGGAACGCGCCGACTACACTGTCGACGTGGTCAACGCCGGCACTATCGACGGTCTCGCATCGAACGTCGCCAATATCTTGACCACCAAGGGGTTCCAGTCCGGCGACACCCTCAGCGGCAGTGCCGACGACCGCGACACGGTCGTGTACACCCACGCCGAGGACGCCGGGGCCCGCCAACTGGCCAAGGATCTCGGCGGCGCCGAGGTGCGCGTGGATTCCTCACTACCGGAGAAGCATCTGAAGGCCGTGCTCACCAACACCTACGAGGGCCCGGGTTCGATCCTCGACACCGGAACCCAGGTCGACAACGTCCCGGCCAGCGAGCGCGTCGGCAACAACCGCCCACCCATCACGGCCGGCACCGACGGCCCGACCTGTGTGAACTGATCGATGACCGACACCACCATCACTGCCGCCGTATTCGCCGCCGTCGCCGACTGGTCGCAACCGTTGCTGACCTACTACGACCACCGAAGCGGTGAACGTACCGAGCTTTCTGGTGCCACCCTGGGGAATTGGGCCGCGAAGTCGGCGAACTTCTTTGTCGACGAACTCGGCCTCGCGCCCGGCGACGAGGTCGTTGTCGACCTTCCGGAGCATTGGCAGACCGCAGCGATCCTGCTCGGCGCGTGGTGGGCCGGTGCGCGCGTCCGCTTGCCGGGCAGCTCCGGCGACACCGGCGCTGTCGGCGTCGCCGTGACGTCGGCGCAACGCATCGACGCTCACGACGATGTCGATGAGCTGCTCGTCGCCTCACTAGACCCGTTCGCGATGGGCGTGCGCGACCTGCCCGTTGGGGTCACCGACTTCGCGACCGCGGTACGCGTCCACGGCGACCAGTACTCCCCGACCGACGTCCCCGCCGGACCGGTGCTCGACGACGACGACACCGCCACGGTGCTCGCCACCGCACGGCGCGCCGCAGCCGCCGACGGCGTCTCGGCCGGGACACGTGTCCTCACCGCCCGCCGGTGGCACGATGCTCGCGGCGTCATCGGCAATCTCGTTGCGCCGCTGGCCGTTGGCGCCTCTCTCGTCACCGTGTCGCATCCCGACGACGACCGGTTGGCCGGACTCGCCGACACCGAACGTGCGGACATCACACTGCGCTGACGCGTGCGGATTCGTCCGAAGAGGGCCCTCAAGTCCGCTCGCGTGGGGCATCCTCGTAGGCGTGAAGATCCCCAAGGCAGTTGCGCGATTCAACAAGAAGGTGACCAATCCGATCCAGCGCCAATGGGCTCCGCGGCTGGCGCCGTGGGCGATGGTGGAACACGTGGGGCGCAAGTCTGGAAAGGAGTACTCGATCCCGGTGCTCGCCTGGGTCGACGACGACCGGCTCTCGATCGTGCTGACCTACGGACGCCACACCGACTGGGTACGCAACGTGCAGGCTGCCAATGAATTCGGTTTGGTGCGCAAATCCAAGCATTACAAGGTGGTTCGGCCGCGCATCATCCCGTCGGACTCCCCGGATGTGGCGTCCGGTGCGCGCATCCCGGCCCGCATGTTCGAGTCCGTCCTCATCGGCACTCTCGTCGAAGGGTGACCGCGGTGCCCGACGATGCTCTCGACGATTTCACCGCGCGCGATGTCACCGTCGGAACGGCCACGAAGACGGTGTATGCCAAGGGTGAGGGCCCAGCGGTCATCGTCATCGCCGAGATGCCCGGCATCAGCCCAAAAGTCGCCGACTTCGCCCGGAAGGTGGCGGCACGCGGACTCACCGCGGTCATGCCCTCACTGTTCGGTGTCGACGGCCGAGATCCGCGGCCCGACGCGCTCGGCCGCGTCGGATCCACGCGGTACATGGCCGAGACGATCACCCGGGCGTGCATCAGCCGGGAGTTCACCGTGCTGGCCACCGGAAAGACCTCACCGATCGCCGACTGGTTGCGTGGACTCGCGGCCCAGGAACACGATCGGTGCGGCGGACCCGGCGTCGGCGCCGTCGGGATGTGCTTCACCGGCGGCTTCGCACTGGCAATGGCCACCGACGACCGTCTGCTTGCCCCGGTGCTGTCCCAGCCGTCCTTACCGTTCGGTGTGATACCGGCACGCAACCGGTCCATCGATCTCAGCGACGCCGACCTGGCGCGGGTGAAGAGTCGGTGCGCCGCCGGGCTGCAGGTGATGGGCCTACGGTTCGAGGGTGATCGTCTGGCCCCGCGGTCGCGCTTCGACTTCCTCCGGGACCAACTCGGTGACGCGTTCCTGGCCGTCGAGCTACCCGACTCCTCGGCCAGCCCGGATTCCATGTTGCCGCAGCCACATTCGGTGCTGACCGAGGACCTCATCGACGAGCCGGGGCAGCCCACGTATGACGCACGGGAACAGGTGCTCGACTTCTTCGCCGAGAAGTTGCGCCACTAGGGCTGCGGACAGGAATGTGCCGTAGATCTGAGTCACCTGGCGACACCGATCTACGGCACTTGTGGCCGTCGGTGACCGCTCAGTCGTCCCCGAGCAGCTTGGTGCGCAGCGCCTCGTCCTTCTCCAGCACCATGGCCTGGAGCCCTTGCTGGAAATCGACCATGCGCGACCGCAATCCGGCGTCCGACGAACCCAGGATCCGCACCGCCAGGAGCCCCGCGTTGCGCGCCCCGCCGATGGACACGGTGGCCACCGGCACACCCGCCGGCATCTGCACGATCGAAAGCAACGAGTCCAGACCATCGAGGGTGCGCAGCTGCACCGGCACGCCGATCACCGGCAGCGGGGTAGCCGAGGCGACCATCCCGGGCAGATGCGCCGCACCACCCGCGCCCGCGATGATCACCGAGATCCCGCGATCGGCTGCGCCGGAGGCGTAGTCGAGCATCCGCTGCGGCGTGCGATGCGCCGACACCACACCGACCTCGAAGGGCACCTCGAACTCGGCCAACGCCTCGGCGGCGGCTTCCATGGTGGGCCAGTCCGAATCGCTGCCCATGATCAATCCGACCCGCGGCCGAATCGGTTCGTGATACCCCGCGTCGTGGGGTTCGGTCTCGGTCATGCGTGCGCATCCCATCCATCGGTCCACTCGGCGTGAGACATCCAGTGCGCGGCGCGTTCCGCACGTTCCCGCACGGTCGCGGGCGAATCGGTATCGCCACCGACAATGTTGACGTGCCCGACCTTGCGGTCGGGCCGTTCGCCCTTACCGTACAGATGCACCTTGGCATCGGGCATGCGGGCCAACAGGTGATGCAGACGCTCGTCCATCGTCATCTCCGGCGCCGTTTCGGCACCCAGGATATTGGCCATCACGATCACCGGCGCCCGCGCCGCAGTGTCCCCGAGCGGGTAGTCGAGCACGGCCCGCAGATGCTGCTCGAACTGAGAGGTCACCGCACCGTCCATGGTCCAGTGCCCGCTGTTGTGTGGCCGCATCGCGAGTTCGTTGACCAGCAGCTCACCGTCGAGTGTCTCGAAGAGTTCCATCGCCATCACCCCGACGACGCCGAGTGCCTCGGCCAACCGCAGCGCCATCTGCTGCGCCTGCTCGGCGACCTCGTCGGACAGATCCGGCGCCGGTGCCAACACCACGGCGCACTGCCCCTTGCGCTGAATCGTCTCCACCACCGGCCACGCGGCGCCCTGCCCGAACGGGGATCGTCCGATCATCGCCGACAACTCGCGACGCATCGCGACCTTCTGCTCGGCGATCAGACCGACCCCGGCACCGAATTGTTCGTCGAACACCGACAGCGCTTCGTCACGGTTGTCGAGCAGCCAGACACCACGCCCGTCGTAGCCCCCGCGGATCGCCTTGAGCACGATCGACCAACCGTGGGTCTGTCCGAACTCGACGAACCGTGCGCGCGCATCCGAGCCGGCGTCGGTCAGGTCGGCGAAGTCCGGGACCGGCAAGCCCAGCTCAGCCAGCCGCACCCGCATCGCGAGCTTGTCCTGCGCGAAGTGCAGCGCCGCCGACGGCGGGCGCACCGCCACGCCCTCGGCCTCGAGCGCCTGCAGATGGCTCAGCGGCACACCTTCGTGGTCGAAAGTGAGGGCGGCGGCGCCCTGCGCGGCGCGGCGGAGGTCGGCGAGCTCGTTGTGTGAGCCGAGAACGATGTCGGCGCTGACCTGGGCGGCAGGATCGGTCTCGCTCGACGCCAACACGCGCAGACACTGTCCGAGCGCAATGGCCGCCTGATGGGTCATACGGGCGAGCTGACCACCGCCGATCATCGTCACGGTTGGCATGCTGGATGTCACGCCGAACATCGTGGCACGTTCGCCACGTCGTGCGCATGACCGACCGGCGAAGTTACTCTTCGGTTTGATTTCGTACACTCGGATCTTGTGCCCTTCATCGACGAGCTCGTGGCTCGACTCCCCGAGCCGGTTCGTCGGCTCGCGATGCAACACCACGAGCTGATCAAGTTCGCTCTCGTCGGGGGCACCACCTTCGTCTTCGACCTGGTCATCTTCTACGCGCTGACCTTCACCGTGTTGGAACCGAAGCCGGTGGTGGCCCGCATCATCTCGGGGACCCTGGCCACGATCCTGAGCTACATCCTCAACCGGGAGTGGGCGTTCAAAAACCGTGGTGGCCGCGAACGCCATCACGAGGCGCTGCTGTTCTTCGCGATCAGCGGAATCGGCGTGATCCTGGCCGCGGCACCCCTATGGGTGGCCAACAACGTCTTCGACCTGCGCAGCAATGTCACCACCACCGAGCTGGTGGTACTCGACTTCGTCCTGGGCTTCTTGATCGGCAACCTGTTGCAGATGGCGTTCCGTTTCTGGGCGCTGCGCAAATTCGCCTTCCCGGTCGAACAATTGCGCGGTGGGGACGCCGGCTCCACCGACCTACATCCGAGCGACGCCGAACTCATCGATGAGGAACTCGGTCACGCCTGATCTCGGTCTCCCCGGTCGGCGGATCACCGTCGACCGCGCCGCCGAGGCGGCTGCCGTGGGTCGACGGAATGACCAGGGAGAACACCGCGGGCCGACGCGACGTGAGGTCGAGGCGCCCGCCGTCGGCCTCCACCAAGGCCCGTGCCAGCGACAATCCCACCCCATTACCCCGGCCCGCAGAGAATCCCCGCCGGAAGATGTGACCGACCAACGGGTCGGGAACACCGTCGCCCTCATCGGAGACCGACACGCGCAACATCTCGCCCGACGGCAGATCGTCGACCTGGATGTGGCACGTCCCGCCACCATGCTGCAACGCATTGTCCACCAGGACACTCAACGCCTCGCGTAGGCGCCCGGGCCGCGCACTCACCGCGGTCGCCCGACCGTCGAACCGCGCCGAGATGGTGCGTCCGGCCGCCTCGAAGGACGCACGGAAATCGCCGATCAGCGTGTTCACCAGCTCCGCCACGTCGATGTCGTCAGGCACCGCCGGGTCGTTCCGCGACGCCGCGACCATCTCGTCGAGCTCTCTGGATAGTCGCTCCACCTGCTCCAACGCCGCCTCCGCCTCACCGACCACTGACGGGTCGGGATGCATCGACAACTCGTCGAGGCGCAACTGGATGGCGGTGAGACGGCTACGCAGCTGATGTGAGACGTCGCCGACGATCTCGCCCTCGCGTTCCAGCCGCAGCGCGATCTCGGCGTTCGCATCACCCAGTGCGCGCGAGACCCGATCGAGTTCTCCGATGCCGTAGGACTTCCAATCCGAGCGGAAGTCGCCCCGTGCCATGGCCGCGGCCCGGTCGGCGAGGTCGATGAGCGGATCGGCGATCCTTCCGGCGGTCACTGCCGCGACAATGGTGCCGGCCGCGATCGAACTGGCCACCACCAGCAACACGATCCCCACGGCCACCAACTGGTCGTCGCGCACCTGCTCGAGCGGGATCTCCAGCAGCAGTGACCCCGCGTTGCCGAGTCCGATCGAGTCACCCATCGCCGCTCCGTCGATCCGGTCGCCGATCACCACCATCGCGTCGGCACCACCGTCAACCGGGTAGCGCACGGTCAGTCGACCGTTCTCGGGGATCAGCAGCCGGAAGGCGTCGACATCCAGCTGCCCGGGCGCGAGGCTGCCGGCCTCACCCTCTTGACGGATCAACTGATCGGAGATCAGTTTGAGGCGCCCGTCGAGCGTCTGATGCGCGTTGTCCGACACCCACCACCAGGCGATCACGCTGAGCGGTACACCCAGCAGCAGGCCGACCGCCAGACACATGGCGATCATCGTGTTCAGAATCCGGCGGCGCATCGCGGGTCACCCGGGTCAGGGGTCGAATCGGAAACCGACGCCGCGCACCGTCACGATGTGCCTCGGGCGGTCGTACTGGTCGTCGCCGATCTTGCGCCGCAACCAGGAGATGTGCATGTCCAGGGTCTTCGACGAGCGCAGATCCGCCGACCCCCACACCTCGGTGAGGATCTCGTCACGGCTGACCACCTGCCCGGAGCGTTCCATCAGGAAACGCAGCAGATCGAACTCGCGATTGGCCAGCACGACGTCGGCGCCGTTGGCCAGTACCCGCCGTCCGCGGGTGTCGAGTTGGATGTCGCCCCCGTCGAGCACCACGTCGGCGCTCTGCTGACGACGGAGCAGTGCCCGGACCCGTGCGAGCAGCTCCGCGAGCCGGAACGGTTTGCCGACGTAGTCGTCGGCGCCGGCATCGAGGCCCACCACGAAGTCCACCTCGTCGGTGCGCGCGGTCAACATCAGCACTGCCAGCGTCGGCCGTTCCGAGCGCACCCGGCGGCACACCTCGAGCCCGTCGATCTCGGGCAGCCCGAGATCCAGGATCAACAGTTCGAACCGACAGTCCAGGGCTTGATCGAGTGCTTGCGCGCCGTCGGTGACGACCTCGCAGCCGTACCCCTCGCGGGTGAGTGCCCGGGCCAGCGGCTCCGCGATCGCGGCGTCATCCTCGGCCAACAGCACGTCGGTCATCGCCTGCTCCCCTCGTCGTGCCGACGTTCCGGCATGTCGTCGGCCGCCTCACCGTCGTATCCGTCGGTGAACGGCTCGTTCTCGGCCACGTCGAGTACCTCGTGGTACAGCAGCGCATGCACACGCTCGACCTGCGGGATGTCGTCGAAAGCCAACGGTTCGTCCGACGCCGACTCGATGATCAGGGTGCCGGTGCGCAGCAGCCGGTCGATGGGACCGTGCCGAAACTCGACGGTGTTGATGCGGCGCACCGGGATGTCGATCCCCGATCGGGTGATGATGCCGTTGCGGAAGATCACCCGCCGGTCGGTGAGGACGAAATGCGTCGACCCCCACGACACGAGCGGCCGGACGAAGAACCAACCCAATGCCGCGAGCCACAGCACGCCGACGATGCCCAACAGGATCAGTCGAGTGGTGGAACCGAGGTCGGCGCCGGTGATCACGCCACCCAGCAGCCCGACCGCGGCCGTGACCACCAGGAACAGTAGGAACGGGCCGATCAGACACTTCCAGTGGGGATGCCGATGCAGCACGATCTCCTCGCCCGGGGCGAGGTTCTCCCGTGGATAGGACATGGCCTAAAGCTTAATGTCCGGCGAGCACGGGACAGCCGAACTCCGTCCGGGCGTGGGTACACTTCCGGTGAAGCCGTGCAGGTGACGAGAAGTCTCGAGGTCCGACAGACATGAGCTACCACGATCCACGTGACCCGCGCGATCCACGGACCGCGCGTTATGAACCCGGGTACCCCGAGTCCCGGGCCTACAGCCAGCAGCCCGCCCCGAGATCCGATCACTCGGATCCGACCTACTCGTATGCGGCGGACCCGTATCAGCCCGCCGACGCCGGACGCCAGAAACCGCGGCTGGGACCCAACGTCAATCCGACGATGTTCGTCGGCGGTGTGGTGATGACCGGTGTCGTGACCGGCCTGGCCGCATGGCTGGCCGCGTGGATCATCCGCGCGATCGTGCAGCGGGTAAACGAAGCGGGCCGGTTCGGGGTGTGGAATCCGTTGGCGCGTGACGAGTTCTGGTTCGCGGTGGTTGCGTTCCTGTGCGCACTCGCGGCCGGCGCGCTGTGGTACGTGCTGCAGATGGTGACCCCGTCGCCGAATCAGTTCTTCCGCTGGATCGTCGGTCTGCTCATCGCCGCGGCGGTGATCATCCCGCTGATCCTGTCCGCGGAACTATCGGTCGGCATCGCCACCGCCATTCTTCATCTGATCATCGGGCTACCGATCATCTCGCTGATCCCCGCCATGGGACACAAGAGCATCCAGGACAGCTGAAGCAGCCAGACGACCGACGCGCGAGGTCTCAGTCGTCGAGCGGCCGCAGGTGGGTGACGTCGCCGGCCGCCGCGACCACCTCACGGCCCTCGGCGTCGACGACGATCCGACCCATCGCGTCCACGCCGACCGCGGTGCCGGTCACTGTCTGGTCACCGGGCATCACCAGCCGTACCCGCCTGCCGACGGTGTCGCTGCGATCGCGATAGGCAGCGCTCAGTCGGTCCAGGTCGTCGGGCCAGTGCGTCAACAGGTCCCCGAGCCCACGCAGGAATGCCGCCGCCAGTTCGGTGTGCGCGACCTCGATTCCGGTGCCGATCTGCAAAGACGTCGCTGTCGGCACCGGCAGGTCCTCGGCCGACATGTAGGTGTTGATCCCGATCCCGATCACTGCGAGACCCCCGCGAGGGGTGTTCGTGTACTCGGCGAGGATGCCGGCCACCTTCCGGTCGTCGATCAGGACATCGTTGGGCCATTTCAGCGTTGGGCGTCGACCCGCCACCTCATCGATCGCGTCGACCGCCGCCAGTCCGGCGAGCAACGACAACCAACCCAGATGCTCGGTCTCGGACCCCACCGCGACCGCCGCGGACATGGCCAGCTGACTTCCCGCCGGCGCGGACCACACCCGGGAGTGACGGCCGCGCCCCGCCGTCTGATCGGTGGTCAACCGCACCGTGCCGTCGACGTCGCCGGAAGCCGCCTGTGTGACCAGGTCTGCGTTGGTGGAGCCGGTCGATGCCACCACCTCCACCGCTCGCCAACGAGTACCGGACAGGAGTTCGAGGAGTCGATCGGCATCGAGATCGGCGGCATGGTTGCTCATGGGTGATGACGCTACCGCGCCACAGGTGCAGGTCAACGCCATATCCGCGTTCCCCGACCGATCGCTCGGGAACCTGAGGCATATCTCACGTTGATCCGCTTGACGTGGCTCACACCCGGGTCGTTAGCATCGGTGTCCATGACGACTGCTTCGCGCGAGGACGGCTCCGCCCCCGACATCCACACGACGGCGGGAAAACTCGCCGATCTGCGTAACCGCCTCGATGAGGCCAAGCACCCCGTGGGCGAGGCCGTGGTGGACAAAATCCACGAGCGGGGCAAGCTCACCGCGCGCGAGCGGATCACTCACCTCCTCGACGAGGGCTCGTTCGTGGAACTCGATGCGCTGGCCCGGCATCGCAGCACCAACTTCGGACTGGCCGAGCGCCGCCCGGTAGGCGATGGAGTGGTGACCGGCTACGGCACCATCGACGGCCGCGAGGTGTGCATCTTCTCCCAGGACGCCACCGTCTTCGGCGGCAGCCTCGGCGAGGTGTACGGCGAGAAGATCGTGAAGGTGATGGACCTGGCGATCAAGACCGGACGGCCGCTGATCGGCATCAACGACGGTGCCGGCGCACGTATTCAGGAGGGTGTGGTCTCCCTGGGCCTGTACGGCGAGATCTTCCACCGCAACGTCCGCGCTTCCGGCGTGATCCCTCAGATCTCGCTGATCCTCGGCGCTGCGGCCGGCGGCCACGTCTACTCCCCCGCCCTGACCGACTTCGTCGTGATGGTCGACAAGACCAGTCAGATGTTCATCACCGGCCCGGACGTCATCAAGACGGTCACCGGCGAGGACGTCACCATGGAGGACCTCGGTGGCGCCAACACCCACATGACGAAGTCGGGTACCGCGAGCTACGTGGCCTCCGACGAGGAAGACGCGCTCGGGTACGTCAAGGAGTTGCTCGGCTACCTGCCCAGCAACAACCGGGCCGAGGCCCCGCGCCTGCCGGTGGACCAGCCGGCTGCCGGCTCGATCGAGGACACCCTCACCGATGAGGACCTCGAACTCGACACGCTGATCCCTGATTCGCCGAACCAGCCCTACGACATGCACGAGGTCATCCGGCGCATCCTCGACGACGACGAGTTCCTCGAGGTGCAGGCCGAGTACGCGACCAACGTGATCGTCGGATTCGGCCGGGTGGACGGCCGCAGCGTCGGCATCGTCGCAAACCAGCCGACCCAGTTCGCCGGCTGCCTCGACATCAAGGGGTCGGAGAAGGCCGCCCGGTTCGTCCGCACGTGTGACGCTTTCAACATCCCGATCGTCACCCTGGTCGACGTGCCCGGCTTCCTGCCCGGCACCGACCAGGAATACAACGGCATCATCCGCCGCGGCGCCAAGCTGCTGTACGCCTACGGCGAGGCCACCGTCGGCAAGATCACCATCATCACGCGCAAGGCCTACGGCGGCGCCTACGACGTGATGGGGTCCAAGCACATGGGCGCCGACGTCAATCTGGCCTGGCCGACGGCCCAGATCGCGGTCATGGGCGCCTCCGGCGCGGTCGGATTCGTCTACCGCGGCAAGCTGAAGGAAGCTGCGGCGAACGGCGAGGACGTCGACGCACTGCGCCTCGAACTGCAGCAGGAGTACGAGGACACTCTGGTCAATCCGTACGTCGCCGCCGAACGTGGCTACGTCGACGCGGTGATCCCGCCCAGCCACACCCGTGGCCAGGTGGCGACCGCGCTGCGCCTGCTCGAGCGCAAGATGGTCACGCTGCCGCCGAAGAAGCATGGGAACATTCCGCTGTGAGCGACATCGAGACCGGCGCCGACGCCGAAACGCAGACACAGTCCGCACCGTTTTTGCGCGTCGTCCGGGGTAACCCGACCGATGAGGAACTCGCCGCCCTCGTCGCGGTCGTCGCCTCCGCCGCCGGGTCCTCCGGTGGCGGCATCGCCGACGCCGGGCCACGCGACGACTGGGGACGCCCTGAGGACCGGCTGCGGCCGATCTGGGGCGCACCGGGCAGCTTCACCAATCTGAGGTGGTGAGCGCACCGGAGGTGGTGCTCGGGTCGGCGTCGCCGGCCCGCCTCCGGGTGCTGCGCGACGCGGGACTCGACCCGCGGGTGATCGTCTCCGACGTCGACGAGGACGCCCTGCTGACCACCATGGCGGCGTTTCCACCCGAGGACATCGTCGTCCGGTTGGCGCAGGCCAAGGCCGACGCCGTGGTGGCCGATGTCCTCGCCGACTGCGATGCCTCCGATGTGGTGGTCCTCACCTGTGACTCGATGCTGTTCTTCGACGGCCGGCTGAGCGGCAAACCGCACACCGCACAGGTCGCGCAGAGCCAGTGGCGCACCATGCGCAACCGCTCGGCCGAACTCATCACCGGGCACTGTGTCACCCGCATCCACGACGGCCTGGTGGCCGCCTCCGCGCACGCCGCGGCGTCGACGACCATCAGATTCGCCGACGTCGACGACGCGACGATCGATGCCTACGTCGCCACCGGCGAACCCCTCTCGGTGGCCGGCGCCTTCACCCTCGATGGGCTCGGCGGCTGGTTCGTGGACTCCGTCGACGGCGATCCGTCATCGGTGCTCGGGATCGGCCTGCCGACCGTTCGTCGTCTGCTCGGCGAGGTGGGGGTGTCGGTCGTCGACTTGTGGCTGTCGGACCCAACTGGCAAATCGGACAACTGATCTGGGCCGACACACCTGCATGTCGTGGCAAGTGCACGGATTCCGGCATCAGTGTCCAGGGTCGTCGTCGTGATCACACACCCTCGACGATGTCCTTGACGCCGTGTCACATCGGCTGGGCGAGTTGTCCATGGAAGGGCACCGCGTCGGCTGAGCTCTCAGCTCGCCGACACGACCGTGAGTCGGCACGCCACGCGACTTCGGCAGTGGGTAGGCTCATTGCCAGACACCGGATCGCCGTGTCCGTCAGACCGCCCGATGCCGCATCGGCGACCACAGATTGAAGGGACCGCAGTTGAGCGTGGAGACCGATCCGAATCCGGCATTCGCCGAGTACGCGCATCCGGAGCGTCTGGTCAGCACCCAGTGGCTGTCGGCGCATCTCGGTGCGAAGGGACTCAAGATCGTCGAGTCGGACGAGGATGTCCTGCTCTTCGACATCGGTCACATCCCGACCGCGCAGAAGATCGACTGGCATCTTCATCTCAACGATCCGGTGACCCGCGACTACATCAACGGTGAACAGTTCGCTGAGCTCATGCGTAGCAAGGGGATCGAACGCGACGACACCGTGGTGATCTACGGCGACAAGAGCAATTGGTGGGCCGCCTACGCGCTGTGGGTGTTCACGCTGTTCGGCCACGAGGACGTCCGGCTGCTCGACGGTGGCCGCGACGCCTGGATGTCGGAGGATCGCGACACGTCCTTCGATGTGCCCGAGTACCCGCGATCGGACTACCCCGTCGTCGAGCGTGATGACTCCCGAATCCGCGCATTCGCGCCGGAGGTGCTCGAGGCGCTCGGTACCCAACCGCTCGTCGACGTGCGCTCCCCGCAGGAGTACACCGGCGAACGCACGCACATGCCGGACTACCCAGAGGAGGGTGCGCTACGCGGGGGCCACATCCCCACCGCCATCTCCATCCCGTGGGCCAAGGCCGCCGCACCGGACAGCCGCTTCCGCGGCCGTAAGGAACTCGAGGAGATCTACGCCGACCTCGATCCGTCAACCCCGACCATCGCGTACTGCCGCATCGGCGAGCGGTCGAGCCACACCTGGTTCGTGCTGACCCATCTGCTCGGCTACGACAAGGTGCGCAACTACGACGGGTCGTGGACCGAATGGGGTAACGCGGTGCGGGTGCCCATCGCCATCGGCCCCGAGCCGGGCGCCGCCCCGGCGACGACATGACACTGCCGGCTGCTCTCGCCGAGATCGTCGACGACTTCGGCGCACTCGGCGATGCCGACAAGGTGACGTTGCTGCTGGAGTTCTCGCGTGAACTGCCCGAGCTCCCGTCCCACCTCCAACAGGACGCGATGGAGCCGGTGCCGGAGTGTCAGTCGCCGGTATTCCTGTCGGTGGACGCCGCCGACACTGATCATGTGCGGCTGTACCTGACGGCGCCGGCAGAGGCTCCGACCACCCGCGGTTTCGCCTCGATCCTGTATCAGGGCCTCGACGGCGCGCCCGCCGACGAGATCCTCGCGGTGCCGGCGGACTTCTATCACGATCTGGGGCTGGGCTCGGCGGTCAGTCCGCTGCGACTGCGGGGTATGGCGGGCATGCTCGCCCGGATCAAAGGACAGGTGCGACGTCAGGCCGGGGACGGACCCGGCACCCCCACCAGTTCGACATGAAGTTCGTCCAGATCCGCGACGAGTCGGTGGAGCCTGGCGGACTCGTCGAGTGGATGCCGTATGTCTCGGGTGGCCTGGGTTCCTGGAGCCGCGATTCCCGCCTCACGTCGCACAATCACGAGCAGCATCTGCGGTCGGCGTTCGACTATCGGCTGCGCACCCGACGCGAGGGCGGCCGGGAATCCTGGCTGGGTCTGGCCATCGAATTCGCCGAACCGCTGTCGATCCCGGCCATCCGGACCACCCTGCTGCAGTGGATCGACCGACACGAGGTGTTGCGCAGCCACGTCATCATCCGCGGTGACGGCCTCCAACGACTCAGCACAGAGCCCGGCACCGTCAAGCTCAAGATGGGCCGCATCGGCTGGTACACCGAGTCGGGTCCGCTGGTCGAACAGATCGCCGGCGCCTTCGACCGTGCGACGGCGCCGCTGCATTGGCCGGCCTACATGTTCGCCACCGTCGGCCGGGAGGACTCGTTCACCCTGCTGTTCGCCGCCGACCATTCGCTCGTCGACGGCTACTCGCTGATCATGGCGCAACACGAACTCGCCACCCTCTACCGCGCAGCACGGCGTCAGGAGCAACCCGAACTGGCGCCCGTCGGCAGCTACGTCGACTTCAGCGCCCAGGAACGCCGAATGGCCGACCAGACCGGCGGCGACCACCCAGCGGTACGGACGTGGACGGATTTCCTGCGCGCCGGCCACGGCGGCATGCCGGCCTTCACCGCCGATTCCGAGGCCGCGACCATCGACCGCGCCGAGCTGGAGTCACCCGCCCCCGATCCGAGCGACGAATCCGCCGTCGCCCAGCAATCGCTGTACGGCCTGATCCTCGACGACGCGGCCGCCAACAGATTCACCGCGGTCTGCTCGCAGGCCGGCGGCACGCTGACCGCAGGTGTGCTCGCGGCGTGCGCCCTGGTGCATCACGATCGCACCGGCGACGACGAGTTCCGCTGCGTGCTCCCCCGCCACACCCGCGACGACGCTCGCTGGCTCACCGCGCTGGGCTGGTTCGTCGCGGTGGCCCCGTTCACCCTCGACGTCTCCGATTCACCGACCTTCGATCAGGCGGTCACACGGGCGACCGCCGAACTCAAACGGTCCCGCCAGGGCGCCGGGCTGCCGTTCCTGCGGGTCGCCGAACTCCTCGGCCACAGCGGCGAACCCTTGTTCGTGATCTCGTTCATCGACACGCGATATGCCCCGGGGGCGGCCGAGGCCGACGCGGGCCGGGCGAAGGTGTTGCGCAGCCACAGTTATGCACCCCACGAGGTCTATATCTGGATCAATCGGACACCCGGCGGCATGCGGGTGTCGGCCCGCTTCCCACCGGAACCCGCAGCGTCGCCTGATCGTCAGAACGTCCCGGGCGCCGACGTGAACTATCCCACTCCGGCCGCCGTACCCGGCGACACGGACACCGGTCCCGTCGGTCCCGTCCAGGCCTACCTGCACGATTTCGCCCGGTTGATCAGGGAGCTCGGCGACGCGAGCACTTTTCGTACCGACGAGTAACCGGAGGGGGCGACCGATCGCTTGATCGGTGGGCTAGGGTATTGCCCTGAACGCGTGACACTTAGACTCGAGTGTCGTGCCTCACTCCGAGGGCCGTCACGATCGGCCGGACGGGTGAAACCCCAGACGCGTGATGTGATTCATAACGACCAAGTGCCGCTCCACCGAGCGTCACGACGCCCAGGAGAACAAGTGCCAAGTAGCTCTGCGAACAGTATTTCCAAGGTCCTCATCGCCAATCGTGGCGAGATCGCGGTGCGAGTGATCCGGGCCGCTCGGGACGCCGGTCTGGCCAGCGTCGCCGTGTACGCCGAACCCGACGCCGATGCGCTGTTCGTGAAGCTCGCCGACGAAGCGTTCGCGCTCGGCGGCCAGACCTCGGCCGAGTCCTACCTCGTGTTCGACAAGATCCTCGACGCCGCGGCCAAGTCGGGCGCCGACGCCATCCATCCCGGCTACGGCTTCCTCTCCGAGAACGCCGACTTCGCGCAGGCTGTGCTGGACGCGGGATTGATCTGGATCGGCCCGTCGCCGCAGTCCATCCGCGACCTCGGCGACAAGGTCACCGCCCGCCACATCGCGCTCAAGGCCGACGCACCGATGGCGCCGGGCACCAAGGACCCGGTCAAGGACGCCGACGAGGTCGTCGCGTTCGCCGAGGAACACGGCGTACCGGTCGCGATCAAGGCGGCTTTCGGCGGCGGTGGACGCGGTATGAAGGTGGCCTACACCATCGACGAGATCCCGCACCTGTTCGAGTCGGCCACCCGCGAGGCCGTCGCCGCCTTCGGTCGCGGCGAGTGCTTCGTCGAGCGCTACCTGGACAAGGCCCGTCACGTCGAGGCCCAGGTGATCGCCGACCAGCATGGCAACGTGATCGTCGCCGGCACCCGCGACTGCTCGCTGCAGCGTCGCTTCCAGAAGCTGGTCGAGGAGGCCCCCGCGCCGTTCCTCACCGACGAGCAGCGCACCAAGATCCACGAGTCGGCCAAGGCCATCTGCCGCGAGGCGGGCTACTACGGTGCAGGCACGGTCGAGTTCCTCGTCGGTAGCGACGGCCTGGTGTCCTTCCTCGAGGTCAACACCCGTCTGCAGGTGGAGCACCCGGTCACCGAGGAGACCTCCGGTATCGACCTGGTTCGTCAGCAGTTCCGCATCGCCAACGGCGAGAAGCTGGAGATCTCCGAGGATCCGACGCCGCGCGGGCACTCCTTCGAGTTCCGCATCAACGGCGAGGACGCCGGCCGCAACTTCCTGCCCGCCCCCGGGCCGGTCACGGTGTACAAGGAGCCGACCGGTCCCGGCGTGCGCGTCGACTCCGGCGTCGTTGCCGGCGACGTGATCGGCGGACAGTTCGACTCGATGCTCGCCAAGCTCATCGTCACCGGCGAGACCCGCGAGCAGGCGCTCGAGCGCTCGGCGCGCGCGCTCGCCGAGTTCGAAGTCGAGGGCCTGGCCACGGTCATCCCGTTCCACCGCCATATCGTCGAGAACCCGGCCTTCCACGGCCACACCGACGAGAACGGCGTCGAGACCTTCGATGTCTACACCAAGTGGATCGAAACCGACTGGGACAACCCGATCGAGCCATACACCGGTGGTGAGCCGATCGAGGACGACGAGTCGCTGCCGCGCCAGAACGTCGTCGTCGAGGTCGGCGGCCGACGCGTCGAGGTTTCGCTGCCGGGTGATCTCGCGCTCGGCGGCGGTGGCGGCAGCGCCAACGGCGTGGTCCGCAAGAAGCCGAAGGCCCGGTCCCGCAAAAAGGGTGGCAATGCCGCCGTCTCCGGTGACGCCGTGGCAGCGCCCATGCAGGGCACCGTCGTGAAGGTCGCCGTGGAGGAGGGCCAGCAGGTCTCCGCCGGCGAACTCGTCGTCGTGCTCGAGGCCATGAAGATGGAGAACCCCGTCACCGCCCACAAGGACGGTGTGGTCACCGGACTCGCGATCGAGGCCGGCGCCGCCGTCACCCAGGGCACCGTGCTGCTCGAACTGAAGTAGCGACGCACCGGTCATGGAACCGGTCGAGATCAACGCCGGAGCCTGGTATCTGCGCGCGCTGCGTGCCGATGAACGGATCTCCGACGTCCCCGCACTCGACGACCTCGGTGTGCCCGATCCGCTCGGATACACCGAGGTCGTCGCGCGTGGATGGGAATCGGAGAATCTGTTCGTGTGGGGCATCTGCATCCCCACCACGGGCGAGACGATCGCCGTCATCGGACTCGACGTCACCCACGGTCAGCCCACCCACTACTGCGGTCGCGCACGCGCCGGATACGATGCCGCGTTGCGTGCCGCCGGCGGCCCGGTGACCCGCTTCGCCGCGGGCGTACTCGACGTGGCCCTGCCACACACCGTGCCGGACGGCCTACCCGGGCTCTGAGAGCGAGATCAGTCCGGCAGGTCGCGGTCGCGGCCCGTGGCCAGGTCGCCGCACTCCACGGTGCGCAGACCCGCGACGGTCGCCAGATACCGTCCCGCCCCGACGTCACCCTGCAGATGAGCACCGAGCGGGTCGAGATGGTCGGACCCGATGTACACCGGGTGGCCCGGCCGTCCGTCGAACACCGCGCGTGCCACCACATCCCGCCGACGCTGCGCCGCGTCGACGACGCGGCCGGTGACCTCCGGCCCCACATCGGGTGTGTCAACAACATGTAAAACCATCGCGGCGGGATCCCGCCGCTGTGCCACCCATCCCGCGGCGGCGCGCACTGTCGCCGACAGACCCGTCGCCCAGTCGTCGACGTGGAGCACCGATGCCCCGCCGGGTGGTTCGACAGTACTCGCCCCCATCGCCACCACCACCTCGTCGCACCCCCCGTCGCGCAGCGCCCGCACCGCGATCGCGAGCCACTGACCTTGGTGTGCAAGGATTTTCGGCATTCCGTAGCGACTTCCGGCGCCGGCTGCGAGCACCACGCCACACACCGCACCGACGCGACTCGCAGACGTGTCCGGCGGGTCACGGCTCTCGGGTCCCGTCATCGCCACCGCACTGGCCTCCTGTCCGTTCCGCACCTTTTACCACGTCGAAATATACGATCCACCGCCGAGCGGGAATCCGCATCGAGGTTCACTATTTATCTGCTGTGCGCGGCGATCGTTCACGGCAGGGCTACGAACTCTAGGTGATGAGGCCAATGGCAACCGATTCCAGCGCCCCCATCGGGGCACCGCAGCGCAGACGCCGGGTGCATCCGGTCGACCAGGTACCCCCACCCGGGAAACTGGTGGCGCTCGGTGCCCAGCACGTGGTGGCCTTCTACGCCGGCGCTGTCCTCGTCCCCCTGCTCATCGCACGCGCCATCGACCTCGACGACGAAGCGCTGACGATGCTGATCACCGCCGACCTGTTCACCTGCGGCATCGCCTCGCTGCTACAAGCCGTCGGATTCTGGAAGATCGGCGTCCGGCTGCCACTGCTGCAAGGAATCACCTTCGCGACCCTGGCGCCGGTCATCCAGATCGCCAACAATCACGGCGGCGGACGTGTCGGGCTGCAGACCGTCTACGGCGCGGTCATCGCGGCCGGCGTGTTCACCTTTCTGATCGCGCCGTTCTTCGCCAAGCTGATCCGATTCCTGCCGCCGGTGGTGACCGGCACCCTGATCACCATCATCGGTATCTGTCTCATCCCGGTGGGCGCCGGCGACGCGGTGAGCGATCCCGCCACCCATCTACACGACTCCGCCAACTGGCGTTGGGTCTGCTATGCACTGGGCACCATCCTGCTGATCGTGTTGATGCAACGCTTCTTCCGCGGGTTCATGGCGACGATCGCGGTGCTCCTCGGCCTCACGGTCGGCACCTTCATCGCGTGGCTCCTCGGCGACGCCTCGTTCTCTTCGGTCGGCGAGGCGTCGTGGCTGGGCTTCACCCCGCCCTTCGCGTTCGGCTGGCCGCAGTGGGACATCGTCGCAATCGTCTCACTGATCGTGGTGCTCCTCGTTGTCGCGGTGGAATCGACCGGGTCGGTCTTCGCGACCGGCGAGATCGTCGGCAAGCGCATCAAAAAAGAGGACGTCGCGGCCACCGTGCGCGCCGACGGCTTGGCCACCATGATCGGCGGTTCGTTCAACTCGTTCCCTTATACGGCCTTCTCCGAGAACGTCGGTCTGGTCCGGCTCACCGGCGTCAAGAGTCGCTGGGTGGTCGCCTGTGCGGGCGTCATCATGATCATTCTGGGGGTGCTGCCCAAGCTGGCGAAGGTGGTCGAGTCGATTCCTGCGCCGGTCCTCGGCGGTGCCGCGTTGATCATGTTCGCCACCGTCGCGATCGTCGGCATCCAGACACTCACCTCGGTCGATTTCACCGATCATCGCAACCTGATCATCTCGGCGACGTCGCTGGCCGTCGCGCTGTATGTGCAGTTCTCCCAGTCAGCCGCCCCGACCACCGTGATCGAGAAGTCCGGTGAGCAGGTCGACGTGCCTGCGCTGCCCGGAGTGGACGAGGCGATGCCGAACATCTTCTTGCAGATCCCGTTCTCCACCGGGATCACCATGGGCGCGATCACCGCCATCCTGTTGAATCTGTTGTTCTTCCATGTGGGTGGCCGTGGGCCCGCGGTGGCCGGTGGCGGCGCGATCACCCTTGACGAGGTCAACACGATGTCCAAGGAGCAGTTCCGGGACACCTTCGGCGGCGTCGTACAGAACGTCGACTGGGTGCTCGACCGGGCCTGGGATCAGAAGCCGTTCGAGGACGTCCACGACCTGCGCAGCGCGTTCCAGGAGGCGATGCTCACCGGCAGCGACGAGGAACAGTTGGCGCTCATCCGCGCCTTCCCGGATCTGGGCGCCGAGGACGAGGAGACCGGCGAGCTGGTTGCTGTCGACCACAAGGGGCTGTCTCACCTCGAGGAGACCGAGCACGAGAATGTGGTGAATCTGGCTGCCGCCTACCAGGAGCACTTCGGGTTCCCGCTCGTCATCTGTGCCCGCGAGACCGAACGCTACGACCGGGTCCTGCGAAACGGCTGGGCACGCATGGACAACTCGGAGACGAGCGAGAAGTCGTTCGCGTTGATCGAGATCGCCAAGATCGCGAACTACCGCTTCGACGATCTCGTCGCCGATGCCAACCCGTTCACGTCGGCCCGATTCACCCGACAACCGGAACTCTCTTAGGCTGGGGCGCATGCGTCGTGTCGATTGGCGAGGATTGTCCAGTTTCAACGAATTGTCCGAACGTCAGGCCATCAATCAGCTCTTCGAATGCTGCAGCTCCCGAATCTGGGCAGTGCGCGTGGCCTCGGCCCGGCCGTTCTCCGACGACGAGGCGCTGCTCGAATACGCCGACCTGATCTTGGCCGAGCTCACCGAGAAGGATCTCGACGACGCGTTGGCCGGACACCCGCGGATCGGCGACCGCGCCGACAATCCGTCGTCGAAGCGCGAACAGTCCGGGGTCACCGGCGCCGACGCCGATGTGCTGGCCGAGCTCAAGGAACTCAACGCGGCCTACGAGGAGAGGTTCGGTCACGTCTACCTGGTGTTCGCCAACGGCCGCCCCGCCGCGGAGCTCCTCGACATCCTCAAGCAGCGCATGAGCAATGACCCCGAGACCGAACGCCGGGTGATGCGCATGGAACTCGCCAAGATCAACCGCAGCCGACTGGTCCGTATGCTGACACCGGCAAGCATCTACCTCGACGAGGAGGCCCAGGCGTGACCGGTTTGTCGACCCACGTCCTCGATGCCGTCAGCGGCGCACCCGCCGTCGGCGTCGCGGTGTCCCTGCAGGATGCCTCCGGCACCGAACTCGCTGCCGGCGTCACCGACGGTGACGGCCGGATCGCGCAGGTCAACACCGACGCGCTCATCGCCGGCATCCACCATCTCGTCTTCGACACCGGCAGCTGGTTCGCCGATCAGCAGCTCACCGGCTTCTACCCCGAGGTCGACATCTGCTTCGAGGTCGGCGATCCGCAGCGCCACCACCACGTGCCGCTGCTGCTGAGCCCGTACGCCTACTCGACATATCGGGGTAGCTGACCCGGTGCCGGCCGCACCTGCAGGCTCTGGCCGCAGTTCGGGCTCCTGGCCGGAACTCGAAACTGCGTCCAGAACTCCCCCACCGGTCGCGCGCTCAGCGGTCGGTGAGTAGTTGGGACGGCGAGACGCCGTATCGCTGTCGGAACGCGGCGGCGAACCGTCCGGTGTGGGTGAAACCCGCCTTCATCGCGGCGTCGGTCACCGACGCCGACGTTCCGCGCATGAGGTCGTCGTGAACCGCAGCGAGTCGGATCTCGGTGAGACATTCACGCGGCGTCTTCCCCACGTATTGCCGAAAGCCCTCCTGAAGGCGACGCACGCTCACCCCGGCCGACTCGGCCATGTCCGCGGCCGTCCAGGGCCGTGCCGGGTCGGCGCGCAGGGCGTCGAGCACTCGGGTCACGATCCGCGGTCGAGGCAGCAGATGATCGCCCCGATCGTCGGGGACGGCCGCCAAGAGAAACGCATCGGTCAACGATCCGGCGAGTTGTTCGGCGACCAACGGGTTGGCCAGTAGCGGGTCGTCGGCGGGCTGTCCGGCGATCGACTGCACCAGACGGAACCAACTCGCGCCTTCGGGTGAACGAAGATCGAGCTGATCGGGTATGGACGTGTCGGGTTGCCCGGTCACCCGACACATCTCGTGGTGCAGGAAGTCGCGGTCGATCTTGACGCCGACGATCGTGCAAGTGCTCGACCAGCGGGTGATGTCGGTGGGGGTGTCGGGCGGATTGACCGTCGCCGACCCGCTGGTCGACACCACCGAATGTCCGGCGACCGACGTCTCGAGCACACCGTTGAGCGGGACGTTGATGCCGTAGGCGCCGGGATGGTCGGAGTGAATCGATACCTCCGCGCCCCATCCGATCCGCGCGATACGCAGCGGGCCGAGCACCGTGACCGCGACATCGGCCTCGGTCGCTGTGCTGCGGGCGACACGGGGCCGCAGCACGTGTGGGAAATAGGCTGCGGACACCGCATCCGACGCTGCATCCCAATCCGGATCACCCGGTATTGAAAGCTGTTGCAGCTGACTCATCGACACTCCTCACGACCTCGCCGCGCATTCCGGATCGCTGTCGCGTTCAGCGGATCGTCAAGGGGCCGACGTCGAAATATGTTCTACCTCACATTAGCGATCATCGAAAGGAGTAGTCACATGGAACGCACGGCGCTACAGAACATCTTCGGCCAGTTCGCCAGCGGCGTCACGGTGATCACCTGCACAAACGCCGACGGTGAGCCGCACGGCGCAACCGTCACCGCATTCACGGCCGTCTCGCTCGAACCTCGCCTCTGCCAGGTCACCCTGACGCGCAAGTCCAAGGCCTGCGGGTACCTCACCGATGCACCATTCGCGGTGAACATCATGGCAGCCGATCAACTCGACATCGCAATGCATTTCGCCGGCAGGCCGGCCGACCCGGGACCCCGATGGGACGACGGGCCGACCGCACCGGTCCTGCAGGGCGCCGCCGCCACCCTCAGTTGCCTCCCATGGCGTAGCTACGACGGCGGCGACCACATCATCTTCATCGGCGAGATCGTCGACGCATCGTCGAGCGGGAAGTCACCACTGTTGTACTACCGCAGCACCTTTCACGATCTCGGCGAGCCGAGCGTGAACTCACTGTGGACGTTGTGCGCCGACGATCCGCATTCGGGATGGTTCGACTCGACCACCACGTTCACCCCGTTTCATCTGGCCGGAACCCGCACCGCCTGAACCGTTTTCATAACCAGTCACGATCGATCGATCAGAAAGAGGTATCAATCATGACCACTCTCGACGAGCGGCCCGACACCGACGCACCGACCACCAACCCGGCAGCCGACAGTGCGGCCAACAAGACGCGCAATTTCGCCTCCCGGCCGATGACTGGCGACGAGTACATCGAGTCACTCAAGGACGGGCGCGAGATCTGGCTACACGGCGAGCGCGTGAAAGATGTGACCACCCACCCAGCCTTCCGCAACCCGATCCGGATGACGGCTCGCCTCTACGACTCGATGCACGATCCGGCCACCCGCGACAAGGTGACCGCGCCCACCGACACCGGCAACGGCGGCGTGACGATGCCGTTCTTCAAGGCGCCCACGAGCTCGGCAGATCTGATCAAAGAACGTGATGCGATCGCCGAATGGGCACGGATGACCTACGGCTGGATGGGACGCTCCCCCGACTACAAGGCCAGCTTCCTGGGCACCCTGCATGCCAACAAGGATCTCTATGCACCGTTCGAGGCCAACGCCGAACGCTGGTATCGCGAGTCACAGGAAAAGGTCCTGTACTGGAACCACGCCATCATCAATCCGCCGGTGGATCGTCAGTTGCCGCCCGACGAGGTCGGCGACGTGTTCATGAAGGTGGAGAAGGAAACCGACGCGGGGCTGATCGTCTCGGGAGCGAAGGTCGTCGCCACCGGCTCGGCCATCACCAACTACAACTTCATCGCCCACTACGGGCTGCCGATCCGCAAGAAGGAATTCGCGCTCATCTGCACCGTGCCGATGGACGCACCCGGCATCAAACTCATCTGCCGGACCTCCTACACCGAACAGGCCGCGGTCATGGGCAGCCCGTACGACTACCCGCTGTCGAGCCGGATGGACGAGAACGACACCATCTTCGTCTTCGACAAGGTGCTCGTGCCCTGGGAGAACGTCTTCATGTACGGCGACGTCGAGCGCATCAACGCCTTCTTCCCACAGTCCGGCTTCCTGCCGCGCTTCACCTTCCAGGGCTGCACCCGTCTCGCGGTGAAACTCGACTTCATCGCCGGGTTGCTGATGAAGGCACTCGACGCCACCGGTTCCGGCGGCTTTCGCGGCGTGCAGACCCGGGTCGGTGAGGTGATCGGCTGGCGCAACCTGTTCTGGACGCTCACCGACGCGATGGCCCACAACCCCGAACCGTGGATCGGCGACACCGTGATCCCGCGCCTCGAATACGGCCTCACCTACCGGATGTTCATGATGCAGGGCTACCCGCGTATCAAGGAGATCATCGAGCAGGACGTCGCATCGGGCCTGATCTATCTGCCGTCGAGCGCCGCCGACTTCAAGAGCCCCGACGTGCGCCCGTACCTCGACAAGTACGTCCGCGGTTCCAACGGCATCACCGCGGTCGATCGGGTGAAGGTGATGAAGGCACTGTGGGATTCGATCGGTTCCGAATTCGGCGGCCGGCACGAACTCTACGAACGCAACTACTCGGGCAACCACGAGAATGTGAAGGCAGAGTTGCTGTTCGCCGCGCAGAACCGTGGTGGTGTGGAATCCATGAAGGGTCTCGCCGAACAGTGCCTGTCCGAGTACGACCTGGACGGCTGGACGGTCCCCGACCTCATCGGCAACGACGACGTCAGCTGGTTCGGGCGGTCGAGCTAGCCTCGCGCGGGTCGTCTCGGCTCCCGCGGACCGTCGACGGCCCGCGGGAACCGGGACGGCTCGCGCTGTCCGCCCCCGACACGGTCGCATACGTCCCGATGGACGGGTTTCATCTATCCGACCGCGTGCTCACCGACATCGGCCGCGGCGACCGCAAAGGCGCACCGGATACCTTCGATGCCGACGGCTTCGTCACGCTGCTCGAACGGATCACCGCGTGCGGCGACCGACCGGTGTACTGCCCCGACTTCGACCATGTCATGGGCGAACCGATCGCCGCGCGGCTCGTCGTCGTACCCACTGCCCGAGTGATTGTCGTGGAGGGCAACTACCTTGCTCTCGACAACCCGCCATGGTCCGCGGTGCGTCCGCTGCTACGCCGCCTCTACTACGTCGACGCGCCGGGTCCCCTCCGACGCGAACGGCTACTACGTCGCCACCGCGCCGCCGGCAAGGGCCTTGCCGATGCCGCCGCGTGGGTCGACTCCGTCGACGAACCCAACGCCCGGCTGGTCGCCGCGAGCAGGCACCGTGCAGATCTCGTCGTGGACGGCCAAGCCAACCACACGGAGGACTGACAGATACGCCGGAAATCACCCCCGCAGTTGACAGTTCCCCATGTGGATACCGATTCACATGGGGAACTGTCGCGGGCGTGACCCCGCTACCCGATTTCGACGAGCAGATCGCCCGGGGTGACCTGGGTGACCTGGCCGATGGCGACGCGGACGACCTTGCCGCCGACGGGCGCAGTGATGGTGGCCTCCATCTTCATCGCCTCGATGGTGCCGATGGCAGCGCCGGCGGCGACCTCGTCGCCGACGTCCACACTCAGCGACACGACTCCGGCGAACGGTGCGCCGATGTGGTGCGGATTGCCGCGATCGGCCTTCTCGGCCGCGGCGACCTCGGCATCGACGGAACGGTCACGCACCTGCACCGGACGTAGTTGTCCGTTGAGGATGCACATGACGGTGCGCATGCCCTTCTCGTCGGGTTCGCTGATCGCTTCGAGCCCGATCAGCAAGTCGACACCGGGTTCGAGCTCGACGCGGTGTTCCTCGCCGTAACGCAGCCCGTAGAAGAACTGGTTCGCCGACAGCCGGGAGGTGTCGCCGTAGGTCTCCTGGTGGTCGTCGAATTCCTTGGTGGGGCCGGGGAACAGCAACCGGTTGAGAGTGTGCTGGCGTTTCTGGCCGGGGGTGTCGAGCGCCTGCGAATCGTCGTCGGACAACTCGGCGGTGGCCGCCGCCTCGGCGCGGCCCTCCAACGCCAGTGAGCGTAGCGGTTCGGGCCAGCCGCCAGCGGGATCGCCGAGTTCGCCACGCAGGAAACCGATCACCGAGTCGGGGATGTCGTAGCCCTGCGGGTTGGCGGCGAACTCGTCGGCGGTGATGCCGCGGCCGACCAACGCCAACGCGAGATCGCCGACGACCTTCGACGACGGGGTCACCTTGATCACTCGACCCAGCATGCGGTCGGCGGCGGCGTAGGCCTCTTCAACGGCCTCGAACCGGTTGCCCAGTCCGAGGGCGATGGCCTGCTGTCGCAGGTTCGACAACTGCCCACCGGGGATCTCGTGGGTGTAGACCCGTCCGGTCGGCGCGGGCAGTCCGGACTCGAACGGCGCGTACACCTTGCGTAGCGCCTCCCAGTACGGCTCGAGGTCGCAGACGGCCTGCAGATCGAGGCCGGTGTCACGCTCGGAATGAGCAGCGGCGGCCACGATCGCCGACAACGCCGGCTGGCTGGTGGTACCGGCCAACGCCGCACTGGCGCCGTCCACGGCCGACGCCCCGGCCTCCCACGCCGCCAGATAGGTGGCGAGCTGCCCGCCGGGGGTGTCGTGAGTGTGCACATGCACCGGCAGATCGAAGTTGCTGCGCAATGCCGACACCAGCTTCGTCGCCGCCGGCGCCCGCAACAGCCCGGCCATGTCCTTGATCGCCAACACGTGCGCGCCGGCATCGACGATCTGTTCGGCCAACCGCAGGTAGTAGTCGAGGGTGTAGAGGTCCTCGTTCGGGTTGGCCAGGTCACCGGTGTAGGACATGGCGACCTCGGCGACCGCCGTGCCGGTCTCGCGTACCGCGTCGATGGCCGGACGCATCTGCTCGATGTTGTTGAGCGCGTCGAAGATCCGGAAGATGTCGATACCGGTTGCGGTGGCCTCGGCGACGAACGCGGTGGTCACCTTGGTCGGGTACGGGGTGTAGCCGACGGTGTTGGCGCCCCGCAGCAACATCTGCAAACAGATGTTGGGTACCGCTTCACGCAACTGCGCCAACCGATCCCACGGGTCTTCCTTCAGGAACCGCAACGCCACGTCGTAGGTGGCCCCACCCCAGCATTCCAGCGACAACAACTGGGGGGTCATCGCCGCCACATAGGGCGCCACCGCCATCAACCCGGTCGTACGGACCCGGGTGGCCAGCAACGATTGATGAGCGTCCCGGAAAGTGGTGTCGGTGACGGCAAGTCGTTTCGAATCCCGTAGATCCGCGGCAAACCCGGCCGGCCCCAACTCCAACAACCGCTGACGCGAACCGTCCGGCGGTGAGGCGAGGGTGGCGCGATCCAGCGTGGGCAGCTTGTCACGCGGATACACCTTCGTCGGACGTTCGCCGTGCGGCTTGTTGACCGTCACATCGGCCAGGTACGACAGGATCTTGGTGCCGCGGTCGGCCGAGCTGCGCGAGGTCAGCAGCCACGGACGATCCTCGATGAACGACGTCGTCACCCGGCCCTCGCGGAAGTCGACATCATCGAGCACCGCCTGCAGGAACGGGATGTTGGTGGCCACTCCACGAATCCGGAACTCGGCCACCGCACGCCGCGCACGGCGCGCCGCGGTCGCGAAATCCCGGCCGCGACACGTGAGTTTCACCAGCATCGAGTCGAAGTGGCCGGTCACCTCGGCACCGAGCACCGCACCGCCGTCCAGACGCACCCCGGCACCACCCGGACTGCGGTAGGCGGTGATGCGTCCGACGTCGGGCCGGAACCCGTTGGCCGGGTCCTCGGTGGTGATCCGGCACTGCATCGCCGCACCCCGAATCGCCAGAGTGTCCTGCGACAATCCGAGATCGTCCAGCGATTCACCCGACGCGATGCGCAGCTGTGAGCCCACCAGGTCCACATCGGTGATCTCCTCGGTCACCGTGTGCTCGACCTGGATGCGCGGATTCATCTCGATGAACACATGCTGACCGTTTTCGTCGAGCAGAAACTCGACCGTCCCGGCGCACGTGTAGCCGATGTGGCGGGCGAACGCGACCGCGTCCGAGCAGATCTTCTCGCGCAACTCCGGTGACAGGTTCGGCGCCGGCGCCAACTCGATCACCTTCTGATGACGACGCTGCACCGAACAATCCCGCTCGAACAGATGGATCACATTGCCGTGGGTATCGGCCAGGATCTGCACCTCGATATGGCGCGGATTGACCACCGCCTGCTCCAGGAACACCGTCGGATCCCCGAATGCCGCCTCCGCCTCCCGCGAGGCCGCCGCGATCGCATCGGCCAGATCCGCGATCTTCTCCACCCGACGCATACCCCGGCCACCACCACCGGCCACCGCCTTGACGAACACCGGGAACTGCATCGACTCGGCAGCCGCGAGCAACTCCGCCACATCGGCCGACGGCTCCGACGACGCTAACACCGGCAACCCCGCCGCCTTCGCCGCAGCCACCGCCGTCGCCTTGTTACCCGTCAGCTCCAACACATCCGCCGACGGACCCACGAACGTGATCCCCGCATCCGCACACGCCTGGGCCAAACCCTGATTCTCCGACAAGAACCCGTAACCCGGATAGATCGCATCCGCGCCACACCGCTCGGCCGCCGCGATCACCTCATCGACCGACAGATACGCGCGCACCGGATGACCCGGAGTACCGATCTGATACGACTCATCGGCCTTGAGCCGATGCACCGAATTCCGGTCCTCATACGGGAAGATCGCCACCGTACGGGCGCCGAGCTCATACGACGCTCGGAAGGCGCGGATGGCGATTTCTCCGCGGTTGGCCACCAGGACTTTCTCGAACACGCGTCTCTCTCTCGTCAGTGCGACGGAGCGCTCTCGCGACGACAATGTCGGGGGCGCACCGGTACCGCATTCAATCCACGCTGGGTGTCTCAGAGTACTGCGCGCGTGTTCTACGGCCGACGGCGCCCGAGGCAAACGCTCAAGACTACGCCTGAGACGCCGCGTTCTCACAATCATGCCGTTGACCTGTGCGTTTCCGGAAACATCACCGAGCAATCGCTCGGTATGGCAGCCCGGTTGCCGCATTCACGCAGACCGCTGGGAAGGTGGCGCAACATCGGTTCCGACGACACTGGAAGCGACGACCGAACGAAATATGGACCCACCTTCGGTGGGTCCGCCGATCCGGACCAAGCACCCACTCGATAGCGTGGACGCTCGGAGGTGTGTGGGCATTGAGTGCGATCAAGAGGCCGGTGGACGAGGACTCTGGCGCGCTCGTACCCGACCGCCACCCGCGCCTTGCTGTCACGATCCTGTGCGCCGCGGGCATCGTCGTCGCCCTGATGCAGACGATCATCGTGCCACTGATCCCGCAGCTGCCGACACTGCTGAATGCCGATCCCGGTGACACGACCTGGGCGCTGACCATCACCCTGCTGGCCGGTGCGGTAATCACGCCGATCGGCGGACGCCTGGGAGACATGTACGGCAAACGTCTGATGCTGGTGGCAAGCATGGGCTGTGTGGCCACCGGTTCGGCCGTGTGCGCACTGTCGGCGTCATTGCCCCCGTTCCTGGTCGGTCGCGCACTGCAGGGCCTCGGGTTCGGCACGATCGCCCTGGGCATCAGCGTCATGCGCGACATCGTCCCGCCGCGGCATCTCGGGTCGTCGGTGGGCACGATGAGCGCATCGCTGGGGATCGGCGGCGCCCTCGGCCTGCCCTTCGCGGCCGCGATCGCCCAGCACGTCAGCTGGCACGCACTGTTCTGGGCGTGCGCGGCCGCCGCGCTACTCGGCGCCGCCGGGATCGCGCTCACCGTTCCGGAGAGCCTGTCGCGCACCGGCGGCCGCTTCGACCTGCTCGGCGCCCTCGGCCTGGCCGCGATGCTGGTCTTCCTGCTGCTCCCCCTCTCGAAGGGATCGGAGTGGGGATGGTCGGCGCCGCTGACCATCGGCATGTTCGCGGCGTTCGTCGTGGTGGCCGTGGTCTGGTGGTTCGTGGAGCGGCGCGGCGCCAACCCGCTCATCGCTCTCGATGTCGCGACCGAACGGCCGGTGATGTTGACCAACATCGCATCGGTCGCCACCGGATTCGCCTTCTACTCGATGCAGCTGATCCCGATCCAACTCCTGATGGCACCGACGACCGGCCCCAATGGACTGGGTCTGGACATGTTCACCGCCAGCCTCGTACTGGCCCCCAGCGGAATCCTGATGTTCATCTTCTCCCACGTCTCCGCCCGACTGACCGCAGCATTCGGCCCACGGGTGTCGCTGGCCACCGGCGGCGCCGTCATCGCCGCCGGCTACGTGGTGTTCATCGTGGCGCTGACCGGCCCGTGGGCGATGAATTGGGGCGTCATGCTCGGCGTCGCCTGCCTCATCGGTGCCGGCCTGGGCGTTGCCTATTCCGCGATGCCGGCGCTGATCATGAGTTCGGTGCGCGTGGAACAGACCGGCGAGGCCAACGGCGTCAACGCGCTGATGCGGGTGGTCGGCACATCCACGTCAGCGGCGGTCGTGGGCATGATCCTCACATGGTCGATGATCTCGGTGCCCGCCGCCGATGGCACCGGAGTCGGTGTACCCACCGAATCGGGGTACCTGTGGGCGTCGGCGATCTCGCTGGGCGCGTGCGTGCTCGCCATCGTGCTGGCGCTCGCGATTCCACCCCGGAGGCCGATCTCAGTGCAGGACGTCTGACCAGTGACCGACCACCGAAACGAATTCGTAACGCGATCGTCGTAGCGTGACGCGGGTGTCCTCCAATGGGTCGTCATCCGATGCAGATTCCGTGCCGTCGGTGACCGTGATCGACAACGCCTTCGTGGTGACCGTGGACCCGCAGCGCCGAGAACTCGCCGACGCCTGCGTGGTTATCGAGGGGACGCGGATCGTCTCCGTCGGCGCTCCGCCGGCGCAGCTGCCCGCCGACGCGATCAGGGTGGACGGGCGCGGGTGCGTGCTCACCCCCGGGCTGGTCAACACCCACCACCACCTATACCAGTGGGTCACCCGCGGTCTCGCCGCCGACCACACGCTGTTCCAATGGCTCACCACGCTGTACCCGATCTGGGCCGGCATCGACGAGGCGGCGGTGCGCACCGCCGCCCTCGGTGGTCTCGCCCAACTGGCACTGTCCGGCTGCACCACCACCACCGACCACCACTACGTCTTCCCGGCCGAGGGCGGCGATCTACTGGGTGCCGAGATCGACGCCGCAACCACAGTCGGGCTGCGTTTCCACCCGACCCGCGGCTCGATGGACCTCTCGGAAAAGGACGGCGGTCTACCGCCGGACTCGGTGGTGCAGAGCATCGACGAAATCCTTACGGCCAGTTCGGACGCGGTGTCGCGCTGGCACGACCCCGCCGACGACTCGATGCTGCGCATCGCCCTGGCACCGTGTTCACCGTTCTCCGTCACCACTGATCTCCTGCGTGAATCCGCAACGCTGGCACGCGAACTCGACGTACGCATGCACACCCATCTGGCCGAATCGCTGGACGAGAACACCTACTGCCAGCAGCACTTCGGCTCCACCCCACTGCAATACATGGAGTCGGTCGGCTGGGTGGGCCACGACGTGTGGTTCGCCCACGGCATCGAGTTCGACGACGACGAGATCGGCCGGCTCGCCGCAACGTCCACCGGAGTGGCCCACTGCCCCACTTCCAACGCCCGGCTGGGCAACCGGATCTGCCGTACCCGCGATCTCGTCGACGCGGGTGTCCCCGTAGGACTCGGCGTGGACGGTGCGGCGTCCAACGAGTCGTGCCGGCTGCTCGAGGAAGCCCACCAGGCGGTGCTGATGGCCCGTGCCCGTGGTGGACCCACCGCCCTGACCACGCGCACCGCCATCGAGTTGGCCACGATCGGCGGCGCTCAGGTGCTCGGCCGCGCCGCCGACACCGGGTCGATCGAGGTGGGCAAACTCGCCGACCTGGTGCTGTGGGATCTGACGTCGGTGGCACACAGTGGAATCGACGACCCGGTCGCGGCGCTCGTGCTCGGCGCGATCCCGCCGATTGCCGCGAGCTGGGTGAACGGGCGACAGGTGGTCGAGCACAACATGTTACGGACCGTCGATGCCGAACGCATCGCCGCCGACGTGGTGCGCGAACATCGCCGACTGATCGAGAAGGCCGGGTGATGGACCTCAACACCATCGACCGCTACCGCTACGCCCGTACCCGCGAGGATCTGCGGCTCGGCCCGGGCGAGCGCGTGGTGGCCGGCGGCACCTGGTTCTTCTCCGAACCGCAGGTCGACGCCGACGGCATCGTGGACCTCACCACCATGGGTTGGCCGGCATTCGAGGATCTTCCCGATGACGGGCTGCGGATCGGCGCCACCTGCCCCATCGTCGAGATCACCAGGTTGCCCGCTCGATCGGCCTGGCGTGCGCAACCACTGTTCTCCGAGTGCGCCAACGCGCTCCTGGCCTCGTTCAAGATCTGGAATGTCGCGACCGTCGGCGGCAACATCTGTCGGTCGTTCGCCGCGGCCTCGATGGTCTCGCTGGCAGCGGGCCTCGATGCCACGGCCGTCATCTGGTGCCCCGACGGCAGCGAACGTCGCACCCCGGTGGCGGAGTTGATCACCGGCAACGGCACAAACTCACTCGGCGACGCAGAGATACTGCGCGCCATCGACATACCCGGCACCTCGATGCAATCGGTCACCGCGTTCCGCAAGATCGCGCTGGCCGAACTCGGCCGGTCGGGTGCGGTGGTGACCGGCCGTCGCGACGAGGACGGCACACTGATCCTGGTCGTCACCGCCGCCACCCTGCGCCCACATGTGATGCGTTTCGACGCGATCCCCACCATCGACGAACTCCACGACCGGGTCGTGGCTGCCGACGACTTCTACACCGACCCTCTCGGATCGGCGGATTGGCGACGCGCCACCTCGGCAGTGCTCGCCGAAGAGATCCGCGCCGAACTCGCCGGTGGGGTGACGGCATGAAGTTCTCCGTCAACGGCGACATGCACGACGCCACTCCGCGTCCGGGCCAGTGCCTGCGCACGCTCCTGCGCGACAACGCCCACTTCGAGGTGAAGAAGGGCTGCGATGCCGGCGACTGCGGCGCGTGTTCGGTGCTGGTCGACGACACCCCGGTGCACTCGTGCATCTACCCGGCGCAACGCGTCGAGGGACACACGGTGACGACCGTCACCGGGCTCGGTACCCCGGACGACCTCCATCCAGTGCAGCAGTCGTTCGTCGACAATTTCGGTTTCCAGTGTGGATTCTGCACCGCCGGCATGATCGTCACCGCGTCCACACTCGAGGCCGCCGATCTCGATGATCTGCCCCGGAAGATGAAGGGAAACATCTGTCGCTGTACCGGTTACCGTTCGATCCGCGACGCGATCACCGCGGCCGTGGCCCCGGCCGATGATCTCCGGAACCCCACCGACCCGTCCCCAGAGGCGGCTGAGGCGTGCATCGGCCGGTCGGTATCGCCACCGGCAGCCCGTCGCGTGGTCACCGGCACCGAACCGTACACGTTCGACGTCACCGTCGAGGGCCTCACCCATCTGCGTGTGCTGGGGTCACCGCACGCGCATGCGCGCATCGTGTCCATCGACACCACCGCCGCCGAGCGGGTGGACGGTGTCACGCTGATACTGACCCATGACAATGTCCCGCAGACAAGGTTTTCCACCGCTCGTCACGAGCATCGCGAGGACGACCCCGACGACACGATGATGTTGGACCCCGTCGTCCGGTTCGTCGGTCAACGGGTCGCGGCGGTCGTGGCCGAGACCGCAGCCGCGGCCGAGCGGGCCTGCCGACTCATCGAGGTCTCCTACGAGATCCTGCCGGCGGTCTTCGACCCCGGCGAAGCGCGTCGACCGGGCGCCCCGGCCATCCACCCGGACCGCACCGCGCTGGATCGGGTCAATCACGCCGATCGCAACGTGATCGCCGACTTCCACCACGGTTTCGGAGGGGACATCGATGCGGCACTGGCCGATTCGGCGGTCACGGTCTCGGGGACCTGGTCCACCGCCCGGGTCTCCCACGCTCAGCTCGAGACACACGGCAGCATCGGTTGGCTCGACGACGACGGTCGGCTGGTCATCCGGACCAGCACCCAGGTGCCGTTCCTGGTCCGCGACGAACTCGCGCACATCCTCGATCTCGCGCCGGAGCGGATCCGCGTCTTCAGCGCCCGCGTCGGCGGCGGATTCGGCGGCAAACAGGAACTGCTGACCGAGGACCTGGTGGCGTTGGCGGTGCTACGGACGGGCCGTCCGTGTGCCTATGAGATGAGCCGCAGCGACGAGATGACGCGCACCACCTATCGCCATCCGTTCCGGGTCGCCGTGGATCTCGGCGCCGACACCGACGGCGTGTTGACCGCACTGAAGATCGACGTGCTGTCGGACACCGGCGCCTACGGCAACCACGCGATCGGCGTGATGTTCCACGCCTGCGCCGAGTCGATCTCGGTGTACAACTGTCCGATCAAACGGGTCGACGCGGAGGTCGTCTACACGAACAATCCGCCGTCCGGCGCCTTCCGCGGTTACGGTCTGGGGCAGGTCATCTTCGCGATCGAGTCCGCGCTCGACGAGCTGGCCATCGAACTCGGCATCGACCCGTTCGACATCCGACGAATCAATGCAGTCCGCGACGGCGACCCGCTGCTGGCCGCCCACGCCGAGCCCGAACCCGATCTCGTCTACGGCAGCTATGGCCTCGACCAGTGCCTCGACCTGGCGCAGGCGGCACTCGATCGCGGCAACGGCGTCGAGCCGCCGGCCGGTCCGCACTGGCGGGTAGGTGAGGGAATGGCGCTCGCGGCTATCGCCACCATGGCCCCACGCGGGCACATCTCCCGAGTGCAGGTGGCCGTCGACCGGCACGGCGACTATCACGTCGGCATCGGGACGGCCGAATTCGGCAACGGCACCACCACGGTGCACACCCAGATCGTGGCCGCCACCCTGCAGACCGTCCCCGAGCGGATTCGGTTGCGACACGGCGACACCGACGCCGCCGACTACGACACCGGAGCTTTCGCCTCCGCCGGCACGACGGTGGCCGGCAAAGCACTGCACCGGGCGTGTACCAGTCTGCGGGAGAACCTGATCGGCGCTGCCGCCACCGTGGCCGACGCCGAACCCGACCGCGTGGTGCTCACCTCCGACGGCGCGCTGGTGGGTGACCGGATGGTCTCGTTCGAAGAGATGATCGATGTCCTCGATCCGGCCGCGGACCAGGTGACCGCCGACGGCGAGGAGACCGGGGACGTACGGTCGATTGCCTTCAACGTTCAGGCTTTTCGGGTCGCCGTCGACGTCCGGACCGGGGTGGTGCGCATCCTGCAGTCGATCCAGTCGGCCGACGCCGGTACGGTGATGAACCCGCAACAGTGTCGCGGGCAGGTCGAGGGCGGCGTGGCCCAAGCCATCGGATCGACGCTCTACGAGGAGATCATGCTCGCCGACGGGGTCCCGCTGACGGGTGTGTTCCGCACCTATCGGGTGCCGCAGATGGCCGATGTGCCGGTCACCGAGGTGTACTTCGCCGAGACGTCCGACGAGTTGGGTCCGTTCGGGGCGAAGTCGATGAGCGAGTCCCCGTACAACCCGGTTGCCCCGGCTATGGCCAATGCGATCCGACGTGCGATCGGTGTGCGGCCCTGCGAACAGCCGATGTCACGCGACCGGGTGTGGCGCCTGATCGACCGTGAGGTGGGTGGCACTGGTCGGCACGCGTAGCGGCGAGGACGGCACCACGCGTAAACGGGTGTCGAGAACCCGCAAGAACATCGTCGGCAACCTCGCGCTGTTCGGGCCGGCGTTCGTCGCCGCGATCGCCTACGTCGATCCCGGCAACGTCGCGGCCAACATCACCGCGGGCGCCCGCTACGGTTTCCTGCTGGTCTGGGTTCTGGTGCTGGCGAACGTGATTGCCATGCTGATCCAGTATCAGTCGGCAAAGCTCGGCATCGTCACCGGCAAGAGCCTGCCCGGGCTGCTGGGTGACCGTCTGAGCACCCGTCCGCGACTGGCGTTCTGGGTTCAGGCAGAAGTGGTGGCCATCGCCACCGACCTGGCCGAGGTGCTCGGTGGCGCCGTCGCCCTCCAGCTGTTGTTCGATCTGCCGCTGGTGCTGGGCGGGGTGATCGTGGGCGCGGTCTCGTTGACCGTGCTGCTCCTACAGAATCCGCGGCAGGAACGCACATTCGAGAAGGTGATACTCGGCCTGTTGGCAATCATTGTGATCGGTTTCCTGGCCGGACTGGTGGTCGATCCACCGCCGGCAAACGAGGTACTCGGTGGGCTCGTCCCGCGGCTGGACGGACCGGAGACCGTGCTGCTGGCAGCCGGTATGTTGGGTGCGACCGTAATGCCACACGCCATCTACGTGCACTCGGCGATGGTCATCGACCGACACGGGGTCACCCGGTCGGCGACGCGCCAACGACAACTGGTGCGGGTCACGCGCTGGGATGTCGTGGTGGCACTGATCGTCGCCGGCGCGGTCAACGTCGCACTGCTGTTGCTGGCCGCACAGAACCTGCGCGGCAAGGAAGGTACCGACACCATCGAGGGCGCCTACGACGCGGTCGCCGACGCCCTCGGATCTCCGATGGCAACCGCCTTCGCCATCGGACTACTGGCCAGTGGACTGGCGTCGACCTCCGTCGGATCGTCTGCCGGCGCGGCGATCATGGGCGGCCTACTGCACAGAGACATCCCACTGTTCATCCGGCGGGTGATCACGGTCATCCCGGCCCTGGTGGTACTGGCTCTCGGCGTCGACCCCACCTGGGCGCTGGTCATCAGTCAGGTGGTGCTGAGTTTCGGCATCCCGTTCGCGGTGATCCCGCTGGGCCGGTTCACCGCTGACCGGTCGTTGATGGGCGAGTTCGCCGACGGATGGCCCCTGCGGCTGACCGCGGGCATCGCGTCGGTGCTGATCGTGCTCCTCAACCTGACGTTGATCGGTTTGGTGGTGACGGGTGCCTGATCAGCCCCTCAGCAACCCCTTGGCCACATGCGTCACCTGGATCTCGTTGCTGCCCGCGTAGATCATCAGCGACTTCGCATCGCGCGCGAGCTGCTCGACCCGGTACTCGGCCATGTAGCCGTTGCCGCCGAACAGCTGTACGGCCTCCATCGCGACGTCGGTCGCCGCCTTCGAGGAGTACAGCTTCATCGCCGAGGCCTCGGCGAGGCTCAGTGGCTTGCCGGCCTGACCGCGTTCGATCGCGCTGAACAACATGTTCTGCACGTTGATCCGGGCCACCTCCATCTCGGCGAGCTTGAGCTGAATGAGCTGGAACTGGCCGATCTCCTGGCCCCAGAGCTTGCGGGTCTTGGCGTAGTCGATGGACAGACGTTGCGCCTCGTTGATGATGCCCAACGAGAGCGCGGCGATGCCGACGCGCTCGGCGGTGAATCCTGCCTTGGCGCCCTCACCGCCGCGGGTGTCGGCGCCGGTGTCCTCGGTTTCGCCGAGCAGACGATCCTTACCCAAGCGCACATTGTCGAAAAACAGTTCACCGGTCGGCGAACTCGTCATACCCATCTTCTTGAACGGCTTGCCCTGGGTGAGACCGGGCATGCCCTTGTCGAGGACGAACGAGAGCACTTTGCGATCGCGCATCGGGGTGTCGCTGCCGTCGTCGAGTTTGGCGAACACGACGATGGTGTCGGCGTAGGGACCGTTGGTGATGAACGTCTTCTGCCCGTTGAGCAGGTAGTCGTCACCGTCGCGGCGAACCGTGGTCTTCATGCCGCCCAGCGCATCCGACCCGGAATCGGGTTCGGTGATCGCCCACGCGCCCACCTTCTCCATCGTGACGAGTTCGGGCAGCCACCGCTTCTTCTGCGCCAGTGTTCCCTTGCCGCGGATCGTCGAGGCGGTCAGCCCCATACTGACGCCCATCGAACCGACCAGTCCGAGGCACACCCCGGCCAGCTCGATGTTGACGATCATGAACATCGACCCGGACATGCCACCGCCGCCACCGCCGCCCGACGGCTTCTCACCGGCCGCCTCTGCCGCGAGCTCCTTCTCCAACGCGTCCTTGGCCATCGCGTCGACACCGAAGGTCGCCAGCAGCTTGCGAGTGATGTCATACGGCGGCAGAACACCGGTCTCGAGTTCGTCGATGTGCGGCTTGATCTCCTTGTCGATGAACGCGCGCAACGCATCCCGCACCATCAGGTCTTCTTCGGACCACTCGAACATCGTCACAACTCCCCACCGCCGCGCCCGCCAGTACGGGCTGAACATGTTCCACTTTCCTGCCAGGTTACTGTGTCAGGCGTCACCCGGGTTGTAAAGGTACGGATTCCGAAATTCGTGTCTTGGGTCCGCTGTCCCGGCCGTCCGAGGCGAGAGTTGTCAGCGGTGATAGATCGTCGCCGGTCGGATCTCGACGCCGAAGAACTCCTCGGGGTCGGTACACAGCAGTGCCTGTGCAACCGGCATCGAGACGACGCACACGTCGGTATCGGCGCCATCGGTGACATACCACCGGTGGATCCGCTCCACGAACCGTGCGACGCTCTCCCCACCATGCGGGCGGGCGACCGGATCGGTGAACCAGGCGGCCAAGTCATCCGGGGTGATCTCGGTCGGCATCCGCCCCGTCCACCGACCGACATCAAGGGATCGGAGAGCTGGTGTCGTCACGGGTTGGATCTGCAACACGTCAGACGACTCGACCACCGCACGCTCGGGACCACCGGCAACACGGCCGGTGCCGATGGTCGCGGTGACCTCCGCGCGGAGTCCGGCCACGTCGCGTCGTCCACGATCGTCCAGAGATGCATCACCGCCGAACCGCACCGATCTGTTGGGGCCGGTGCGGCCGGCGGTGACGATCAGCATCGTCAGGCGTCGACCTGCGCGACGTGGGCGTCGGGGGATTCGTCGGAACCCGATCGCATGAGACGTCCGAGGAGTAGCGCGAAGAGGACGGTCAACACGGTCCACATGATCAGTTGATTGGCGATCGCATACACCCGGTAGTCGCCGATGACATCACCCGGGAAACCGGGGAACGCGATCTGCCCGGTGGCGTCGGACAGCGGGCCGGGCACCTCGTGGAACTCCGGGAGCAGCATGATCGTGACAGAGACCGCGACGAGATACGCGAGAGCCCCGAGCACGCCCGCGACGAGCCCGCCGAGCCGTGGCCGCAGCCACAACGCCAGGACCACCGCGACAACTGCGAACACCACCGACAAAATGGTGATCGTCAGGAATGCCGCGCTGCGCGCACCGATCGTGTCGTCGTCGCCCACCGCCGGCGGGTTGGCCGGATAGGCGAAGAACGGCACGGCGAACACCGCGACGAACCCGATCGCGCCCAGCGCCACGGCGGCCATCCGCGGGTCCGTGGCCGGGTGACGACGGCCGAGGTAGGCCCACAGCACGGTGAACGCGACCGCGAAGAACGCGCCCATGCAGACCGCGAACACAATGGTTCCGATCCCGGCACCCACGTTCTCCTGGATCGAGCGCGAGAAGATCTCGCCGTGCTCGTGGCCACCGTGCTCACCGGCGAGCATTTCCTCGGCGTGGGAGCGTCCCTCTTCGTAGTCGATCGCCTCGACCACCAGGGGTTCGATGAACAGCCGCGCGAAGATGAACGCGACGATGCCGGCGACCAGGCCCGAGAGCAGGCCTGCGCCGATGAATTTCTTCTCCATGTTCGGTTGTCTCCTACCAGTGGCGATCAGTGGCAAGGGAAACCGAGGAAGTGCCTGGCGTCGTGCACGAATTCGTGCACGTGGGTGTCGGAACCGAAGACGCTCACCGCGCCCTGGTCGTACCCGAGGAAGTAATAGGCCAGCCCGGCGAGCAGCACGGTGAGGCTGAGCCACAGCGCCGCGCTGGCCGCGGAGACATTGGGTACCGCAAGGCTCGGCGCGGCCACTGCGCGGGCCGATGATGAGTGCGTGGAGGCGGTCATGGTGGTCCTTTCTGGGATTGCGCGTCCCATCCGTTGGCGAACACACACCAGGCGGCATTCTGGCTCTCCCGCCGCCGATGGCCTCGGTGGCCGTACTGCGACGGGATCACAGCGGCGCGACCGCTCCGGACTCTCACCGGATTCCCCGCGCACTGGTGTGTGATGACTGTACTACCGGCGTTGTCGGACGTGTGGTGGATGATGGCAGAGTGCCCCGCAAGACGTCCGTACTCGACCGCTTCACCGCCCCCACCCGGCGGTGGTTCGACGGCGCGTTCGAGGAACCGACCGCGGCGCAGACCGGCGCGTGGGCCTCCATCGCCGACGGCAACAACACCCTGGTCATCGCGCCCACCGGCTCCGGCAAGACACTGTCGGCATTCCTGTGGGCGCTGGATCGCCTCGCCGCCCGACCCGACCGGAAGCGCGGGACACGTGTCGTCTACATATCCCCCCTCAAAGCGCTCGCGGTCGATGTCGAACGCAATCTGCGCGCTCCACTGACCGGCATCACCCGGGCGGCGCAGGAACTCGGTGAGCCCGAACCGGCGATCACCGTCGGGGTGCGCTCGGGCGACACCCCCGCCGCCGAGCGCCGGGCCCTGGTCAAAACTCCGCCGGACATCCTGATCACCACCCCCGAATCGCTCTTTCTGATGCTCACCTCGGCCGCCCGCGAGACACTCACCGACGTCGAGGTGGTGATCGTCGACGAGGTGCACGCCGTCGCGGCCACCAAGCGCGGTACCCATCTCGCGCTCTCCCTCGAGCGGCTCGACGAACTGCTCGACCGGCCAGCTCAGCGCATCGGACTGTCGGCGACGGTCCGTCCACCCGAGGTCGTGGCGGAGTTCCTCAGCGGCAGCGCTCCGTGCACGGTGGTCCGTCCCAAGGCGGCCAAGACCTTCGATCTGCGGGTCGACGTGCCCGTCGAGGACATGGCCAACATCCCGCCACCACCGGACACACCTGCCGGCGAAGACCTCGACGACGCGTTCTCCCCCACCGCCGGGTCGCTGTGGCCCTACGTGGAGTCGTCCATCGTGGACCTCATCGAGAAGAACCGCGCGACCATCGTGTTCGCCAATTCGCGGCGACTGGCCGAGCGGCTCACCGCCCGCCTCAACGAGATCCACGCCGAGCGCACCGGAAATGTGCCGAATCCGTCCGCCAACCCCACCGTCGCCGGCGGTGCTCCCGCGTACATCATGGCCAGCGGCGCCAGCGGTGGCGCCGCCCCGATCCTGGCCCGCGCGCATCACGGTTCGGTCAGCAAGGAACAGCGCGCCGAGATCGAGGACGACCTCAAGGCCGGACGCCTGCCGTGCGTGGTGGCGACCAGCTCGCTGGAACTCGGCATCGACATGGGCGCGGTGGACCTCGTGGTGCAGGTCGAAGCCCCGCCGTCGGTGGCCGGCGGACTCCAGCGCATCGGCCGCGCGGGCCATCAGGTGGGTGAGATCTCGCAGGGGGTGCTCTACCCCAAGCACCGGACCGACCTGATCCATTGCACGGTGACCGTGGAACGGATGCTCGACGGCGCCATCGAGGCACTACGGGTACCGCAGAATCCCCTCGACATCCTCGCCCAGCAGACCATCGCGGCCGCCGCGGTCGACGACCTCGACGTGGACGAATGGTACGACCTCGTCCGCCGCGCCGCGCCCTACCGCGAGCTCGGCCGCCAGGTGTACGAGGCGACCCTCGACCTGATCTCCGGACGCTTTCCCTCCGACGAGTTCGCCGAACTACGGCCCCGCGTCACCTGGGACCGGGATGCCGGGACACTCGTCGGACGCCGCGGGGCGCAGCGATTGGCGGTCACCTCCGGCGGGTCGATCCCCGATCGCGGACTGTTCGGCGTGTTCATGGTCGGCGAGAAGTCGACCCGCGTCGGCGAACTCGATGAGGAGATGGTCTACGAGTCGCGCGTCGGGGATGTCTTCGCGCTCGGTGCCACGAGTTGGCGCATCGAGGACATCACGCACGACCGGGTGCTGGTGTCACCGGCCTACGGCCAGCCCGGCCGGTTGCCGTTCTGGATCGGCGACACGATCGGTCGCCCCGCCGAACTCGGTGCGGCGATCGGCAAGTTCACCGGGGCGGTGGCCGATCCCGACACATTGGCCGAACACGCGCACCGGCTCGGGCTCACCGACAATGCCCGACAGAACCTCGCCGCCCTCGTCGCCGAACAGCAGGAGGCCACCGGCCACCTGCCCACCGACCGCACATTGGTGGTGGAACGTTTCCGCGACGAACTCGGCGATTGGCGCCTGATTCTGCACTCGCCCTACGGATTGCGCGTGCACGCACCGTGGGCCAGTGCGATCTCGGCACGATTGTTGCAGACACTCGGCCTCGAAGGCGCCACCACGGCCTCCGACGACGGCATCATCGTGCGGCTGCCCGACACCGACGACGACCCGCCGGGCGCGTCGGTCTTCGTCCTCGATCCCGATGAGATCGAGCAGTGGGTCACCGACGCTCTCGCCGACTCGTCGATGTTCGCCTCCCGATTCCGCGAATGTGCAGCGCGTGCCCTGTTGCTACCCAAACGCGACCCCGGCCGTCGCGCCCCACTCTGGCAGCAGCGTCAGCGCAGCGCACAATTGCTCTCCGTCGCTTCACAATTCCCCGACTTCCCGATCATCCTGGAGACGGTGCGAGAGTGTCTGCAGGACGTCTACGACCTTCCTGCGCTCACCGACCTGCTCACCCGAATCCGCCAGCGGCGGGTCCGAGTCGTCGAGACCGAGACCGCAAGCCCCTCCCCGTTCGCCGCATCGATGCTGTTCGGCTACATCGGGGCGTTCCTCTACGCCGACGACGCACCGCTGGCCGAACGCCGGGCCGCCGCGCTCTCGTTGGACACCAGCCTGCTCGCGCAACTGCTCGGCCGCGTCGACTTGCGCGAGCTGCTCGATCCCGGCGTGATCGCCGAGGTGACCGCACGCCTGCAGCGCACCGTTGCCGAGCGTCAGGCCCGAGATGCCGAGGACATCGTCGACCTGTTGCGCTGGCTCGGTCCTCTCGACACCGCTGACGTCGATGCACGCTATCGCGGCGAAACACCCGCGATCGATCAGCTGACCGAGTTGCACCGATCCGGCCAGATCATCTCGATCACCCATCGTGGCCGAGCGCTGTGGGCGTCGATCGACGACACCGCCCGATTGCGTGACGGTCTCGGCGTTCCGGCCCCGCTGGGCATTCCGGCGGCCTTCCTGCAACCGGTGGGTGATCCGGTGGGGGATCTGGTGAGCCGATATGCACGGACGCACGGCCCGTTCACCGTCACCGAGGCCGCCGATGCACTGGGCATGGCGGTCGGGGTCGTCCGCGACACTCTCATCCGGCTGGCCGCCGACCGTCGGGTCATCGAGGGGGATTTTCTCCCTGAGGCCCAGGAGACAGAGCAGGGCACGGAAACCCGGACCGGCGCACCGCACGCGACCCAGTGGTGCCATGCCGATGTGCTCGGTCAGATCCGTCGCGGTTCTCTGGCGGCGAGCCGCGCCGAGGTCGCGCCGGTCGACCACGAGACCCTCACCCGCTTCACCGCGTCCTGGCAGCATGTCACCCCTGAGGAACAACTCCGCGGCGTCGACGGGGTGGCGACGGTGATCGACCAGTTGGCCGGCTACCCGCTGCCCGCCTCGGCGTGGGAATCGGTGGTCCTACCCGCCCGCGTCACCGACTACAGTCCGGCGATGCTCGACGAATTGCTCAGCTCCGGCGAGGTGATCTGGTCCGGGCACGGCCGTATCGGTGGGTCGGACGGCTGGATCGCCCTGCATCCGGTGGAGGTCGCACCGCTCACGTTGGCTCCCGCCGACGAGATCGACACCACCGGAGTGCACGACCGACTCACCGCGGCACTGGCCCCCGGCGGCGCGCTACGGTTCGGCAAGCTTGCCGAGTCGGTGTCCTCCGACGGCACCGTGTCCGCCGCCGATATCGAGGCCGCCCTCTGGGATCTGGTGTGGGCAGGTCAGGTGAGCAATGACTCGTTCGCTCCGGTGCGCGCGATGTTGGCACCGCGGCGCACCTCGTCGTCGCCGCGATCGGCACCGGCCCACCGGGCCCGTGGACGCGCGCCGCGACTTCGGGCGCAGCGGCTGTCCACCCGCTATCTCACCGAACACGGTGCCGGCCAGAGTGTCCCGCCCACCGCCGGTGGCCGCTGGGTGGTTCCCGACCGTATCACCACCGACCCGACGGTGGCCACGCAGGCGCTGTGCGATCAGCTGCTCGCGCGCTATGGGGTCATCACGCGCGGAAGTGTCACCAACGAAGACATTGTCGGCGGGTTCTACCGGATCTACAAGGCCCTCACCGTGTTCGAGGACAACGGTCAGGTCCGGCGCGGCTACTTCGTCGACGGCCTGGGTGGTGCGCAGTTCGCTTCGACCGCAACCATCGACGAATTGCGTCGCCACGCCCTCGACGATCGGCGCACCCCACCGGCGATCGTGCTGGCGGCCACAGATCCGGCCAATCCGTTTGGCGCCGCTTTGGGTTGGCCGACGACCCGCGCCGAGGACGGCCGACACCGCCCGGGTCGCAAACCAGGCGCCATGGTGGTCATGGTGGGCGGCGAACTCGTCGTGTACGTCGAACGAGGCGGCAAGACCCTGCTGACGTTCACCGAATCGCTTCCCGCTCTGCAGACCGCCGCCGGCGCTCTCGCCGAGATCGTCCGCTCGGGCCGCGTGGCTCGGCTCATGATCGATCAGGTCGACTCCGAGCCCGTGCTGACCTCGGATTTCGGCCGAATCCTGATCGAGGCCGGATTCGCCACCACACCGCGCGGTGTTCGCATGCGCTACGGCAGGCATGCCTGAGGGCGACACCGTCTTCGCCGCCGCCGCACGACTGCGGGCGGCGCTCGACGGTCAACGGCTGACGCGGACACAGTTCCGGATACCGTCGCTGGCCACCGCCGACCTGACCGGCCGAACGGTCACCTCGGTCCGATCGGTGGGCAAACATCTCCTCATCGATGTCGGCGGATCCGATGACGACGACTCGGGACTCGCCAGGGTCAGTCTGCATTCGCACCTGAAGATGGAGGGCGCCTGGCATGTCCACCCCATCGGCACGAAATGGCGTCGTCCCGGGTACCAGGCACGGGTCGTGTTACGTACCGCGACGCACGAAGCCGTCGGTTTCGACCTCGGCATCCTGGAGCTCACCGAGACCCCCGATCAGGACCTTGCCTACCTGGGACCGGACTTGCTGAGCGCCGAGTGGGAGCCCACCGAGGCCATCCGCCGCATCGAGGCCCGCGCCGATGAGCCGATCGGAACCGCGCTCCTCGACCAGCGGCTCGTCGCGGGCATCGGCAACGTCTATCGAAGCGAGCTGTGCTTCCTTCGCAGGGTGCTGCCCACCCGACCGGTGCGCGAAGTCGACGTCACGGCCATGGTCGACCTGGCCCGCCGGGTGTTGTGGGCCAACCGGCTGCGGACGGCCCGGACCACGACCGGCCAGACCGCGCCCAATGCACGCATGTGGGTTTACGGTCGGCGCGGCCAACTGTGTCGCAGATGTGGTTCGCCGATCGAGCGAGACCAGCTCGGCTCGATCGGCGAGGATCGCGTGATCTACTTCTGCCGACAGTGTCAGTCATGACGCTTGCCAGACACCGTTCACCGTCCGACAGGAAGTGTTTCGCGACGGCAGCATGAGGCGAGGCGATACCCGCCCCCGATGGCGCTGTTCGCAAACAGCTAGACCGGGTACCGTTCCGGCTCAGGACCGAACAGATACCGCCGCCCGGAGATCTCGGTGACCGCGATCTCGACGTAGTTGTACTTCATCGTGGGAATCCACGGACGCAGTGACAATTCGTCGGCGGCAGCGATGTCATGAGTCGAAACCAGCACGCGTGCGGTGCCTTTCGCGACGACGCTCCAGCCGCGCTGGTCATCGTGGTCGTCCGCCTCGAAGGCGACGTTCTCGTTGACCGCGATCTCGGAGAGCTTGGTACCCTCGCCGGTCCGGAAGGTGATCCGACCTTCTCCGGCAATGTAATTGACCGGGAAGATGTCCGGGTGACCGCCGACGCTGAGGCCGATGCGTCCCAACTCGGTGGACCCGAGCAGTTCCCACGCCTCGTCGGTGGTGAGTTCCTCAACCGCGTTGTCGACCATGTCCTGTCCTTCTGCCATACACCATTCTCCGTCCACCGGAACGTGTTCGGCAGAGTCGAAGGTCCCCATCTTCCTGTGATGGGCACCACGACCATCCGCGCGGGTCACTCAGGAACCGGAACGGGCTCCAGGATCTCGGGGCGAGCCTCCGGGGCCGCCGCACGCAGCGCATCGGCGGAATCGTCATCGGGCTGGCGCTGCGACGCGACCTCCGCCTCCACGCGGGCGATATAGGTGGCCACCTCGAACGCCGTGTGTTCCTCGGTCCAGCCGAGTATGGGCGCGAGTAACTCCGCCACCTCCCGCGCGCAGTCGACGCCGCGGTGCGGGTACTCGATCGCGATGCGCGTCCGGCGCGCGAGCACGTCCTCGAGATGCAGTGCAGCCTCGTCTATCGCCGCATAGACCACTTCCACGCGCAGGTACTGCGGTGCCGCGGCGAGCGGGCGCAGCAGTGACGGATCGTCGTCGGCGTAGTAGAGGACGTCATCGATCAACGATCCGTACCGGTTGAGCAGACGACGAATTCGGTAGGGATGCAACCCGAATCGCTGGCCGAGATGCTCGCACTGGTTGATGAGCGCGAAGTATCCGTCGGCTCCGAGCAGCGGCACCCGCTCGGTGATCGACGGTGCCACCCGGGTGGGGATGAAATCGGTACAGGCGTCCACGGCGTCGGCGGCCATCACCCGATAGGTGGTGTACTTGCCGCCCGCGATCGACACCAACCCGGGCGCCACCGTCGCCACCGCGTGCTCACGGGACAGCTTCGAGGTCTCGTCGTCCTCCCCTGCCAACAGCGGGCGCAACCCCGCGTAGACGCCTTCGATGTCATTGTGGGTGAGCTTGGTCACCAGCACCTCGTTCACCCGCTCGAGGATGTAATCGATGTCGGCGCGGGTGGCAGCCGGATGCGCGAGGTCGAGATTCCAGTCGGTGTCGGTCGTGCCGATGATCCAGTGCGTCTCCCACGGGATCACGAACAACACCGAGTTCGCGGTGCGCAAGATGATCGCGGTCTCGCTGACGATCCGGTCTCGAGGCACCACGATGTGCACACCCTTGGACGCACGTACCCGGAAGTGGCCGCGCTGTTTGGACAGCGCCTGGACCTCGTCGGTCCACACCCCGGCCGCGTTGATCACACAGTGACCGCGGATCTCGGTGACGTCGCCGGTCTCCGAATCCCGAACGCGCACACCGAGAACCCGGTCGGACTCGCGCAGGAAACCGACCACCTGGGTGGACGTGCGGATGACCGCACCGTAGTTGGCCGCCGTGCGGGCAACGGTCAGACTGTGCCTTGCGTCGTCGACAACCGTGTCGTGGTATCGGATGCCACCGATCAACGAACTCCGTTTCAGCGCGGGAGCCACGCGAAGTGCGCCGGACCGGGTGACATGATGCTGTCCCGGAACAGATTTTGCTCCACCCATGCGGTCGTACAGGAACAATCCAGCCGCCACATACGGTCGCTCCCAGACGCGCTGGGTGAGGGGGTAGAGGAACGGCAGCGGCTTCACCAGATGCGGGGCCAGCAGACGCAGCGACAATTCGCGTTCGCGCAACGCCTCACGGACCAGCCCGAACTCGAGCTGTTCGAGGTATCGCAGACCCCCGTGGAACATCTTCGACGACCGACTCGACGTCCCCGACGCGATGTCACGGGCCTCCACCAGCGCGACGCGCAAGCCGCGCGTCGCCGCGTCGAGCGCGGCCCCCACACCGACGACTCCGCCTCCGATGACCACGATGTCGAACTGTTCACTGCCCAGGCGCCGCCACGCTTCCGCACGGTAAAGCGGACCCATATCGGCCGGCCGGTCCGGGTTGAACTCGGTGTTCATGCTTGCCCAGCCTAATTGATCTCCTCGAATGCCACCGCGTGCGACACTGGCCGCGTGGCTAGCGCAAACACATATGTCGCCGCCGTCGACCAGGGCACCACGTCCACCCGTGCGATGATCTTCGATCGCAGCGGACGCGTCGTCAGCAGCGAGCAGATCGAGCACCAGCAGATATTTCCGCAGGCCGGCTGGGTGGAGCACGACGCCGCCGAGATCTGGCGCAACACCCGGCGGGTGATGGCCGCCGCACTCGCCTCGGCCGACCTCAAGCACGGCGACATCGCCACCTGCGGGGTCACCAACCAACGTGAGACCACGCTCATCTGGGACCGCGAGACCGGCGTGCCGATCCACAATGCGATCGTCTGGCAGGACACCCGCACCAACGACCTGTGCGACGATCTCGCCGGTGACGTCGGGACCGACCGCTACCGGGATCGGACCGGACTGCCGTTGTCCACCTATTTCGCCGGTCCCAAGATCCGCTGGCTACTCGACCACGTCGAGGGCGCTCGCCATCGTGCCGAGGCGGGTGAACTGTGCTTCGGCACAATGGATTCGTGGACCGCTTGGAATATGACCGGCGGCCGCGACGGCGGACTGCACATCACTGATGTCACCAATGCGTCACGCACGATGCTGATGGATCTGCGCTCCCTGCAATGGGATGAGCAGATCTGTGCCGAGATGGGCGTGCCGACCGCACTGTTGCCCGAGATCCGCAGTTCGTCGGAGGTCTACGGCCCGCTGCGCGAACACGGCTCGCTGCCCGGCGTGCCACTGGCCGGGATCCTCGGCGATCAACAGGCCGCCACCTTCGGCCAGGCCTGCCTGAGTCCGGGCGAGGCCAAGAACACCTACGGCACCGGCAACTTCCTGCTGCTCAACACCGGCACCGAACCCGTCTTCAGTGATCACGGATTGCTGACCACCGTGTGCTACCGAATCGGCGATCAACAGGCCCGCTACGCACTCGAGGGCTCCATCGCGGTAACGGGATCACTGGTGCAGTGGCTGCGCGACAACCTGGGCCTGTTCGCTGACGCCGCCGACATCGAGACGCTCGCAGCCGGCGTCGACGACAACGGCGGCGCCTACTTTGTGCCCGCGTTCTCCGGGCTGTTCGCACCCCGCTGGCGGCCGGATGCGCGCGGGGTCATCGTCGGCCTGACGAGGTTCGTGAACAAGGGCCATCTCGCTCGAGCCGCCTTGGAGGCCAGCGCCTTCCAGACCCGCGAGGTGATCGAGGCGATGCAGGCCGATTCGGGTGTGGAGTTGTCGACACTGAAAGTTGACGGCGGCATGGTCGTCAATGACCTGCTGATGCAGTTCCAGGCAGACATCCTCGATGTCCCCGTGGTTCGGCCGGTGGTCAACGAGACGACCGCGCTCGGCGCCGCATATGCCGCCGGTCTCGCAGTGGGTTACTGGGAGTCCGAGGACGAGATCCGCGAGAACTGGGCCGAGCACACCCGCTGGGAGCCGCGGATGCCGGCGGCCACCCGCGACGAGCTCTACGCCGGCTGGAACCGCGCCGTCGAGCACAGTCTCGACCTGGCCTGAACCCCCGGTTTCGTAGTACGAACGTATCGTTTTTCGCCCGTTCGTACTACAAGATCGCGGAGGTCAGTCGAGATCGTCGTGACGCACGAGTTGGCGTGCGGCCTCGGTGACCGAACCGGTCAGCGACGGATACACCGAGAAGGTCTGCGCGAGGTCGGACACCGTGAGCTTGTTCTGCACTGCCAGCGCCAGCGGCAGGATCAGTTCGGAGGCGGTGGGCGCTACCACCACGCCTCCGATCACCACACCGGTCGCCGGCCGACAGAAGATCTTCACGAAACCGCGCCGCAGCCCGCTCATCTTGGCGCGCGGATTGGTCGCCAACGGCAGCATCACGGTCCGGGCCGGATAGTCACCGTTGTCGATGGCCTGCTGCGAGACCCCGACGGTGGCGATCTCGGGACGCGTGAAGATCGCCGATGCAACCGTTTTGAGTTTGATGGGACTCACGCCCTCGCCCAGTGAGTGGTACATGGCGATCCGCCCCTGCATCGCGGCCACCGACGCCAGCGGCAGCAGACCCGTGCAGTCACCGGCCGCGTAGATACCCGGGACCGACGTGCGCGAGACCCGGTCGACGGTGATGTAGCCGCCCCGATCGACCTCTACCCCGGCCCGGTCGAGTCCCAACTCGGTGGTGTTGGGGATGGAACCGACCGTCATCAACACATGTGACCCGGTCACCGTCCGGCCGTCCGCGAGGTGCGCGGTCACCGAATCGCCGTTGCGTTCCACCTTGTCGGCGCGGGCATGCTTGATCAGTTCGACCCCGCGTTCGGCCAGCGCGTCCTCCAGCACGAGGGCCGCATCCTCGTCCTCCCCGGGCAGCACGCGGTCACGACTGGACACCAGGGTCACCCTTACGCCCAATTCGGTGTAGGCGTGCACGAACTCGGCACCGGTCACACCCGACCCGATCACGACGAGATGTTCGGGTAGCTGTTCGAGATCGTAGAGCTGACGCCAGGTCAGGATGCGCTCACCGTCCGGCTGGGCGTCGGGCAGAATTCGCGGCGAGGCACCGGTCGCCACCAGCACCACGTCGCCCTCGTAGCGTTCGGTCGAACCGTCGGGCAGCGTCGCCACGACACCATGGGTGGAGACCCCGATCTGACGTTCCTCCAGCGCTGCCCGCGCCGACACCAGCTTCACCCCCTCGCTGATCAGCCGGGACCGGATGTCGGCGGATTGGGCGAAGGCGAGATCACGCACCCGTTGATGGATCTGCGGCAGCGTCACCAACGCATCGTCGGTGCTCAGGTTGATCCCCAGATCGACCGCACGGCGCACCTCGGTTCGGATGCCCGTCGAGGCGATGAACGTCTTCGACGGAACGCAATCCCAGAGCACACACGCGCCGCCGACACCGTCGGAATCGATCACCGTGATGTCGGCACCGTACGCGGCCGCCGCCAACGCGGCCTCGTAGCCCGCGGGTCCGCCGCCGATGATCACGATCTTGGTCACAAGTCACTCCTGTTCGCCGCCGTACCGCCTACCAACCTAGTCCCCGGTGCCCGCGGTCCGCCCACCGCGCCCGCGCCATCCGGGCACACGTCACATCTCGCGGACGTATCGGGTCCGCCTGCGTAATACGATCAATCGGGAGTTGAGACGTTTTCAATGATCGCGCGGATCGCCCACGCATCCGCCACGCGGAGAAAGTGCAGGTCAGAGACCTAAATGCCCATCTACGCAGCCTACGGCTCCAATATGCACCCCGAGCAGATGGCCGAGCGAGCACCGCACTCCCCGATGGCGGGGACCGGATGGCTACACGGTTGGCGCCTGACCTTCGGAGGCGGAGACATCGGCTGGGAGGGTTCGCTGGCGACGGTCACCGAGGATCGCGACGATCCCGATGCCAGGGTTTTCATCGTGCTCTACGACGTCACCCCGGAGGACGAGGAGAACCTCGACCGCTGGGAAGGCTCGGAGCTGGGCATCCACGTCAAGATCCGGGTGCGGGTGGACACCGCCGACGGCCCGGTGCTGGCCTGGCTCTACGTCCTCGACGCCTACGAGGGTGGCCTGCCGTCGGCCCGATACCTCGGGGTGATGGCCGAGGCCGCCGAGATCGCCGGCGCTCCGGCCGACTATGTACAGGACCTCCGACTACGCGAGTCACGCAACGTGGGCCCGGGTCCGCTGGAACCCTGAGGCCCCCGGAATCACACGTCGCCGAGCGCGATTCCCGCCAACGTGCGGACCCCGATCTCCAGCGCACGCTCGTCGAGGTCGAAATTGGGCTGGTGCAGATCGACACGCGGGCTGATCCCATCCCACACGCCGAGCCGCCCCATCGCGCCCGGTACGTGTTCGAGGTACCAGGAGAAGTCCTCCCCGCCGGGTGACTGAGGGGTGTCGGCGACCGCGTTGGGGCCGATCGGCGCCACCGCGGCCCGCATCGCGGCGATCGCTTGTTCGTCGTTCACCACAGGCGGCACACCTCGGAAATAGGACAGGTCGTAGCGGACCCCCAGCGGCGCCAGCAGCTCGCCGATCACGCTGCGCACCAGTGGTTCGAGCAGCGCCCAGCTCTCGTGGTCACCGGTCCGGACCGTACCCAGCAGCCGCCCCTCCTGCGGGATGGCGTTGGGTGCAGTGCCCGCATTCGCCGCACCCCACACCATCACGGTGCCCGACCGCGGATCCAGGCGCCGCGACAGGATTCCGGGTAGCCCGGTGATCACCGTCCCCATCGCATAGACGAGGTCGCCCGTCAGATGGGGCCGCGAGGTGTGCCCACCGGCCGAATGCAGCTGCAGATCGATGTGATCGGCCGCCGAGGTGAGGGCGCCCGCCCGCAGCCCCACCGAACCGACCGGTAGTTTCGGATCGCAGTGCAGCGCGAAGATCCGTCCCACGCCGGTCATCACTCCGGCCGCCACCGCGTCGAGCGCACCTCCGGGCATGACCTCCTCGGCCGCCTGGAAGATCAGTCGGACACCGACCGGCAGGTCGTCGACCGTCGCCAACAACTTGGCGACGCCGATCAGGATCGCCGTGTGGGCGTCATGTCCGCAGGCGTGGCACACACCCTCCACGGTGGAACTGAAGGCCAGACCGGTGTGCTCGGTGATCGGCAGCGCGTCCATGTCCGCGCGCAGCGCGACCCGCGGTATCTCGTCCCCGCCGATGTCGCAGACCACACCGGTGCCCAGCGGTAGTCGACGCGGGGTCAGACCCGCCGCGGTCAATTCGGCCATCACCAGTTCGGTGGTGTTGACCTCCTGGCGGGACAACTCCGGGTGGGCGTGGATCTCCCGGCGCCACCGCACCACGTCGTCGCGGTGCGCGGCCCACCAGGCGTCGATGACGTCGCGTGGCGCCGCCGGCCGGATTCCGCGTTCACTCACGGCCATCGCGAGAACCTCACAGTGCCCTCCGCGGATACGCGATCTGCAGGTCAGCGATCAGTGGCTGACGCAGGTTGCGTTTGACCTCACCGAGATTGGGGCCCGCCAACGGTGCACGCTCGGCAGCCACCTCCCGCGCCCGGGCGAGCAGGGAGTCGATGTCGACGGCTTCCTCGACGATGCCACCGGCACGTGCCTGTTCGCCCGAGTAGCGCCGCGCGGTCAGCATCGCCTCGGTTGCCACCGGATCGGCGAGGCGGGTACGCAGCAACGAACTCATCCCCAACGGGAACGGCATCCCCAGCGCGACCTCGGGCAGTGACCAGAACCCGCGTTCGGTGCGCATCAGACGGTGGTCGGCGCACAGGGCGAACATCGCCCCGGCACCGAAGGCGTGACCGTTGATCGCGGCGACGGTCGGCACCGGCAACGTGAGAAGTGTGCTGAACAGCGCGTGCACGCGGTCGAGGTAGTCGGGCAACGCCTTGGGCTCGGCCAGGATGTGGTCGGTGTCGAGTCCGTTGGTGAAGTACTTGCCGGTGGCCGTGATGATCAGCGGCCGGGTCGGTTCCGCGGCGACCTCGGCGAGCGCGTTCTCGACCGTCGTCAGCCAGTCGAGACGGAACCGGTTCTCCGGGTTCGACTCGTCGAGCTCGACCCCTTCGGTGCCCAGATAGAGCTCGGTGACATCGCCTACAGAACTGAGAAACGGCATGTAGGGACTTTATCGTCGGGCACTAGGGTTGGGGCCATGGACCCCACAGCCGACGCCGACGCGGCCGCAATCGCCGCGGCCGCGACCATCGCCGCCGAGACCGATTGCGCCGCCCACGACGTCGCGGTGGTCCTCGGTTCCGGCTGGGCCCCGGCCGCCGACGCCTTCGGCCGCCCCATCGCGAGCGTGCCGATGGCGTCCATTCCCGGTTTCAGCGCACCGCGGGCCGCGGGGCACGGCGGAACGGTTCACTCTGTGCGTGTGGGTGATCGTCGCGTGCTGATCCTGCTCGGCCGAATTCATGCCTACGAGGGGCACGACCTGGCCCGCGTGGTCCACCCCGTGCGCACCGCCGCAGCGGCAGGCGCGCACACCATCGTCTTGACCAACGCTGCCGGCGGACTACGCGACGACATGAAGGTCGGTCAGCCGATCCTCATCGCCGATCACCTCAATCTCACCGCTCGGTCTCCGATGCGGGGCGCGCAGTTCGTGGACCTGGTGGATGCCTACGCGCCGCGATTGCGGGAGATCGCCCGACGCACCGACCCGTCACTGTCCGACGGTGTCTATGCAGGGCTACCCGGTCCGCATTACGAGACGCCCGCCGAGATCCGGATGCTGCGCACCCTGGGCGCCGATCTCGTCGGGATGTCCACTGTGCACGAGACGATCGCCGCGCGTGCCGCGGGCCTGCAGGTGCTGGGCATGTCCCTGGTGACCAACCTCGCTGCCGGCATCACCGGTGAACCGCTCAGCCACACCGAGGTACTCGAGGTGGGGCGTGCCTCGGCGACCCGGATGGGCGAGCTACTGGCGTCGATCATCGCCGAACTCTGACACGCCATGTCTGTACCTGATCCACAGGATTCGCAGGGGGTGTCCGATCCACAGGCGGCGTCCGATCCGGAGACATCAGATCCGCAGGCCTGGATCGCCGCCGACCCCGATCCGCGCACCCGCGCCGAGCTGCGTGCGCTGACACCCGACGAGTTGACCGAGCGGTTCTCCCACACATTGCATTTCGGCACCGCCGGCTTGCGTGGACCGGTCCGGGCCGGGCCATCCGGGATGAACGTCGCAGTAATCGTGCGGACGACCGTCGCGCTCGGACGCTGGCTCATCGACGGAGGGCACGCCGGGTCGAGGGTCGTGGTGGGCCGCGATGCCCGCCATGGGTCGGCCGACTTCGCAGATGCCTGCGCCGAGGTGCTCGCGGCGCAGGGATTCGATGTGGTGCGGCTACCGGGGACCACCCCCACTCCGCTCATCGCGTTCTGCTGCCGGGATCTCGGTGCGTCCGCGGCGGTCGCGGTGACCGCCTCACACAATCCGCCGGCCGACAACGGGTACAAGGTCTTCGTGTCCGGTGGCGCCCAGCTGATCCCGCCAGACGACACGCAGATCGAGCGGCTGATCGCGACGGCCGCGCCGGCCAACACCGTGCCCCGGACGACTGTGTCCGCCGATGATCCGTGGGCGGCCGCCAACACCGAGCGGTATCTGACCCGGCTGACGAACCGCTTCGGACGGGTACCACGGTCGCCGGTTCGGATCGCGCTGACGGCCATGCACGGTGTGGGCGGCGCGCTGGCGCTCACCGCTCTGCGCCGGGCCGGGTTCACCGACGTCGAGGTGGTGCCCGAGCAGTTCGCACCCGATCCCGACTTCCCCACCGTGCGTTTTCCCAACCCCGAGGAACCCGGGGCCTCCGATCGGCTCCTGGCACTCGCCGCCGACGTCGACGCCGACCTCGCCATCGCGTTGGACCCCGACGCCGACCGATGCGCGCTCGGCGCTCGTATCGGCGGCAGCTGGCGGATGCTCACCGGCGACGAAACCGGCGCCCTGCTGGGCAGGCATCTGCTCGCGGCCACCGATCTCGACGCACCCGTCGTGGCGGGCACGATCGTGTCCGGGTCACTGTTGCAGGCCGTGGCCGAGGCTACCGGCGCCCGGTACGCGAGGACCCTCACCGGCTTCAAATGGCTCGTCCGCGCAGGTGAACCGCTGCTCTACGCGTACGAGGAGGCCATCGGCCACTGTGTCGATCCAGTCGCCGTGCGCGACAAGGACGGGATCAGCGCATCGGTGGTCGCGGCACTACTCACCCACGAACGGGTCAGCGCCGGTTCCGATCTCGCGACAGCGCTGCATGAACTGTTCGTCGAACACGGAGTTCATGTGACCACCCAGCACTCGATCCGGGTCACCGACCTCGACCGGATCGCCGACATCATGGCGGGGCTGCGCACACATCCCCCGACGACCCTCGCCGGGATCAGCGTCACGAGCGTCGACTACGCCACCCGACAGGATCACCTAAACACCAATGCCGTCGAACTGTCCGGTGCCGCAAACGATCCCGAGACCTCAGTACGCGTGATGGTGCGGCCTTCCGGGACCGAACCCAAACTCAAGTACTACCTCGAACTGGTTGCCGAGCCGCGCGAGTCCGACGTGGCCGCGACATCCGCGCGGTTGCATGCGCTCGCCGTTGACGTCATCGCCGACCTCCCGCGCTGAGTCGGGATCGATCGCCTGGCTACGGTGGGCTGGTGTCCTCCCCCGAACCACTACTCGACGCCGCGAACATCGATGTGATCCGCGGGGGCCGCCCCCTGCTGCACGACGTGAGTCTGCGCGTGGCGCATGGCGAGCACTGGGCATTGCTCGGCCCGAACGGGGCCGGTAAGTCGACGCTGATGACGATCCTCGGCGCCCGCGGCCACCCCACCGCCGGCACCGTCGACGTACTGGGTCGGCGGTTGGGACGGGTGGACATGCGTCAACTGCGCACCCACATCGGCCATGTGGATCCGCGCTGGCGCATCGACGTACCGCTCACGGCCCACGAGGTGGTGCTCACCGGCCTGACCAACACCCCCGAGCTCGACCGTCGGCACGACTACACCGTCGACGAGCACCGTCACGCCGACGAGCTTCTCGAGCTGCTGGGCATGACCACCCGCCGCGAATCGCTGTGGCCGGTGATGAGTCAGGGCGAACGGGGCCGGACCCTCATCGCGCGGGCACTGATGCCGCGCCCGGCGTTGCTGCTGCTCGACGAACCTGCGACCGGCCTGGATCTTGCGGCGCGCGAGAAGCTGCTGACCGGTATCGACCAGCTCCGCTCCGAGGTACCCGGCCTGGCCAGTGTGCTGGTCACCCATCACCTCGAAGATCTACCGGCCAGCACAAGTCACGCGATGTTGCTGCGCGATGGCCAGGTGATCGCCGCCGGAGCGGTCGATGAGGCCCTGACCTCGACGACGATCAGCACTTGTTTCGAGCATGATGTGGTGGTGCGGCGTGCGGCCGGGCGATGGGCTGCGGTCGCCGCCTGAGCCGACACGGCGCTCGGGCACTGCCGTGTGAGGTGAACGTCGCGGAATTCCTAACGTTCACCTCACTCCCGCCGATCAGTTCGCGCGGGACCGCTCAGTCGACCGGTGTCAGCGTGGCCCGAATTGGCGGTCCCCGGCATCGCCGAGGCCGGGCACGATGTAGGCGACGTCGTTGAGGCCGTCGTCGACGGCAGCGACCACCAGACGCACCGGGTGACCGGATTTCTCCAGCGCGGCAACCCCCTCTGGCGCCGCCACCACGCACACCGCGGTGATATCGGTGGCATGGCGCGCCACCAAGAGCTCGATCGTGTGCAGCATCGAACCGCCGGTCGCCAGCATCGGATCGAGCACGAACACCGGCAATCCCGACAGGTCGCCGGGCAGTGATTCCAGATACGGCACCGGTTGCGCGGTGGTCTCGTCGCGCGCCACCCCGACGAAACCGACGTGCGCCTCGGGCACCATCGCGTGTGCCTGCTCCACCATGCCGAGACCGGCGCGCAACACCGGTACCAGCAGCGGAGGAGTCGCCAGCCGCGATCCTTCGTGGGCGGTCAGCGGCGTCTCGATGGGTACCGTCACGCTCGGTGCCCCCGCCAGCGCCTCGTACACCAGCATCTGGGTCAGGTCCGACAACGCTCCGCGGAACGCCGCGTTGTCGGTGGTCTTGTCGCGCATCGTGGTCAGTCGAGCGGCCGCCAATGGATGGTCGACGATCTGTACCTGCATGACGATCACCTTAATGGTGTGTCCGGGACTCGGGTGGAACCGAAAGCGGTATCCGTGCGTCCAACAAACATGACCGATGTCTCCGTCCATACCCCCTCGTTGGCCGACTACGCCCGAGACCAGCACACCGCGGCCGACGTGGTGCGAGCGCACGCGAACGCCCAGCGAGGCGAGGTGGGCGACCTCACCGACACGTTCGGCGTCATCGGCGCCGATTTCCTGGTCGCGGCCGCCTACACACTCGACACCCGCGCGCGTCGCCTCGACACGTTGGCAACGCGTCACGGCGATCAGGGCGACATCACCGACAGCGCCGCGACCGTCTACCTCGACGCCGACGCTCGAGCCGGCCATTGGTTGTCGCGGCCACCCACCGACAAGCCGCGAAACATCGGGAATCACACGGAGGGGCTGTATCTCTGATGCTGACCATCGAGATCATCATCGAGCCGCTACGCATCATGATCACCGCCCTCGGCACCGGCATCCTGCCGCCCGACAACCCGGCTGATCGGCTGCGCAGTTCGGTGGGGTCACTCGACCACACGCGCCGGGAATCGGTCGCGGCCACCAACCGGGTCGCCACCGATTGGTTGGGCACGGGCGCCGACGGTGCCGTCGACGCGGCTCATCGGACACATCGAACGATGATCGAGACCACTGATGACAGCGCCGAGATCGCCGAGCTCATCGAGCAGGCCGGCGCGAAGGTGAAGGTTGCCGCCGATCGGCTGAATGCGTTGATCGACTCCTTCCAGTCGCTGGCCGCGGCGCTCGGACCCGCGCTGTTCAGTCCACAGGGCATCGCGATGATCCTGCCGGTGGCACTCGACCACGTCCAGCGCGGCATGCAGATCGTCGCGCGCACACAGTCCGACCTCCGATCCGACACTGACCGGATGATGGCGATCGGTCGGACCGAGGCCCCGGCTTCGGTGCCGTCGCCGTCCGCCAACGACGGCACCGGGGTGGCCATCCGATTGCCGGACGGATCGATCGCACACGCCCCGAACGAACGAGCAGCGAAGGCGGTGCGCGCCGCTTTGAGTCAACGCGGCGTCCCCTATGTCTGGGGTGGCACCACACCGGACGGTTTCGACTGCAGCGGTTTCACCCAGTGGGCCTATCGTCAGGCCGGCGTCGAACTCCCCCGCCTCGCCCAAGATCAGGACATGGCCGGTGTCGCGGTCGGCCAGTCCGAACTGCAACCCGGTGACCTGGCCGTCTGGGACGGCCATGTGGCGATGTACGTGGGCAACAACCAACTCGTCGAGGCCGGAGACCCCGTCCAGACGTCGCCGCTACGCACGACGAACGCCGGCCAGGGTTTCCAGGGCTTCTTCCGTCCACGCTGATCTGGCTCATACGCCCACTCGATACGAAACGGCGCCCACTCGACCGTGGTCGGCCGGGCGGAAGCCCGGGTGGCCGGACCTCGCGCACTGACCACATCGACGACCCCGGCCCGGCGACCGCTCGCGCTCCGGCCGTTCACCGGACCGTCGCGGGGCCGCTACCGGAGTTCACAGGTCCGATCAGTACGCTGTGTCCTCATGGCCGGAGACATTGTCCCCATCGAGCTCGGACTCACCGACGGAAACAGTTTCACCCTCTGGGCACCCCGGTGGCGCGAGGGCGACGACGAGTGGGAGGCCTTCCTCGGACTCGACGAGGACCTCTACGGATTCCCCGGTGTCGCCGAACTGGCCGCCTTCATCCGCACCGACGACGACAACGACCTCGTCGACCACCCGGCGTGGGAGACCGTCGCGGGCCTGCAGGCCGACGAACTCGTTCCCGACGACCGGCACAGCTACGACCTCGTCGGTGTGCCGGAACTGGCTGCCGAGGATCCCAATCCCGAGGTCATCGCGGAGCTGGAGGATGCGCTCGAGATCGTTCGCATCCTCGGCGAGGTCTGCGAACTCACCATCATCACCAAGTTCTTCAACGGCAACCCGATCCTGGGTGCGGTGACCACTGGAACCCGCAACTTCGAGGGTCGCGAAGGCGTGGATCTGTGGGTTCGCATCGGTCGGCTCATCGCCAAGCATTGGGACGACGTCATCGACGCCATCGACGATGTCATCACGACCCCGAAGGTCGACCGGTCCGCGGTCGAGACCGCCGAAGCCGAACTCGAAGCTGCCGCGTCCGCCGAGGACGAAGACGAACCCGACGATGATGACCTGGATCTCGTCGAGAGCACCAACGGCGACGACACCGTCGAGTCCGACGACAGCGACGAGTCCGACGACGACAGTGCCGAGAATGCCGACGACGAGGTCGACAGCGACGATGAGATCGACGACGACTTCTGGGCAGGCGTCGGCATCGACCCGATCCGGATCGTCACCGACGCCGACGAATATCTCTCGCTGCGTTGCTATCTCGGCGATGACCCGGTCTTCCTCGGGGCGAACGGCAAGATTTTCGTCTTCACCTCGCCGCGTTCGCTGAGCCGATTCCTCGCGGACTCCGATGATCACGACCTCGCTGACCTGTCGACGTTCGAGGATGTGCGCACTGGAGCCACTGACGGGTCGCTGGAGTTCGACGTCATCGACGACAACGTCTACGTGCTGCCCGGTCTCGCCGACGACATCGCCGACGGACCGCGCCGGATGGACCGCAACCAACTCGACCTCGCAGTGGAGTTGCTCTCCGACGCGGCCGACTACGCCGACGACGACTCGGTGAGCGAAGCCCTCGGATCGACCACCCCGCTGGGATGGTTCGTGGACTACGCCATCAACCCGGATCCCAAGCGGATGGCGCCGAGCCCCCCGTTCGAGAACGAGTCGGAGGCATGGCGCGCCCTGGTGCACGACTTCGAGGGCCGTCTGGTCAAGAAGGGCTGAGCGACCCTTCGTGACGACCCTCCGCTAGCGCTAGCGCTCCGGGT
>NZ_JAPKFM010000011.1:0-148331 GCF_026262595.1 Gordonia aquimaris | reverse complement strand
CAGGTTGCCGAGAACCGACTGGACAACTCACTCGGCCAACGATTCTCGGCTGAGAAAGGCATCGATCGGGTGGCGTCGAACCTGTTGGTGGACCTCGCTTCACACGACGACGACTTCACCGCCGGCGACCTGACCGCGGTGACGTCGGCAGTCCTCGACGTGGTTGCCGCAGCGGTGAATACACGAGTTCCGGCGGCAACACTCATCGAACGCGCACATGATGCCGACCTGCGCGTGGTGCAGCAGGTGATGGTGCGCGAGATCAGCAATCCCGATCACCGTCTCACCGATGTGGCCGGCGAGGTCGGCATGTCGGTGCGGTATATCCACAAACTGTTCAGCGCCGCCGGCACCACCCCGCGAACCTGGTTGTACGCGCGGCGTTTCGACCGTGCGCGGTCGCTGTTGTTGCAGACCGACCTGCCGGTTGCCGACATCGCCGAACAACTCGGCTTCCGCGACGTGTCGCACTTCAGCCGGGCGTTCAGCAAGCATTTTGGCACCAGCCCGGGCCGCTACCGCACCGCCGGGTCCTGACTGTTCGACGGGGCATCATTCGCCGACGTCGCGGCCCGCTCCGCGATCGTCACGTCGCCGGCGGCAAAGTGCGTCGGTGGCACTTCCCGGACCACCACGCGGATGTTGGCCGCCGGCGCACCGACGGCTCGTTGGGCAGCCGCGGTCAGCTCGTGGATGAGCGCGCGGATCTGCTCGTCAGAACGCCCTTGTGCCAGCGTCACATCGATGAACGGCATGTCACCCTCCCGCAATCGTGATCGAGCCCAGCGAGGTGAAGTGGGCGGCCACCCGCGCGCCTTCGGGCACGGCCACCGCATCGGTCATGCCGCCGGTGAGTACCGTCCAGCCGGCCTCGAGCGTGTGGCCACGAGCGCCCATGGTGTTCGCGGCGAACGCAAGCGCCTCCGCCGGGTGGCCCAGAACCGCTGCGCCGGTGGCACTGTCGATGACGTGACCGTCGACTTCCAGGAGACATGCCTCCAGGCCGAGGTCCAGGTCGGCGGGTCTACGTGGCACGGGTCCGGTCACGTACACACCCGACGAGTTGTTGTCGGCGACGGCATCGGCGAGGGTGAACTTGAAGCCGGAGTAGCGGCTGTCGATGATCTCGATGGCGCCGACGACCGTGTCGACCGCGGCAAGCGCCTGCGCGGCCGTCACACCCGGTCCCTTCAGTGGTCGTTTGAGCACGAAGGCGATCTCGGGTTCGGCCCGTGGATGAATGAGCTGGGCACGCGGCACCGGCAGACCGGCAGGCAGCACCATCGCGTCGGTCAGCCATGCCACCGACGGCACATCGACACCCATCTGCCGCTGCTTGGCGCGTGAGGTGAGGCCGAGTTTGACGCCGGTGATCACCTCACCCCGCGACAACCGGTCGGCCAATGCCACATCCTGTGCGGTGTAGGCGATGTCCAGATCGAGATCAGGCCATTCGGCCTGGATGGACATGCGGGCGGTGCGGGTGCGTTCGGCGGTCAGCAGGATGTCGGCAACGCGGGCCGCACTCCACACTGTGGCGGTCTCCGTGGTCATCGGTCTTCCTTTCCTGCGAGAACTGCGGTGACGCTGCCGACGCCGGCGATGTCGGCGACCACCGCATCACCCGGGGCGATCGGCACGGCCTTGGTCATCGATCCGGGCAGGACGACGTGTCCGGGTTCGAGTGTCACGCCGAGCGGACCGACGGTGTTGGCGAGCCACACCAGAGCGTTGAGGGGTGAACCCAGCACAGCCCCGCCGGCGCCGGTGGCGATGAGCTCGCCATTGACGTGCAGGGTGCAGCCGGCCAGCCGTAGGTCGACATCGGCGAGCCGGACCGGGCGGCTGCCGAGTACCACGCCACCGGAGGAGGCGTTGTCGGCGACGGTGTCGAAGATGCCGATCTGCCAATCCTGGATGCGGGAGTCGACGATCTCCAGCGCGGGCAGGCAGAAGTCCACGGCCGCCGCAGCTTCCGCGACGGTAACGCCGGGTCCGCGCAGCGGCTTGGCCAGTACGAACGCCACTTCGGGTTCGATGCGCGGTTGGATGAATGTGTCCGCGGGAATCGGCTGGTGTTCAAGGTGGAACATTTCCGCGGTGAGGTGGCCGAAGTCGGGTTGGTCGACATTCATCTGGCGCTGGATGGCGCGGGAGGCAAGCCCGACCTTGTGCCCTTTCACCACGTCGCCGTCCTTTACCCACGACTCGACCTGGGCGAGTGCGATCTCGTAGGCCGTCGACAGCGGGGCGTCGGCGAAGCGTGCGGCGATCGGTGAGATCGGTTGGCGGGTGCGGTAGGCCGTCAGCAGGGCATCGGCCGCCCACTGCACATCAACGGTCATCGGATCTGCTTTCTGTGGAAGGGTCAGCCGGCGACGGCGCGCAGGCTGGGGTCGTCACGGTCCTGGCCGAACGGCTTGTCGACGGCGGCCACGAGCGACTTCGAGATGGCCCCGGCTGCAGCGATGACGGCCCGCCGATACTCGTGGTGGCCGGCTTTGAACCTGGTCTCGGGCGCGGTCATGCTGATGGCGGCGACCACCACGCCCATCTCATCGCGGATGGGCGCGGCGACGCAATGCACCTCGGCGACAGCTTCCCCGGAGTCGTAGGCACAGCCGTTGCGCAGCACCGCCCCCAACTCGCGCTGCAGGTGGGCCGGGTCGGTGATGGTCGACGACGTGAATCGGCGCAGCGGCTTGTCGGTGATGTTGCGTTCGATCTCGGCGGTGTGACAGTGCGCCAGCAGCACCTTGCCGACGGCGCTGCAGTGCGCGTCCAGGTGGGCGCCGACTCGTGCGCCGTTCACATTGATGACGTGGTTGCCCAGCACCTTGTCGACGTACATGACGCGGTAGCGCTCCATGATCGCCAGATGTGTGGTCTCGCCGTACTCCTCCGACAGGGCCTGCAGAATCGGTGCCGCGCAGGTCTTCACGTCGACGGTGCCCTGCAGAGTCTGATTGAGTTCTACCACCCGCCAGCCGATCCGGTAACGACCGCGCGATCTGCACTGCAGTAAGCCGATGTCGACGAGTGACGCCAGCAAGGCATGAGCGCTCGATCGCGGCAGCCCGAGTTCACCGGCGACCTCGGTGACCCCCCACTCCGGCCGCTGCACGGTGAACAGGTCGAGGACCGGGCCGATCTTCTGGACGGTTTGCAACGCGGCCATGTCCTAGAACCCCCAGCCGTCGGAGGTACCCTGCAAATCCAGGGCGCGGAAGCTGCCGGTGTAGAACAGCAGCGGCCGTCCGTTGTCGTACCAGAGTTCCTCCACCTGACCGACATGCAGCGTGTGGTCGCCCGCCGGATGCGAGTCGGTGACCGTACACGACAGGTGCACCAACGCCCCATCCAATAGCGGAACCCCTCTTCGCCAGGTGAATCTCACCAAGTCGGGTTCATGCGCGGCACCGGCGAAATGCAGCGACAGCGGTTCCTGATCGCCAGCGAGGATCGACACACCGTAGCGGCCGGTCTCGGTGATCTTGTCGTTCATCCTCGCCCGGTTGGCGATCGACACGAGCACCAGCGGCGGGTCCAGCGAGACCGAGGTGAATGCGTTGGCGGTCATGCCGTGCACGGACTCTTCGCCTGGCCCTTCGGCAGTGGTGACGATGGTGACCCCGCTGGCGAACCGTCCGAGCGCCTTCCGCATCCGCGGCGGTGTCGGGTCCAGCTCGAGGGTGTGGTCGGTAATAGTGCTCATGGCAGCCCTCTCAGCGCCGGACGATGGCGAGGTCGTCGTTGTTGATCAGGTCCGGTCGGGTCCAACCGTCGACGTTGTACTCCGACATGCACTGTTCGGCGAAGCCCTTGAGTGCCAGATCCTGCCCGGTGCCCTGGTAGGCGAACAGGGTCTGGAAGCGAACGGCTTCGTGGTCGCCACCGTAGTTGCGTTCGTACAGTTCGTGGCGTCCCCCAAACTCGGAGCCGACAGCGTCCCACAGCAGTTTGAGCAACTGCACGCGGTCGATGGCGGCGATGCCGTTGGAGCCGCGGACGTACTGGTTGAGATAGGGCTCGATGTCCGGGTTGCCCCAATCGTCGGCGTGGGAGTTGAGATAAATCAGACCGCTACCGAGCACCTGCTGGATGATCTCCTTGACCCGCGGATAGCCGATACCCATGAAGGTTCGGTACGCCAAGCCGTAGTTGAGATTCGGCTGCACCGCACCGTTGACCCACTCGTCGGGCGACTTGGCCATCGCATCCGAGAGGCCCCAGAACATGTCGCGCCAGTTGAGGATCTCGCCAACCTGCATCTGCACCCCGCGGAATCCCGCGGAGCCGGTCATCTCCACGCCCTTCATCACGCAGCCGGCGATGAAGTCCAGTTTCACCGCCAGGCGGGCGCAGCCGTGGAACATGAAGCGGTTGAGAAAGCCGGAGCGCATCACGAAGTTGTTGGTGGTGTCGACGTCATAGGCGAAGACGTTCTCCCACGGCACCAGTACCCGGTCGAGCACCATGATGGCGTCGTTCTCGTCGAACCGGCTCGACAGCGGATAGTCGAAGGGGGTGCCCATCACCGCGGCGTTCATCTCATACGAGGTCCGGCACAGCAGTTTCAGGCCCTTCGAGTCCATCGGGATGGTGAAGATCAGGCCGTATTCCTTCTTACGCAACGGCAGTCCGTAGTGCGCGATGAAGTTGGCGTTGGTGATGGCCGACCCCGTCGCCACGACCTTCGCGCCGGAGACGATCAGGCCGGCATCGGTTTCGTCGACCACATGCACGCACACGTCGGCGGTCTCGTCGGCAGGCTTGTCGCGGTCGATCGGCGGGTTCACGATCGCGTGATTGAGGTAGAGCATCCGCTCCTGCGACTTCTTGTACCAGTCCAGCGCGTTCTGCTTGTAGTCGCCGTAGAAGTCGGCATTGGCGCCCAGGGTGCCCAGGAAGGATGCCTTGTAGTCGGGTGATCGGCCCATCCAGCCGTACACCTCTCGCTGCCAGGTGACGATCGCGTCGCGGGCGGCGACCAGATCATCCGCCGAGTGCGCCGTCTTGAAGAACGGATGGGTGAAGCCACCGTTTCCGGTGTCGGTCGGTACCGCCAGCACACCCTGCGCGTCGGGCTGATGCATAGCGTCATACATCCGGGCGATCGAGCGCGCCGAATTCCGGAATGCCGGATGCGTGGTCACATCGTCGACGCGTTCTCCGCGAAAATAGATCTCCCGGCCGTCCCGCAGCGATTCCAGATACTCTGCGCCGGTCATGGGGCGGACGTCGTTCTCCTCGGATGCGGTTGCTGCCGGGTTCACTGTTGCGGGTGCTGATGTCACGGAACAAACCTCCTGGTACGGACCGACGATGTGCCCGATCGCCGGGTCATCGGTCGAATCTGTTGCGTGGGTGCCGAAATGACAGCCACTCGCGGGACCGTGACGTTTCGGTGTATGTTGGCCGAGCCACGTCCCTGTGACGTAGAACACTAAGAGGCGGAGGTGTGGCGCGGAATGGCTGAGAACGAACAGTCACATGGCGGATTGCGCACGGCCGACACCGACGATGTCGTCGAGCTACGAACCGGTGATCTCGATTCAACCGAAGGGCGAGCCGAATGGGCGCGCACGATCGGCCAGCTCTACGGCGAGATGGACGTGACCTGGGACAAACCCACCGAGCGCTACGACGCCGAGTGGGGCGGGCGCGCGTTTGGTCGGCTCCACGTGAGCGCGATCCGGTCCGACGTCCAGACCGTCGTCCGGTCACCGGCCATGATCCGCGACAGCGGAGAGGATGGCTACCTGCTGCTGATGGTGACCGACGGCGCGGTGGAGGTCACCCAATGCGATCGGACGGCAGAACTAGGGCGCGGCGCGTTCGCGATGGTGAACCTCAACCGACCCTTTGTATTTCATTCACTTGTTCCGTTTCATCAAGTGGCGGTGCGTATTCCGACGTCGCTGATGGAATCTCGGCTGCCGGCACGACTTGCCGGCCACGCGGTTGCGCGAACATATGAACCCTTGGGGGCGCCTGCTGTTCTGGGACGTCTGCTGGCAGACCTGGCCGGCAGCGACGAGTCCATGTCGCAGTCGACGAGAGCTTCGTTCGGGTCGGCCACGGTCGACATGCTCGCCGCAGCGCTGAGTGAGACGACCTCCATTGGCCCCGCGTTGACGCAGCGGGAACGGGATCTGGCGCGGATCGCCCAGATCATCTCCGATGGGCTGCACGACCCGTACCTCAGCCTGCCCGACGTTGCGGCTGCGGCCGGGATGTCGTTGCGCAACATGCAGAAACTGGTGAGTGCCACTGGACACACGCCAACCGGCCTGCTGCATCAAGCTCGTGTCGAGCGAGCCAAGAATCTTCTCCTGACGACCGACCTGTCGGTCGCCGATGTTGCGGCAGCCGTCGGATACCTCGACGTGTCGCATTTCAGCCGCACATTTCGCCGCCTCACCGGGCACAGCCCGGGGCGGTTTCGCGCGGCGAACTCCTAGTCGCTACTTTTTCCCGCAGGTGCAGTTCTCGCCACACTGGCAGTCGGGCCCGCAGGTGCAGTCGGGGTTGTCGCAGCCTTTTGTATTGTCAGCCATGCATATGAGCATACGCGCTCGCCGGCTCGCTGCGTCGTGCTCGACGCGGCCACCGCGAATGGGTGTCGGTGGGCCATACCCGCTACGCAGCAGGTTGTTCCCCATCGTTGTGCGGGGTCGGCTCCACCGACCGCCCCCGTCCGGTCAACTTCATCGTCCACCGCGGACGACGCTGTCCGGCAACAGCACTCACGGTCCGATCGCTCGCCGGCCGCCCCTCGAGACGATCCGCCAACCACCCCACCGCCATCGGCCCCGACAGCGGCAGCAGCGAGTAGTGCTCGCTGAGCTGGTCGCGGACGTAGGTGACCGTGGCGCCCTGCTCGCGGTAGCGGGCGACCTGACCGTCGATGTCGTCGACGGCGATCACCTCGTCGTGCACCGCCTGCACCACCAGCAGCGGGATCGTCGGGGCGTGGGTGCCGAGCTGGAGGTCGTCCATCATCTCGACGATGTCGGGTTGGGCGAGCAGGTCGGCGAGCGGGATGTCGAGGTAGTCGTCGATGTCGTGGTGGCGGAACTGCCGCACGGCATCGAGCACCGGCAGCCGGGCGATCTCGTCGAGGTGCCGTCGCCCCTTCTCAGTGGCATGCTCGCCGATCGCCCGTTCCAGCTGCGGATAGACGCGGCGCAGGCCGGCGATCGCCATCACCGGCAGCCCGGCGTGCAGGCCACCGTTGAGCCGCATCAGCGCCGAGGCCATGTCACCGACCGGGGACCCGAGCACCGCGCCGATCAGGTTGAGCTCGGGCGCGTAGTCCGGTGCAACCTCCGCTGCCCACGACGTCGCCATCCCACCACCCGAGTAGCCCCAGAGACCGACAGGAGTGTCGGCGGGCAGTTCGTGATGCGGGAATGCCAGGGCGGCGCGGATGCCGTCGAGGGTGCGGTAGCCGGGTTCACGGGGCGCGCCCCACGCACCGACCATGCCCTCGTGGTCTGGGATGGAGACCGCCCAGCCCTTGGCCAGTGCACGACGCACCACCAGGAATTCGAACGGCGCGATGGTTCGGACCGAGTCGGCACCCTTGCGCAGTGCATACGACGGAAAGCATTGGCTCGAGACCGCGTCGATGGCGCACTGGAACGACAGGAGCATGAACCGGCCGGCGGGCGCGGGCTTGCGCGGCAGCACCACGGTGGTCGCCGCCACACCGGCGCCGCCGTGCAGGTCGGTCGAGCGGTACAGCAACTGCCACGCCTGGCTACGGTGATGCGACGCCCAGTAGTCCTTGAGCTCCACTTGGCGTGACCGGATCAGGTCGCCGGGCCGCATACGGTCCAGGTCGGACGGGACGTCGTAGAACGCATCGTCGTCGGGTAGCAGCAGGTCGGCAGCGTTGGCCGGCCCGCGCGCGGTCTGCGTGGTCATGGTCACCTCGGTTCGGCCCTGTTGGGTGTCGATCCACGTTGATCCCCCCTGTTCAGAGCCTGTTTGTGCTGTGTTCAACGCCGTGGCCTCGACAGCGATTCCATCGACCTCGCCGCGGCGACGGTTCACCTGACCTGCGGATGTAACGCGACACCCATCGTTGCGCGATGCAACAATGACACCGCCACCGGAATCAAGCCCGCGTTCCGAGGGCGTATCCCACCGAGACGATCGCGTCATCCTGTCGGATACCTCCCCTATGGTTCAGACACCGAGAAGCACCGCGACACCGTCCTGCGAGCGGTCCACCACTGCCGCCGCACCGGTCACGTCGCACGCCTGACGAGAGGAGATGCCATGCGCGACTTCGATTTCGACGCATCTGTCGATGACGCCTGGCGTGCGTTCCGCATCGACCTGGCCGACCGGGCCGCACAGCTGCGCGCCGACGACGAGCATCATATGGTGCAGGTCCAGCAGTCCCCCGACGGCCCGCGAGGCACCCTGACGTTCACCGTCACCCGCGCGCACCGCATCCGCTGCACCGCGCATGTCGCCGACCTGCACCCCGCACCGAACGTCCACGCCGAGCAGCTCGACGCGCTAACGGCAGCCGGGTGGCGGCTGCTGCGCGACGGACGGCTGATCGTCGAGGTCAGCCGCCGCCACGTCGACCGGTTGGCGCAGGTCGCCGTCGACGCGCTGCGCGAGAACTGGGAGGTCGTGCACCCGTCCTTCCTCGAACAAGACCTCCCTGTTATCCGCGAAGCGTCCGTCGCCGTCGGCGCACACCCGGTGTCGCGCGAGCACCTGCTGCGGTTGATCGTGTCCGCGCTGCAGGACATCGCCGGCCGCCGCATCACCGTCGACGACGACGGCGACATCCCGCTGCCCACCGGGTCGCTCGCGTCGTGGCTGCGGGTACTCACCGAGGAGCCGACCATCGAGTTCGTCGCGACGCTGGTCGACGAGGTGCCCGACACAGCGATCGCCGCGGAGTTCATCGCCACCGAATCGGTGCGCTGGCCGGGCATCACGCTGGTGCTGCACCAGGGATCGCTGATGGCGTTCTCATCGGTCCCGATGACCGCATTCCACCGGGAGAACCTCACTGCAGCCGTCGGGCACTGGTTGCAGTTCACCGCAGAGACCGCGCCCGGCATCATCAGCGCACTGGCCGGCTCCGGTCCCGCCGCGCAGAACGAGGCGCTGCCCGATCCGCTACAGACGTTGATCGTGCTCGACGAGGACGGCTCCACCCTCGACCCGCACGAGGTCGCGACGATCTGCCGCCATGACCAGTCGGCCATCCTCGACTACATCCGCACCAGCCAGGAGCAGTACCTGGAGTGGATGAAGTCGGCGGCCGAGGCCGACCTCGCGGGCGACGCCGACGAAGCGGCGGCCTGCCGACACGAGGAGCAGGCGTGGCGGGCAACCACCGAACAGTTGCGCGCGGCGTTGCGGGTGGTGGTGTTGCGCGGGGACGGGGATGTGCCGTCCCAGCGAGTGCGGTGAATCGGAGCACCATCCACGTCTACCGCTCCATCGACGCGTCGGTCAGCGTGTCATGCAACGCTTTTGGTCCGTCGAAGGCGGAGATCAATGCAATGGCGACACTCACCTTGTCGAGATCGGTCCGCATTCCCCGATCCGGTCAGGTGGACGGTGTTCGCGGAAGAAAGAAGCGCTCGCAGTCCCGATAGCAACGTTCGATACGGAAGCTCTGTGTTCGATATCGCGGCGCGAGGTCACTACTACGTGTACTTGTAAAAGCCTTCGCCGGTGGATGTTCCGAGCTTTCCTTTGTCGATGTAGTTGGTTTTCAGGTAATCGGCGAACTGCTGCTGGATCGGACTCTCTGATGCCGCAGCGATGTTGCGGGCGGTCGTGAGACCCACGATGTCGAAGATCTGAAACGGGCCGAGTGGCGCGCCCGTACCGATCCGCCAGGTCTTGTCGACAGTCTCGATGTCAGCATACCCACCGACAAGAAGTTCCGCGGCGGCGTCGAGAAGCGGCACCAGCAGCGAGTTCAGGACGTAACCCGCCTTCTCCTTCTTGAGTTCCACCGGCACCATGCCCATGCGTTCGGCGAAGTCCACAGCGGTCTGGAACACCGCATGATCGGTGTCGCTGGTGCCCATGATCTCGGCAGTGTTCTGTGCCCAGATGTGATTGGCGAAATGAATGGCGAGGAACTTCTCCGGTCGGCCGGTGAAATCCTTGAGCGAGCTGGGCAACAGCGTCGACGAGTTCGTCGCGAAGATCGTGTGCTCGGGGGCCGATCCTCCGACCCGCGTCCATGTGTCCCGCTTGATGGAGGGATCCTCGGGCACCGCCTCGATGACGAGATCCGCCTCGGCGAGCGCGGTTGTGAGGTCGGTCGTGAGCGTGATCGACGTGGCCGTGTGACGAGCTTTGTTTGCGTAAGTCGCGCCCTCCACATCACTTTCGTAGGTGTCGGCCAACTGCTGGAATCGCGTGCCGGCCGCGGTGACGGCGTCGTCGCTGATGTCCCACGCCGTGACGTGGAAGCCAGCGTACGCTGCCTGGTAGGCGATCTGTGAGCCGAGCACCCCGGTGCCCAGAACGGTCAGATTCTCGATCGTCATGATGGTTCTCCTTGCGTGTGATGGTGGTTGTGTCTGATCGGGTGTATGGGGTCCACGTCGATGACGGAGCGACGAGAACTTCTGTTGCCGAGTATGTTCCAAACCAGAACGACGAGTGTGCCGGCCCCTGCGTAGAGACCGAGGCAGAGCAATGCGAAACCGTTGCCGGCCTGTGGGAAGTAGAGGGAGTTTCTGATGAGCTCAGCGCCTCCTCCGGTTGGGAGCCACTCGCCGAGCACCGCCCAGAATCTCGGGAGGAAGTCCCACGGGATAGACGCGCCGGAAATCGTTGCGCCGACAAGGAAATAGAACGCACCAGACAGCGATCCCACCGGCCCGAACAGCGTGACGAATCCTGCGGTGGACCCGGTGATCGCCAGGGAGACGAGCGTGTATGTCCAGAAGAGCTTCGTGGTATCCGACGAGCCGCCGACGCCGAAGAACGACGAGAACAGCAGGACGATGGCAGCCGAAACCACCGCGTAGGCGACGAGCGCGGCCACATGACCGACGCCCCGGCGCAACGATTGCGGCACACGCGGCATCAATCGTCCCAGCCCGAGCGAGGCGATGCTGCCACCGAGCGAGATCACCTGGAGGATGTAGCCCAGTGACGATCCGTTGATGTCCTCGTCGGAGAGTTCGACCACATCGACCGGCAGGGTCTGCGACATCCCGTTCTGTTCATTGACTTCGGCGGCAACTGCTTTCACGGCCGTGGCGGGCAGCGCTCCGCCCGCCCCGGCCGTGACGGCGACGACGCCGTCCGGGGTCACCTCTAAGCCGCCCGCCTCGGTCCGCTTCTCCACGGCGTCCGTCAGTGCATCGAGTGTCGGATACCCGGTGACATCGAACGATCCGTCGGACTCCAGACTTGCCGTCAGCTGTGCCGTTTGCTGGTCTGACCCGACGATGCCGATGGGCATCTCGCGCGGCGACGGCGAATGGCCGACTGCCAGATAAAACGTACCCAGGGCGAACTGGGTGAGCCCGCCCAGGAGCACCACGGCGAGCAACAGCCTACGATACTTGGCGCCGAACGTCATCGGTTCGGGTGACAGCAAGATCAATGGTGTGGTCCTTCGATGTCAGATCAGATCACTGTCGCTGAGCAACTCGCCGATCTCGGTTCGGTCGAGCTTGGCCAGCAGTCGCTTTCGGAGGAACTCGGGTCCGGGGAGGCGGATCTCTTGACCATCGCGAACACGACTGGTCGCCGCGAGGAGGCTGCGGATGTCGTAGGTCGAGTTGAACACCTCGGGCACGCCCCGCTCGACGTCGAGAAGGGTGTAGACGGCCTCCATCGGTGTGCGCACCGAATACTCGGTGGTGAAGATGCAATCACGTTCCTTCGATTCGGCGAACTGGCCGATGAAGGCGAAGTTGACTGCCCCCTCCGGCACCACGTCGGGTCGATCCCCGGCCTGCCTGGGCATGAAGAATGAAGTGACGTAAGGCATCATCACGGGAACCGTCTTGGCGCCGGTGGCGGCCAGTTCGGCGATGTCCTCGACAGGGACGCCGAGGTGGTAGAGCCACTCCTGCGTGATCTCCTCGCCCGTGCAGTTCTGCATCGGCTTCTTCACGTAGTCCCCAGGGGTATCGACGAAGAGCGCGTACACCCATACGACGATCTCCTCGGCTTTCTGTGCCTTGAAATGCGGCTGGCGGTTCACCGTCCAACTCAAAAGCCACTGTGAGTCCTTGGCGGTCACGATCCCACCGGTGACGACCTTGCCGCTGAAAGGGTCTCGCTTGCAGATCTTCTCGATGTAGCCCGGTATGCGGGGGTCGACGGTGGTGACTGTCGCCGATTCCCACTTCGTCTGCGGGATATGGCCACCGAAAACATCGGGGCGACCGAATGAATCGTCCTTCGCGGCGATACGCCGCCACAGATCCCACGCGGGAGCAGGGCCTTCGTCGAGCTCGGCCGGATGATGGTGATCTCCGTTGAACGAGTTCTCGGTCAGCGACCCGATCGTCATGAACAGCAGATCGTTCTCGCTGAGGCTGGTGCCACCCTCGGTGCCATTCTCGTCGATCCAGTGGAGGTACGACGCCTGCTTGCGGCCGGAGCGGATGTCGAAATCGACGTCGGTGACCTCGGTGTCGAAACGGAACTGGACGCCTTGATCGAGCAACCACGTGTACAGCGGCAGCACCAGCGATTCGTACTGGTTGTACTTGGTGAACTTCAGCGCGGAGAAGTCGGGGAGACCGCCGATGTGATGGATGAACCGGTGCAGGTAGAGCTTCATCTCCAGCGCCGAATGCCATTCCTCGAAGGCGAACATCGTGCGCCAGTACAGCCAGAAGTTGCTGGCAAGGAATTCGTCGGAGAAGACCTCGTCGATCCGCTTGTTCTCCATCTCTTCCCGGGTGGCGAGGAAGACCTTGACGATGTCCTTCTGCGCCTTGTCGGACAGCGCGAAAAGTCCATCGGTGTGTGCGTCTTTCCCGCGGTCCACGGTCGCACGTTGCAGCGAGTAGTTGGGGTCGTCGCGATTGAGGCGATAGAACTCGTCGAGCACGCTCGCGTCCTCGACCTCGAGCGAGGGAATCGAACGGAAGAGATCCCACAGACATTCGAAGTGGTTTTCCATCTCGCGACCACCGCGAATCACGAAACCCTTCTCGGGATGCTTTATGCCGTCGAGCGCACCGCCGGGAAGTGGCAAGCGCTCCACGATGGTGATCCTGTCTCCTGGCATCTGTGCATCGCGGATGAGGAATGCCGCCCCCGACAGCGACGACAATCCTGCACCGACGAACCACGCGGTCTTCTCATCGACTCCGGCCGGCCTGCGCGGCCGAACGAACGCCTCGTAATTGCCACTGGTGTAACGCATCTGTTCTTCCTTCTCTGTGTAGTGAGATGTCAGCGATCCTCAAATGTCAGACGGGCGAAGAATCCCTCCACCGCAACACCGGCCTGCGCCCGGATGTCCTCGATCGGATCGCGGTCGGTGTGCGTCCGCGTAGAGGGGCGGGCGATTGCGAGGTGGGTGACCCCGAATACCATGTTCGCCGCGAGCGCGGCGAGCTGCGGATCCGGGCTCAGGCCCCGCTGCCGGGCGTCGTCGATCATCCGTCGAGCAATCCGATCCTGCAGTCGCAGAATGAGATCCAAACCCTCGGCGCGATACATGTCGTCGGAACTCCCGAACAGCAGTTCACGCTGGTAGGCGAGCCCATTCGTCGGATGGCGGTGCGCGTACTCGACAATCGGCAGCACCATCTGAGTGACTGCTTCCGCGGTCTCGCTCTCGACGGCGCCACGCTCCGCGCCGGCCTCGAGCGCGGTCCGAAGCATGTCGTTGAGCACCATGAGCAGGAGCTCACCCTTCGACGACGCGTACCGGAAGACGGTCCCGATCGCGACATCGGCCCGCTCGGATACCTGGCCGGTCGAGACGTCCTCGAATCCACGCTCCGCGAAGAGTTCGGCAGCGGCACGAAAGATCCGGTCCTGCTTGTCACGCATGTTGCGCGCTCTGCGGCCACCGGATTGGGGCGACAGGGTCGTCATGGCTCGAACCTCCAAGAGATAATGAGTGGACTCAATAATGAGTGTACTCCACAACTGAGCCATCGCCAGTCGACCAAGGAAATCCACCGACCCTGTGGCGTTCCTCCATCCCGGCGCAGGCGTCACTGACTCCGAATCTGCTCGGTGCACTGGACTCAGTGGGCGCCACCTCAGACGACGGTGCATCGGTGCCTGGTGTCTGCGTCGACGGCACCTACGATGTCGAGGACTCGGACGGTGCTGTCGGCCCCCGGATAGAGCCCATCCGACGTCACCGGTGCCGGCGGTGTGTTTGGGTACCTCCGAGGCGTCCGGCGGTGGTGGCACCGTGGTCGCGATCGATGGCACATCAGCGTTGTTGGGTGGTCGGCAGTAGCCCGCCGACTGTCGACGGTCCTGAGTGCGCTGAACGTTGCGGGCACCGGTACGTTCAACGCACACCGCAACGACGATCGGAGCGCCGCCGATGACCGCTGAGCCGATTCAGGGCAGACGACGACTCCCCATATGGGGCTTCATCGTGCTGGCCATCGGATATCTGGCGATCATCCAGACGGTGCCGCTGCTGACCACCCCGGACGGCGCCGAGTACGGCAACTTCGAAACCGTCTCCGAGATCACCCGCGGATTGTGGGTGACCACCGGCCTGGGCTGTCTGATCGTGCTGATCGCGGTCGGAGTGCTGCGCTGGTGGCGGCCGGTGTTCGTCGAGGAGAACCGCCTACCCCGGTGGGTGTGGCTGTTTCCGGCGGTGATGCTGTTCGCGATCGTCGCCGGAACCGCCTACTCGCGGTTGGCCGACAAGGGTCTCACCTTCACCATCCTGCTGCTGCTCGGCACCCTGGCCGTCGGGTTCAGCGAAGAGGGCATCTTCCGCGGCATCGGTGTGGTGAGCTTCCGCGACGCCGGTTACAGCGAGCCCATGGTTGCGCTGTGGACGTCGGTGCTGTTCGGGTTGGCGCACGCCACCAACCTCTTCTCCGAAGGCGTCGGCGCCATCCCGCAGGTGCTGACGACCGCCATCGCCGGGTACTTCTTCTACCTCGCACGGCGCGTGTCGGGGACGCTGATCTTCGCGATGGTCCTGCACGGCCTGTGGGACTTCGGGCTGTTCACCAACACGATCGGCGACGACATTGGTCTCGGCGCGATGCTGTTCATCCTGGTCGACATCATCCTCGCCATCATCGCGTTCGCGACCATCCGCAAGCTCTTCGCACTGCGCAAGACCGCGTCCGCGGACGTGCCGCCGAATACCTGACCCGGGTATTTCAGCGCGGTTTCAGCATCGGCGTCGCACACTCGGGGCATCTGTCGTCCGGCCAGGAGTTCCCGACGGTGTGGTCCGCCACTGCTCGCACGTTACTGATGGCTGTGCTGTCGGCGGCCGGATTCCTCGCACTGCCTGCCGAGCCTGCGGCTGCGACGCCCGCGCCGATCAGACCCGCTCCCCCGCCCGGGTCGCTGATCGTGGCCTTCGCCGACAATCAACTCACCTACTGCTCGCTGATCTGTCCGCATCTCGTCGACTTCGTCGTCGACGTCCCGCGGGCGCTGGTGCAGGCTCCAGGTGTGTACGACTCGGCCCGCTCGAACGGCCATTCCCTCGAGCGCGCAACGGGTATCGCGGCGGCGACGGTCACCGCACCGGCCCGCTCGGCGATGAGCGGGATCATCGACAACGACCTTAACCTGGTGTTGCCTCGCGCACAGAACGCCCTCGAGGTGGCGGTGGTGGAGATACTCGACGTGGCCGACGTCGCGTGGTCGGGCGCAGATTCGGCGGCAGTGGGAGCACGCGTCGACACCGGCCGGGCGCGTGTGCTCGACGCCCTCACGGCACCGATCGTGCCGAATCCACCACAGATCGCCGTGCCGACGACCCCCGCGCAGCAGGCGGCGCTCGCCGTCGTCGACACCGGGTCCGCGGTGTTGTTCCAGGCTCCTGAGATCCTGATGACCGGTGCCACCGAGTCGGCCGACGTCGCCGCGAGCGAACTCGCCGTCAGCGGAGATGTCGATCGTGCGCGGGCGGGCGGGATGACCCGATTCGGCGAGTTCCTCGACGCGGCGGACGCGGTCATCGACGCCACCCGATGAGCACGGTCAGCGACTCGCGACGAGGTGGCTGACCACGATCACCACCGCCGCCATCAACCCCGACATCGCGAGCAGGAAGTCTGCGCCGGAACCGGCCGCAGCCGCCCACACCCCACCGAGCACGGCCACGGCAATCATCGCCCAACCGACGCGGCGCACCAGCTCCCAGCGCACGGGCGGTCGCGCCGCAATCGCGGCCATCGCCAGATAGCCGGCGGTATCTGCCGCGCCGTCCACCACTGCGAAGACCCCGCTGCGCGGTACGTCGGCGATTACCGGCAGCGTCGACGTCGCCAGCGTCATCATCAGCCCGGCCAGCGCGAGCGTGATGACGAGAACGCTCTCACGACTGGTGGGGTCCAATGGTCTGCCACGGTCCGGGTCGTCGGGGTCCGGGTCGTCGGGGTCGGTCATGGTCTCCGTCCAGAATCGGTGCCTCCACGCTACGTTTTTGTGGTGTGGGGGGTGACCCTTCGTGACGCCCTCCGCAAGCTCCGGGCTCCTCAGGGACCAGATGTTGCGACGCCCTGCGCAAGTCCTCGGACACCCTTGCGCCGTCCCGTGCGGGAGAGCACGATTATCGGTGGAGTGGCTGCGGCCATGGGCCGTCGGTGTGCGACGGGACCTGCGACGGGTCGGCCACCACCAGATGATCTCACTGCGGAAATCCGCACGGAGGCAATCATGTTCATTCAACTCTTCCAAGGAAAAGTATCCGATGCCGACGGGCTGCAACGCTGCCTCGACCGATGGGACACCGAACTGAAGCCGGGCGCGACCGGCTACCTCGGCACCACCGCCGGCATCACCGACGACGGCACCTTCGTGGCGCTGGCTCGGTTCGAATCCCAAGAGGCCGCGAAACGCAACAGCGAACGTCCCGAACAGGGCACCTGGTGGGCCGAGACCGAGCAGTGCTTCGACGGCCCGGTCACGTTCATGGACTGCACGGATGTCACCGAGTGGATGCAGGGCGGTTCCGACGACGCCGGCTTCGTCCAGATCATGGAAGGCCACTCCAGCGACGTCGGCCGCATGCGCGAGCTGATGGGCGAAGTGTCCGACCGGGTGCACGAGGGTCGCCCGGACATCATCGGCGGACTGCTGTGTGGCGACGGCAGTGACTCGTATGTGGAGGCCATCTACTTCACCTCCGAGGCCGCGGCCCGCGAGGGCGAGAAGATGGAGATGCCCGACGATCTGCGGCCGCTGTTCGAAGAGGAGATGCGGTTGATGGGCGACATCTCCTACTACGATCTGCACACCCCGCTGCTGGCGTCGCGCTGAGGATTGTCACCCGCCGATGTCGGTCAATGCGCCAGGTACATGACGATGTCGGTGGTGCCGTCGTCGGCGCGACGGGATTCGACGGCGAACGGGGTGGTGTGGTCAACCCCGACGCCCAGCGTGGTGACACCTTCGAAGGAGGTGGCGAAAGCGATCTCGCGCAGTGTGCGGTACTGCTCGTCGGCCGTGAAGTCGAAGGTGTCGGTCAGTTGTGGGTCCAGCACCGGCGCGGACACCGAGACCTGCAGGAACGCGTCACCGCGGAGCGGGACGGGTCGACCCGATCCGTCCTCGGTGACCTGCGGTACGTAGCGGACGTTGAAGCCGACGTCGGAGTCGGTGTCGGTACGGATGACGATGGTGTCGAAACAGTCTCCGGCGCTGGGGGTCACGTCGGTGACTCCGCCGTCGGTGACCGGGGCGAGCGGCGGTGCGGTGTCGGTGGCGGTGTTCCAGGTGGCTGGGTCCATGCCGTCCTCGACACAGTTGGTGTTGCCCGGTGATCCGGCGGCTTGGCTACTCGCCGCAGTGCTGGGGGTGACAACCAGCGTGCTGGTCACGGTGGCGACACCCACGTCGTCGTCGGAGTCGCCACACCCGCTCAAGGCCGCCGCGCCGACCAGCATCACCGCCACCGCCATCGCCCGTCGTTTCATCATCACGCTCCCTCAGATCCGGCATCGAGCGTAGTGGCGGTCTAAGACTGACTGCGGCACGATGCGCCGTCGGTCAGGTGAATACCTCCGACGATGCCCGCTGGTGCAGCTCCTGCAGGGTCCGCGCCTGACGTTTCGCGTCCTCGTCATAGATCCGTAGCTGCTCAACGGTGCCCGGATCGACGACGTCGTCGCCGATGGCGATGCCGAGTTCCCACATCGCCTTCTTCGCCAGTACCAGTGACCGCATCGCCTCAAGCGCGAGGACGCGCCGAAACCGCCCGCGGGTGGGGCGCAACGGGGCCACGACGCGGCGCACCCCGGCGGTGAGAGCGAACGTCGGCGGTACCCACGACTCGGACAAACCACTCACCGACGCCGCCCAACCCCGAGCGAAGGTGGCCTCGTCGGCGAGTTCGTCCGGTAGGTGGTCGAGCCGGCCGTCGGTCCAGGGATCACCGGCCAGCAGTTCGGCCAATCGAATGCCGGCGCCCGCGCCGACGAGGTGCATGCGCAGATACGTCGCGAGGAGTTGACGGCGGTACGGACTCGGAGTGGTCATGGTGACCGGATACCCAGGACAGGGCGGGTTGAACACGTGCCTGCCGCTCTGAGCCACGACATCCGCGTAGCGCTACCAAGCAACTGCTTGCTTTGCTAGCTTGCCCACGATGGGATTCCTGAAGCAGAACACCCCTGAGATCGACTTCCCGACGTGGAGTCAGGGGACGCGGGCGGAGAAGATCCGCCCGATGGCGAAACACTGGGCCGAGGTCGGGTTCGGGACACCGGTGGCGTTGCACCTGTTCTATGTCGGCAAGATCGTGGCTTACGTCCTGGTCGGGTGGATCATCGTCGTCGCGACCCCGGGTATCGACGGGTTCTTTGATGTCACCGCCTGGTACAACGAGCCGATCGTCTTCCAGAAGGTCGTGCTGTACACGATGCTGTTCGAGGTCATCGGCCTCGGCTGCGGATTCGGGCCGCTGAACAACCGGTTCTTCCCGCCGATGGGATCGGTCCTCTACTGGCTGCGACCGGGCACCATCCGCCAGCCGCCGTGGCCGGCACGCATCCCGCTCACCCGCGGCGACACCCGCCGACCCCTCGACGCGGTGCTCTACGGCGCCTTCCTGCTGATGCTGCTGGTGGCATTGTTCGGTTCCGGTACCGGACCGATCCCCGCGCTCGACACCACCGCCGGCGTTCTGCCGGTGTGGCAGATCTGGACGATCCTGATACTGCTCGCGGTCCTCGGCCTGCGGGACAAGACCGTCTTCCTCGCGGCCCGCGGCGAGGTGTACGCGGCCCTCACGGTGACGTTCCTGTTCGCCGGCGCGGACATGATCATCGGCGCGAAACTGATCTTCCTGTGCATCTGGCTGGGCGCGGCCACGTCGAAACTGAACAAGCACTTCCCGTTCGTGATCTCGACGATGATGTCGAACAACCCGATCTGGCGGTCGCCGGCGATCAAACGCAAGTTCTTCGAGAACTTCCCCGACGACCTGCGCCCCGGACGACGCTCCCGCTGGATCGCCCACTTCTCCACCGCCGTCGAGGGTCTGGTCCCGATCGCGCTGTTCTTCTCCCACGGCGGCTGGATCACCGCGGTGGCAGCCACCGTCATGCTGATCTTCCATTTCGGCATCCTGTCCTCGATTCCGATGGGGGTGCCGCTGGAATGGAACGTCTTCATGATGTTCGGCGTGCTGGCGCTGTTCGTCGGCCACGCCGACATCGGCCTCACCGACCTCCAATCCCCCTGGCCGATCGTGTTGTTCGCGGTGTCGGCGGGCACTGTGGTCCTCGGTAACCTCTCGCCACGCACCGTGTCGTTCCTGCCCGGCATGCGCTATTACGCCGGCAACTGGGACACCAGCCTGTGGTGCATGAAGCCGTCGGCGTCGGCGAAGATCGAGAACGGCATCGTCGCCATCGCCTCGATGCCGGCCGCGCAGCTCGAGCGGTTCTATGGCTCCCCCGAGGCGGCGCAGATCCCGCTGTACATGGGATATGCGTTCCGCTCCTTCAACAGTCACGGCCGGGCATTGTTCACGCTCGCCCATCGCGCCATGGCGCCCCACGACGAGTCGGCGTATGTGCTGACCGACGGCGAACGCATCTGCTCGACGGCGATGGGGTGGAATTTCGGCGACGGCCACATGTGCAACGAGCAGCTCATCGCCGCGCTACACAGCCGCTGCCGGTTCGAGCCGGGCGAGGTACGTGTCGTGCTGCTCGACGGGCAGCCCATCCACCGGCAGACCCAGCAGTATCGGCTCGTGGACCCGGCGATCGGTGAACTCGAACGTGGCTACGTCAACGTAGCCGACCTGGTGACCCGCCAACCGTGGGACGACACCGTCCCGGTGATCGTCACCTGGCGCGCTGACGCCGGGGCGGTCTGAGCAACAGATAGACCTGGTGTTCGCCCCGCCGCAACCCCGCTCGAGTCGTCGAACCGTGCCTCACTATGCACGATCGCCGCGGCAGCCTTCACTGACCGAGTCGGCATGCAACACACCACGACCCCGGCGCCAGGGAGAGTGGGCACCGGGGTCGTGGCAGCTGGGTGTGGCGGGTCGGGGTTTACTTCCACACCCAAATCCAGCGGCGCAGGCGCTTGTCGAACTGGCGAACCCGACGACGGCGGCGCTGCGGGGCGATGTTGGTGTTCTTGGCGGGAGTCGGCATCGTTGCCCTTCCTGTTCGGTCCGGCCTCACGCCGGCGCATCTCTGACAGGAACAACGATGCGCCCCGAACCTGGTCAGCACATCGGGTCCGGCTGGGAGATTGCTGACAGGACATCCGAGGTCTTTGCTCAGGACTCGGCTCCCCTGACGATGGACCACAGCCGCTGCATGGCAGCTATTCCTCGGTCAGCTCGTCCAGCGACGCCTCCGAGGTCGCGCTGATGACATCGAGCACCCGCTCGTAGGACGGCGCGTCCGATGAGACGATCGCCGCGTGGTCGATGTCGGAGAGCAGGACCAGCGAGGCGGTCCCGTCCTCGCGCTCCACGGCTTCGACATAGCGGCGCGAATTGACCGGGGCCACAACGGTGTCGGCGGAGCCGTGCATCGCGATCACCGGCGTGTCCGGATCGATGTTCTGAATCGGGTCCACCGAGGTGTACCTGTCGGGCACCTCGCCGGGAGTGCCGCCGAGCACGGTCACGATGCGGTCATCACCGTGTGTCGCGGCGTAGCGCATGTCCAGGGGACCGGCCAACGACACGACTCGGGTGGGCCGGAACTCCGGACGGGAACCGACCTCGTCGTTCTCCAGTTTGTGTCGGGTTCCGCCCCACACCGCCAACTGCGCACCCGCACTGTGCCCGACGACGAGCTCATCGTCGGTGGTCAGTTGCGGGTAACGCTTGTCCACGTCGACCACATGATCGAGGGCACTGGCGATGTCGCGGAAGGTGGTCGGCCACCCGCCACCGGATCCGACGCGCCGATACTCGACGTTGTAGACCGCCATCCCCCGCGCCGCGAGGTCGCGAGCCAACGGGTCGAACAGATCCGCACCCAAGTGGCTCTGCCAGGAACCGCCGTGGATCAGCACGACCAGCGGGACGGTGTCGGGTTCCTGCGCATTGGCGGGCAGGTAGAGGTCGGCCCAGTTCTGTTCGGTGTCGGCATCGTCGACGGTGGGGTACTCGATGCGGGTGACGGTCACCTCACCCGCATCGGCACCCGAGGTCGCGACTGCGCTGTGCTGGCCGCCGGCCGGTGGTTCGGAACCATCCGAGCCACAGGCGACGGCGGCCATCACCATCGCCCCGACCACTCCGGTCATCGTGGACCTATTCAATCGCCGCACGCGGGCTCCTGTTCAGCTTCTACCACCGCGACCGCCTCTGCGGTGGTCGTTGTCGTCAGTGTTGTTCTGCTCGTTCCGAATCGCGCTTGCCTACCGGCGGGTGCAGCACCAGCACGACGACGATGGCGATCAGTAGCACCGCGGTCAGGGTCACCGGTACCGGGATGAACGGGTCGAAAAGCACCAGCAGCGCACCCACCGGCACCACCGTGTTGACGACGCGATCGGCGTTGGCGCGCATCGCTATCCACCAGATACCGAGGATGAAGATGGCGATCGGGACGGTGACGGTGAACGACGCCTGGGTTTCGGTGAGTTCGCTGTGATGGGTCAGCACGTCGATCTCCACCTCGATCCCCGCCGAGAACGCTCCCGCCGCGGCGAACACGAAGTAGTGCACATAGCCGTACCGAATCGACTGCGAAAGTGACCCGATGGCGCGATGGTGCTGCGGCCAGAAGTAGATCCAGAACAGCGAAGCAGTGACGATGAAAGTGAGGATCGCCAGCGAGATGAGGGGTGCGAGTTCTTCTTCACCATGTAGCGCCTCGATGATGGCGTTGGCTGAGGCCAACAGGCTCTCGCCCAACAGGATCAGCGTGAACAGGCCGTAGCGTTCGGTGATGTGGTGTGGATGCCACGGCGTGTTGCCCCGGCGCTCGGCGATCACCGGCACCGCCAGCTCGGCAACCACCAGCACACACCATCCGATGATGCCGACGACGTTGTGGGGAAGCAGCAAGTAAAGCAGCCACAGCACCTGCACCACAGCGATTCCCGCCGCATAGATCTGCGTGGTCCGCCGCATCGTGCCGGCCCCGCGTGAGGCACGCAACCATTGCGCAACCATCGCCAACCGCATGATCACGTAACCTGCCACGACCAGGGTCAGGTCGCGATCGGCGAAGGCGGGCTCGATCCCCGCCGCCAGCACCAACACACCGGCCATCTGGACGAAGGTAAGCACTCGATAGAGCCAGTCGTCGGTGCTGAAGGAGGTCGCGAACCAGGTGAAGTTCATCCACGCCCACCAGATGGCGAAGAACACCATCGCATACGACAGCAGCCCGTCCGCCACATGGCCTTCGGTCAGTTCATGGTGCAGCTGCACCGCGGCGATGGCCACCGCCACCACGAAAACGAGGTCGAAGAACAACTCGAGCGGACTAGCGGAGCGGCCGGGTTCGGCCGGGTCGCGCGGTCGCATGCTGCTCAGGTGAAGTTGAGGCGGCATTCTCATCTTCCCGGTGGGGTCTTGGGTCACGGACCCTCGCATCATGTCACTCGAGCCCCGCCACCGCTGTGGACATCCTTCAATGCGGATGCGGATCATCCCGCAACGCACTTATGTACTATCGTGCACCAGCGATCAAGTATGACACTGGGGAGGGTGGTCGGCACATTGGTCCGCATGCAACGCATCGAGATCGTCGACGACATGGATGGGGAACCGATCGATCCCGATGACTTCAACCGCGTCGAGTTCGAGGTGAAGCTACCCGGCCGGCGGTCGGCGCGCTACCGCCTGGACCTGCGTTCGGCGAATGTCGCCAGGTTCGAGGCGGGCATCGCAGAGTACGTCCAGATGGCAGCGCGCGTACCGACCATCGATGGCCCAACCGGTGGCTCCACGCGCGCCAAATCGCGCCAACGCAACCAGGCCATCCGGCTGTGGGCACAGGAGAACGGCTACGAGGTGTCGACACGCGGACGGCTATCGGCCGAGCTCATCGACGCATTCGACGCGGCGGCGTCGTAAGGCGCTGCCTTGTCAGACGGTTCGGCATCCGACCGTTCACCACCGCATCGGCCGCCGCGATTGACCACCCAGGTGGCACCGAGCGCCATGCTCAGCCCGAGGATGGTTGTCCACGTGAGTGGTTCGCTGTACATCGCCGCTCCCCAGACCGCCGTCACCGGCGGCATGAGGAACATCAGGGTGTTCGTCGATGTCACGCCGACCCGGCGAACGAGCACCCAGTACATGCCGAAGCCGCCCAAGGTCGAGAACACCACCAGCCACCCGATCGCGAGCCAGAAGTCCAGCGCCATCGGCGGAACCACGGCGCCGGTCGCGATCGCCAACGCGGCGAACAACGCCGCCGATGTCACACAATGCACGGTGAACGCCTCCCACACCGACATCGGCGAGTCGATTCGCCGCTCCAAAAAGGTTGCCGCAACGAGACACCCCATACCGATGAGCGGCACCAGATAAGCCCACCACGGCGCGTCGGTGGCCGCACTCGCCGCATCGGTCCCCGTCACGATCACCACGCCCGCAGCTCCGACGAGCAAACCCCACCACTGCCGTCCCGTCGCGGCGGTGCCGAGGACCGGCCCGGCCAGTGCGGCGACCACCAGCGGCTGCACGCCGTCGATGAGCGCAGTGGTCCCGGTGCTGACGCCCAGCCCGATGGCCCAGAACACGGTTGCGGCGTAGCCGAACAGTGAGAGCGCGCCGATGACGACCTGATGGCCGTAGACGCGCGCCGCACGGCGAGGTGGTGCTGCCACACGTCGCACCAGGGCGCCCACCAACACGAGAAATACGCTGACCACCACAAACCGCCATGCCAAGACGGTGGTCATCAGCGCATCGGCGGCACCGAGCTTGGCGCCGATGAATCCCGACGACCAACAGAGAACGAAGAGCACCGAAAGGGCCGGTGTCACCCACGAAGCAGCTTTACCGATCGGTGAAGTCATCATGTTCGCGACTTTACCGATCGGTGTAGTATTTGCAAGGTGAGTATCGAGGTCGACTGGACACCGAAGGCGCGGGTGATCCTCGACGCCGCTTCCGAACTGTTCTATGAACAGGGCATTCACGCCGTGGGGGTCGAGGCGATAGCCGCGCGTGCCGGCGTCACCAAACGCACCCTGTACGACCGGTTCGGGTCCAAGGAGCAACTCGTTGTCGAGTACCTACGGGCGCGGGACCTCGCGTGGCGAGAACTGGTCAATGAACGTCTCGCGCAGGCCGGCGACGAGCCGGTGACACGCCTCCGGGTGATCTACGCCGCCACCCGGGACTGGGCTGTCGACCGAAGCCCAAGGGGCTGCAGCATGATCAACGCTCATGCCGAGATCAGCGACCCCGGTCACCCCGCGTATTCGATCATCATCGGCCAGAAGCACTGGATGCTCGACCTGTTCACGCAAGTCGCCGTCGACGCCGGGATCGGGTCGTCGGCGGACGTCGGCGAGCGGCTGCTGCTCATCCATGAGGGCGCACTGGTCACCAACGGGATGGGCGTCGTCGACGATGCTTTCCGGGTCGCCGAAGAGCTGTCGGTGACGCTGATCTCCACTGGTTGACGATGTTGTCCGCCGCAGGTGCGCGGTAGGCGATAATGCCTGCCATGGCGTCCTCGCGACTCGACCGCTACCTACCCGGACTGGCCACCCTCAAGTCGTACGACCGTTCCTGGCTGCGCGGCGATCTCGTCGCCGGCGTGGTGCTCACCGCCCTGCTGATCCCGGCCGGCATGGGGTACGCCGAGGTGGCCGGCCTGCCGCCGGTGACCGGCCTGTACGCCACCATCATCCCGCTCATCGCCTACGCGATCGTCGGTCCATCACGCATCCTGGTGCTGGGCCCGGATTCCTCTCTCGCACCGATCATCGCCGCCGCCATCATCCCGTTGGCCGCCTTCGACGAAGAACGCGTGGCCCTTGCCGGCGTGTTGGCCATCGAGGTCGGCATCGTGCTGGTGATCGGCGGGCTGTTGCGCGTCGGGTTCGTCACCGATCTGCTGTCCAAACCGATCCGGATCGGCTATCTCAACGGCATCGCGTTGGTGGTGTTGTTGAGTCAGCTGCCCAAGCTGCTCGGTTTCTCCATCGAGGGCGACTCGGCGCTGGAAGAAGTGGTCGACTTCGTCACCGGCATCGCTGACGGCGAGGTCGACGGGCTGTCGACCGCGATCGGTGTGTCCTGCCTGGGGGTGATCCTGCTGCTCAAGCTGTGGCGCAGAGCTTTTCCGGGAGTTTTGATGGCCGTCATCGGTGCGATCGTGGTGGTCGCCGTGTTCGGCTGGTCCGACGACATCCCGGTGGTCGGAGCGATGCCACGAGGTCTGCCCACCCCCGCGCTCGGTGGTGTCACCCTCGACGACGTGATCAACCTGATCGGGCCGGCCATCGGCATCGCGCTGATCGCGTTCGCCGACACCAGTGTGCTGTCACGGACCTTCGCGGCGCGCGCGGGCACCACGGTCAACGGCAGTCAGGAGATGGCCGCCATCGGTACCGCCAACATCGCCACCGGCTTCCTGAGCGGCTTCGCCATCTCGGCATCGTCGTCGCGGACACCGGTGGCCGAATCATCTGGTGCACGAACACAGCTGGCGCCGTTGGTCGGCGCGTTGATGATCGTGGTATTCATCTTTGCCGCCCCGAATATCACCGAGTACCTGCCGTCGTCGGCGTTGGCCGCAGTGGTGATCTCGGCTGCGCTGACGCTGGTCGACATCCGCGGGGTGGTGACGCTGTTCCGGATGCACTGGATCGAGGGAGCCTTGTCGGTTGCGGCGTTCCTCGGTGTCGCGCTGATCGGCGTGCTGCAGGGCATTCTGGTGGCCATCGGACTGTCGTTCCTGGCGTTCATCAACCAAGCGTGGCGGCCCTATCGCACCGAACTCGGACGGGTGCCGGGCGTCCGCGGATACCACGACGTGAGCCGCCACCCCAGTGCCGAACGCATCGAGGGTGTACTGATACTGCGGTTCGACGCGCCGCTGTTCTTCGCCAACGGCGGGATCTTCGATGACTACGTGCGCACTGAAGTGATGCGCGCGCACCGCGACCTGCACACCGTCATCATCGCCGCCGAACCCATCACCGAGATCGACGCGACCGCGGTCGACGAAATCGTGGAGCTCGACGACTTCCTGCGCGCACAGGACATCACCCTGGTCTTCGCCGAGATGAAGGACCCCGTACGCGACCAACTCGCCCACTACGACCTCACGTTGCATGGCGAGCCGCGCTTCGACGAGAGTCGATTCGCACCGACCACCGGGGCGAAGGTGGATGAGATCACCGGGCAGTGGCGCGGGGATCTGGGGCCCGCATAGTCGGGAGCTGGCAGTTCGTCGGTGGACATCATTCGTGCGACCGACGTGACGGCGGGCCTCCCACGGTGCCGCGCAGCGGTCCCGTACGGTGCTGCGCGACATGACCGCCCATCCGTACGCCCCGCCACCGACGACGGGACCTGCCGCCGACCTCCGTCGACGACCGCTCCCCACTCGGGCGTGGGCGCGTCGACCGCACGTCGCCTCGTCCCAACCAGTGCGTCGGCCCGGTCGGGCACCGCGACAGTTGCATCAGGGTGTGGCGATCACATGCTGGCTGGCGGCTGCATATCTTCCCGCGCCGCTGGGCGGTGCTCATGTGGTGGTCGACGGTCACGAATTGCTGCAGGGACGGTGGGGGCGCATCGAGCTTCCGCTGCCGGCCGGACATCATCAGGTTCTGATCTATCTGCGGCGCGGACGACGGCGGAGCCGGGTCGCGCAATGTGCGATTCATGTGCCCGCACACCATCTGGTGGAGCTTGAATACCGGTTGGCGGCAGGGTGGTTCGGTGGGGCGGGGTTGGCGCAACCCCCCGATACCTGAGGAGGACCGGAGCCTGCGGAGGTCCGTCACGAAGGGTCGCCCACAGATGCGTCGTCGCCGACGAGGGCACGGACGTCGGCGGCGCTGATGACGGTGCCGAATAGGTCGCCCTCGTCGACGACGGCGTCGAACAGCGCGCGCTTGCGGTCCTGCAACTCCACCACTTTCTCCTCGATGGTGCCCTTGGACACCAGGCGGTAGACGGTGACCGGTCGGGTCTGCCCGATGCGGTGGGCGCGGTCGACGGCCTGGGCCTCGGCGGCCGGGTTCCACCACGGATCGCACACGAAGCAGTAGTCGGCTTCGGTGAGGTTGAGGCCGAAACCGCCGGCCTTGAGGCTGATCAGGAACACCTTCGCGGTGCCGTCGGTGAAGGCGTCGATCTGGGCCGTGCGCTGGGCCGCCGACATCGAGCCGTCGAGGTAGCTGTAGGCGATGCCGAGGTCGTCGAGCCGCTCACGGATCAGCCCGAGGAAGCCGGTGAACTGGCTGAACACCAGCGCCGCATGGCCTTCGGCGATCAACTCGGGCAGTTTTTCGGCGAGGTAGTCGATCTTCGCCGACGCCACGTCGCGATGCTTGTCCTCCACCAGCCCGGCGTGCAGGCTCAGCTGTCGCAGCATGGTCAGCGACCGGAAGATCGCGAACCGGTTCTCCTCCCAATCCCCGAGCAGACCGAGCACCCGTTGCCGCTCCCGGTTGAGGCGAGTCTGATAGATCTTGTCGTGTTTGGCGGCCAACCCCACGGCGAGCACCTGCTCCTGTTTCGCCGGTAGGTCGCCGACCACCTGATCCTTGGTGCGGCGCAACATGACCGGCCGGATACGCTGCCGCAGTTGCTCGAGCCGGCCCGGGTTCTGTCCGGACTCGATGGGTTTGCGGAAATAGTCGCCGAACACCTTCGGCGACGGGAACAACCCGGGCGCGGTCAGCGACAGCAACGACCACAGCTCCATCAGGTTGTTCTCCATCGGGGTGCCGGTGATGGCCAGCTTCATCTCGGCCCCAAGCCGACGTGCACATTGATGGGTTTTGCTGTTGTGGTTCTTGACGAACTGCGCCTCGTCGAAGATGACGCCCGTCCATTGGAATTGGCTGATCTGCTGGAACTGCAAGCGCAGCAGTGTGTACGAGGTGACCACGATGTGTGCGCCGTCGACCTGTTCGGCAAAGCTCACTCCGCTCTTGGCTTCGGTGGCGGTGACCGCGACAGCCCGCAGATCGGGCACGAAACGCTGTGCCTCGCTGACCCAGTTCCCCACCACACTTGTCGGCGCGATCACCAGGAAGCTGCCGGTGGGGACCTCGGCGGAGGCCTCGGCGATCAGCGCGAGCGCCTGCACCGTCTTGCCCAGTCCCATGTCGTCGGCGAGGATGCCACCGAGCCGGTTGTGCCAGAGGAAGCGGAGCCAGTCGAGGCCGTCGGCCTGGTAGTCGCGCAGCTCGGCGTTCAGACCGGCAGGTGGCCCACCTGGACCGGGCAGGGTGGCGGTGGCCAGTTTACGCACGCGCTCATGCCATTCGGCGAGCTGATCATCGACCACACCGAGGCTGAGCAGTTCGTCCCAGAGGCTGGCGTGATAGGTGTCGCGGCGCACGTGCCCGTTGTCGACCTCGCCGAGTTCGTGGGCCTCGTCCATCAGTTCGGCGAGCCGCCGCAGGCCTGGGTCGTCGAGCGGAAAGTAGGTGCCATCCGCCAACAGCAGGTGGGTGGCGCGCGCGGCGATGGCCCGGATCACCACACCCAGCGGGACGTCGTGCCCGTCGACGGTGACGGTGATCGCGAGATTCAGCCAGTCGTTGCCGGCGGTGGTCTCCTCCTCGGAGATCGCGATCTCCGGTTCGTTCTCGGCGGGCCGGAAATCGGTGGCGTTGCCGGTGATCTCGACGGCGATGTTGTCGCCCAGCTCTGGGATGAGCTCACCGATCAGGACGGCCGTGTCGAGCATCGAGTAGGTGAAGGTTCGCCGAAGCAGCCGGGTGCTGGCCTTCTGGACAGCGGTCTCGGTGTCCTCGGCCACCACGGCGTCGAGATCGGCGTCGACGCCCGCGGCACCACGCAGATCGCTGTGTACCCATCGCGTGGCCTGCGGCAACCACCGTGAGCAGCGCATCGCAACGAGCTCCAGCGCAGCGCGCGCATCCTTCCAGGCCTGCGCTTCGGCATCGACATCACGCAAGGTGCTGGCCGCCGGCGACTCCCGCTCCTCGAAGTCGCGCGGCCGCCCGTTGATCGTGTAGCGGATGCTCCAATGCACGAGCGCCGACTCGTCGCCGACCTGAACCGTCAACAGGGGTGTGGGACCGTCGATGACCGGGGCGGCGATGGCGTCGTCGACGATGTCGACCGGTACATGCGCCGACAGTTCGGGTAGCAGCTCGGCTGCGAACTCGTCGATGTCGTCGTAGGGAATGGTGATACCACCGGAAGCAACCAGACTGTCCAGGGCGCCACGGTGGGTGGGGCATTCGAACGGTCCCATCAGCAACACACCGTCAGCGACGGTGAACGCACTGTGCGGCATCGGAGAACCGATGAGCCCCACCGGCGACTGGTCCCACTGCTCGTGGTCGACCTGCAGATACGGGGAGACCAACGCACCGTCGTCGACGGCGGTGATGCGTAACGCGATGCGCGCACCCGCGAATACCTCGACCCGGTCGGCGCCCGTTGACCGATCCGCGACCAGTGCCACCCCGGCGGCCTGTGCCTCGGCGAGCATCGTCCAGATGTCGGCGGGCGCCCACGTCAGCGACAATGTGTCGACGTTCATCCCGCCCTCGGCGACGGCACGCGCGATCGCGACGACGGCCCGATGCTGGGCGGGGTCATAGCCGGCCGGCGACCTCGCGCTGAATGCGCCCGATGCGGCGCCCGACACCGTGCGCCAGTTGATGCCGGTCCGAACCCACTTGCCGCTGGTGCCGCGCCGAACCAGCCGCAGAGTGGGCGCCGGATTGGGCGCATACCGATGGGTGGGCGGCAGTTCCACGAGGATGCCTAGCGGGTCGGGTTCGGTCTGCTCCGGCTCGACCGGGACAAGTGCGCTCAGCGTGGTCCGCCACTGCGCCGGCAGGTGCGCAACCGACGCAGGCGCCACTGGCGTAGGTGGGTGTGCGGTCCGTCGCTCTTCGTCGAAGGCCGTCAACAGCAACGCGACCGCGTGCTTGCAGAAGAACCCGACCGGGCAGCTGCACTCGGTCGTGTCGAGTCGGCGGGTGCGCTCGTGGGAGGTGAACTCGATGGTGGTGTGATAGCTGTGGCCGCCCGATCCTTGACACAACCCGGACAGCACCAGCTCGTCGTCGGACCAGCTCATACCGGCGATGCGCCCCTGGTCGGCATAGGCGGAGCCGCGATCGACAGTGCGCTCGTCGAAGGCAGTGAGGTGGTGAGCCCCGTTGGTGCCGATGGGTTGATAGCCGGACATGGCCCCCAGCGTAGGACTCGACGACGACGAAATTCGTGATGAGCGTGCGTTGTGCACAGGATCTGTGGTTACCGTGTCGTCTGTGAATGAAGTGATCGACGAGCTCCACCCGTGGCGCTGGAGCAGCTATGCCACGCTGGCCGACGTCCTGCCCGCGATTGACGACTCGCTGAACGGTCAGCTGTCGGCGGCGGTACCGGTGCCGGGGAGCAAGGATGTGGTGCTGCTGCTGATCGACGGCCTCGGTGACAGTCTGCTCACCGCGCACGCCGATGTGGCGCCGACCCTCACGTCGCTGCGCTCGACCACCATCCGCGCCGGCTTCCCGGCCACCACCGCGTCCAGCATCACCAGCCTCATGTCCGGGGCTTCGTGCGGCAGTCACGGCGTGATCGGTTACTCGTTTCGCACCGACCGTGCGGCCACCCGGGCACCGAACCGGCAGCTGCTCAACGCCTTACGCTGGACCCTGGACCGCTCCGACGGCCGCTCGGCGTTGGGAACCTATCTACCCGAACAGATCCAACCCATCGAGGGATTGTTGCCGGAGATGGCGGCGCGTGGCGTCGAGGTCACCTATGTGATGCCGGGGCTCTACCGCGGATCCGGTTTCAGTCGGGCAGCGTTTCGAGTGGAGGGCACCTATCGGCCGGCGCAGAACCCGGCCGAGATCCTCGCCGGGGTGGGTGAGGCGCTCGCGCCGCAGAGTCCACGGCACCAGTTCGTGTACGCGTACTGGCCCGACCTCGACGCCGCCGGCCACCTCTTCGGACCCGGATCTCCGCAGTGGGTCAAGGCGTTGGCTGTGGCCGACCGCATGGTGGCCGACCTGGCCGCCGCGCTCGGTCGCGACGCCACGCTGGTCGTCACCGGTGATCACGGGATGATTCAGGCGAACAACAGATTCGACATCGACACCACCGACGAGATGTTGAAGGGCGTGGAGGCCGTCGCGGGCGAGATGCGGGTGCGTCAGGTGTACACCCGGCCGGGCGCCCGCGACGATGTGCAGTCGTTCTGGACCGACGCGCTGGGCGACGATGCGCATGTGGTGGCGCGTGAGCAGGTGCTTGACGAGGAGTGGTTCGGGGTGGAGGTGACCGACGCCGTGGCCGAACGGATCGGTGACCTGGTGGCGGTGGCGCGCGGTACGACGATCCTCACCCGCAGCCTGACCGATCCCGAGATCGAGGTGAACATGGTCGGCCACCACGGGGCGTGGACCGCTGCCGAGCAGCTGGTGCCGGTGTTGTTGGCGCAGGGGTGATCTCGGCGTTGGGTGACGTGGTCTCTCGGAGATAGGTCACGTGGTCTCGATACGTCTCTCGCCTAGCGGCTCGAGACTACTCGACCACCGACGGAAGTGACTCACCCATTCGGTGGTCGAGTAGGGACGAGCCGCTAGGCGAGGACTGTATCGAGACCACGGCCACCGACAGGGTAGGGATGCGCCGCATAGAACTCGAGGTGCGCTTGGGCGGCGTTGTCCCAGGTGAGCGACCTGGCCAGCGCTTCACCGGCTGCGCGCCGGCCGGGATGGGAGGTGCGCGCCGCGTGTAGCTGCGTGGCCAGCGCGTCGAGGTCGGCGGCATAGGTGACGGTGTCGCCGAACACCTCGCGCAGGATGGGGAGTTCGCGGGCGACCACCGGACGACCTGCGGCCAGCGCCTCCATGGCCGCGAGACCGAAACCTTCCTTCGTCGACGGGAATGCGAAGACCTCGCACCCGGCGACCAGGGCGGGCAGGGCGTCGTCGGCCACCGGGCCCAGCACGACCGGCTCCACCCCGAGTTCGGCTTGCCGACGCTCGAACTCGGCCCGATAGTCACGGTAGTCGAACAGCGTTTCACCACCCGCGAAAACCAAAGCTAGATCGGGATTCTGCTGCCGCAGCGCGGCGTAGGCCTCCAGAAGATCGATGCTGCCCTTGCGCGGTTCGATACCGCCGACCGCGAGCACATACGGCCCGAGCCGCTCGCGCCATCGTCGACGATCCTCCGTAGCGGCGGGAGCAGCCGCATCGTGGAACCGCTGGTAGTCAACGCCATTCGGTATCACCGTCGGCGATAATCCCCAACCGCCGTGCACCTCGTGGGCGACCGCCCGGGACACACAGATGTGTGCGTACGGGTTGACGACGGCCTTCTCGTGGCATTCCACCAGGATCGGGGTGGTGAACTGGTCGAGATGATGAATGGTGCGGATGCATGTTCCGACAGCGTTGGCGCTGATGCAATCTTGCGCGTGCACGATGTCGTAGGCACTCGGGTCGAACGCGTGACGCAGGGTCTCGATGGAGCGCACGATCCGCTCGGTGATGGTCTCGTCGGCAACGTCGGCGAACGGGATGAGCCGCTGCGTCACCGTCGGGTCGATCTGGCGGAAAAAGCCGTCGTCGCCGCCGCGGGCGAGACTCCACACCGTGACCTCGGCGCCGTGGTGCGCCAGCGCCTCGGCGAGGTTGAGCGTATGAACGACGCCTCCGCGCGGCTTGGTGGAGTACGTGAGCAGGGCGATACGCATGGTCATCGGCGTCCGTAGGCTTCGCTCTTGAGTTCCGCGAGGTGGTTGAGAACCTTGCGGGCGCGAGTGATCTCGGCGGTCACATCCACGTCCACCTTGGCCAGGCCGCCCTTGGATCGGGTATTGGCCAGGACATCGCCGCCCGGCCCGACGACCTTGGCCTGCCCCAGGAATCGCAGGGAGCCGGTGACACCGGTCAGGTTCGACGACGCGACGAACACCTGGTTCTCGGCGGCGCGCGCACAGTCGTACAGGTCGAACAACCGCGACTGACGGTCGGCGGGCAGTCGTGCCGCCCGGTCGGTGACACTGGCCGGCCAGGCGTTGAGGGCGGCGATGATCCGCGCACCATCCAGGGCGAGCGTGCGGGCCGATTCCGGGAAGGTCTTGTCGTAGTCGATCAGCATGCCCATTCGACCCACCGGGGTATCGAAGGCGCAGAACGACTCTCCGGCAGCGTAGGCGAGCGACTCTCCCGCCGGCTGATGCACCTTGCGATGCCTGCCGAGAACGCCGTCGCCGGACAGGCACACGGCACTGTTGTAGCGCTTGCCTTCTGCCGCTTCGGTATACCCGATGCAGACTGTCATCGCACCGGCGGCTGCGGCGATGGCCGCGAGTTCGGGACCGTCGGGATCCAGTGTCGGCGGCAACTCGGTGGTGTCGGGCCGACGCAGGTCGCCGATGTAGCCGCCGATCGAGGCGTCCGGGAAGACGAGCAGATCGACCCCATCTCGCCTGGCGGCTTCGATGATGCCCACCGCTTTGGACACGCCGCGGTCGACATCGCGTCCGAAATGCGCCGCGAGGGCGCCCAGCGTGACCGTGGTCATGTCATCGGACTCTACTCACGCGGCGCCCAATCCGGTGACCGTGGATGCGACGGCGACCGTCACCTCACCGTCGGGCCAGCGTAGTCGCACACCCGGGTCACCGGTCAGCCGTCCGCACGATGCGCCGACGGTGGGCCCGGCAACGGTGTCGTGCGCATGCCGATCTGCCACCAGCATCGCGTAACCGGGGAAGCAGGTGAGCCAGTTACCCATACTCGCGTCGGTCGGCCGCGGGATCGCGGCGACATCGAGTTCGGCGCCCGTCCCGGACGCCTCGGCCAGCATGCCGAGAGTCCCGGCGATACCGGCCATGCTGACGTCCTTGGCCGCGGCCGGCTGCAGTCGTCGGATCAGTCCGGCCATGTCGGCGAGTTCGTCGGCGGATCGTGCGCTGCTGGAGTCCCATTGCCGTCCGTGGTAGCCGGGTCGCCAGCCGCCGCCGAGGTCGGCGATCAGCGAGACCGTGTCGCCGACCCGGCCGCCGCCGGCCGGGACCGGTCTCGCGGTGCGACCCAGCGCCGTGACCGACAGCGACGCGTGCACACCCACCTGGGTGTGTCCACCGAGCACGGGCGCCCGCCACGCCTGCGCGGCCGAGGCGACACCTCGCATGATGCGGGTCAGATGTGATCGGGTCGGCGCGGCAACGGCATCGAGCAAGCCCAGGGGTGCGGCACCCATCGCGGTGAGGTCGTTGAGGTTGACCAGCACCGAACACCAGCCCGCCCATTCCGGGTCGCGGTCGACCATGGCCGGCAGGATGGCGTCGCAGGCAGCGATCACGTCGGACTCGGGTACCGGCACACCGTCGTCGCCGCGGAAGCCACTGGGACCCAATCCTCCCGGCTGCCGACCGAGTGGAGCGAGAACGTCGGCGAGCATGGCTTTGGTGGAGTCGGCGGTCTCCTGAATGTGCCCGATGGGCCACCGCATCTCGCGGTGGGCACGTCCGGCTAGTGTCGGGCCCGCAGCGCGGTCCGCCCAGCCGAGGGTGCGGAACATCCCCGCGTAGCGGTCCTGCACGGTCGCGTCGAACCGCACCACCCCAACGGACTCCACGTAGGCGCATGCGGCGCGAACCAGCGCCGCGCCGATACCGGCGGCGTGCGCCGGGTCGGCGACAACGAGTCGGCTGCCCGACCACCAGCCGATGTCGGTGGCGGTACACGGCGCCACCCGCACGCCCCCGATCAGCGTGCCGTCGCCGGTCACGGCGGCGAGCACCACAGCACGTGGATCGTCGTCGGTGTCATCACGATCGGTGCGGTCGAAAAGACCCTGTCGCTCGACGAATTCGCGGTGGCGCAGCGCGTGATACGAGGACAACTCGTCGGGTGTGTCGACCACTTGGATCAGGTACGGCGGCATGGGGCGGACTCGGGTGCCGGCCAAGATCGACAGGTCGCCGGATGGCCGCAGAGCCGGGATCATCGTGTGGGTGCCGTCCAGCATCGGTCAGCCTCCCACGTTCTGCAGGACGCTGCAGGCCCCGCAGGCGGCACAGCCGGCACGTTGCTCCGAGCCGGTCATGCCGATCCACTGTAGGTGCGCGGCGACCTCGCGACTGATCTTCTCGACGATGGCCGGGTCGGGCCCGGCAGCATGGTCCACGTCGACCGCGAGGGTGCCTGCGTGCGGCCGGAACGGCACGATGAACGGGTAGACGCCGGTGTCGGCGAGTTCTTTGGCGCCGGCGATCATCTCGTCGGGGTTCTCGCCCAGACCGACGAGCAGGTACGTGGACACCTGGTTGCGGCCGAACACCCGCACCGCCTCAGCCCAAGCGGCGCGGTAATCGTCCAGGGACACCGTCGCCTTGCCGGGCATCCAGCGTCGGCGTACGTCGTCGTCGAGGGATTCGACGTGGATGCCGATCGCGTCGGCGCCGGCGTCCCGGAGGTCGGTGATGGTGACGAGGTCGGCGGGCGGTTCACACTGCACCTGGATGGGGAGATCCGGCACGGCCGCCTTCACCGCCCGCACGCAGCGCGCGAGATGCTTGGCGCCGCGGTCCTTACCGTTCGACGTCCCGGTGGTCATCACCATCTGGGTGATCCCGTCGAGTTCGACAGCGGCGCGGGCGACGTCGGCGAGCTGCTCGGGTTTCTTCACTGCCACTGTCGCCCCGGACCGCAGCGATTCCTCGATGGAGCAGAAGCGGCAGCGCTGGTCTTCTGCGTAGCGGATGCAGGTCTGTACCACGGTGGTGGCCAGCACGTCGGCGCCGTGCAGTTTGGCGATCTGCTCATACGGCACCCCGTCGTCGGTGGTGAGATCGTAGAAGCGGGGCCGCCCGATCGTCGCCACCTCGACACCCGCGTCGACACCGTCGAACAGAACGCGGTCGCCGTCGAAGATGAATGGACTATTCGGGTTTCGTGGTATCGCGGCGTTGAGGCCATCGATCAGCAAGTGACCGTCGTCGGACGGTCCGGCGCCGCCGGTGCGATTGACCGGCGGGGTGCCGCGGATACCGAGCAGGGCGAGGTCGACTCGGGTGGACACGGTCATGCGGGTACTCCGTTCACGTGCAGGGTCGCCAGTTCCGGGCTGCAGCCTGTCAGCGACCGCCGGCGGATCTTGCCCGCGTCGTTGCGGAGTGGTCGATGGGCCAGACAGATGCGGTCGGGTCGGTGGGATCGTGGTAGGTGCGCTGCGGCGAAAGCCGCCAAAGCGTCGGTGGTGAGAGCATTGTCGGCGACGTCGGCCACGACGGTCAGCCGCGCGCCCGCCGCGTCGTCGCCGACCGCCACCGCACCGCGCACCATCGGGTGTCGCTCGAAGACCTGCTCGATGTCGGCGGGATAGAGGGTTGTGCCGTCGCGATGCACGACGTCCGCGGCCCGGTCGATCACGTACAAATATCCGTCGGTGTCGAGATACCCGATGTCGCCGAGTGTGTCCCAGCCGTCGGTCGTGCGCCGCGACCCGACACCGAGGTAGCGGTAAGCAGTGCCGAGCCCGCGGCGCATCCATATCTCGCCGGTCTCCCCCGGTGCGGCGAGTGTGCCGTCGGCACGTGTGATGCGGGTATGGGTGCCGCCGATCGGTTTTCCTACGCTGCCCGGATGGGCTAGCCACTCGGCTCCGCCGACCATCGTCAGCCCGTTGGACTCCGTACCCGCATAGACCTCGACGACGCGGTCGGCTCCGAGCCAGTCGATCAGGGCCAGCTTGTCCGGTACCGGGCAGCGTCCACCGAGGTGCAGGATCGATTCCAGCGAGCTGAGATCGTGGCGGTCGCGTACGTCACGGGCCAGCCGCAGCAGACGGCGGATCGACGGTGGCGACACCACCGCCCAGCTGATCTGATGTCGGTCGACCGCAGCGAGGAAGCTCCGTTCGTCGAACTCGGGCTCGATGACGAGGCGATGTCCCGCCGTCAGTCCGCGGAAGGCATACGTGAAGGCTGTCGCATGCCACAGCGGTGACGACACGAGTTGTATCGCGCGGTGCGGGACGAACGGCGCAATCGGCGCCTCGGGATCCACGAGAGCGGGTGCGGTACTGGCGATCACCTTCGGTCGTCCGGTGCTCCCCGACGACGTCGGGGCCTTCCAGCAGTGAGCCCACCGATCCGCCAGTTGTGCGTCGGAGAACCCGGCGGCCTGTGCCTCGTCCACCCACGCGATGTCGGCACGAAACGGCGGCGAGCCGAACGCCGCAGCCGGTCGCGCCACCTCCTCCAACGCCGCACGATCCTCGTCGGACAGTCCTGGCGGCAAGGGCATCGGGGTGGCGCCCACCCGCCAGACGGCCATGCAGGCCACCACGAATCCGACGTCGTTCGGTAGCGACACGGCGACGAGGTCGTCGCGCCGGACACCGCGATCGATCAGCAGACGGGCCAGTCGGGTGGCGCGGGTGTTGATCTCCCCGGCGGTCACATCACCGTTTCGATCGGTCACCAGGACGTCCGCCGGCCCGACGCGTGCGCGGTGCGCGAGCACAGCGGAAATCGGTTGTCGTGCCATCGTTCCCCGCCTACCGAACGGCAGCGAGCCGGGGCGCAGCGGCGCGGAGCCCGTCGATGATGGTGTCGGCGAGGTGTCGGGCGTCGCGGTCGACGCCGAGGAATCGTCCCGAACCCCAGGTGTGCATCCACGGCAGACCGATGAAGCTCAGTCCGGGCACCTGGGTGGCGCCGCGGGTCTGCATGGGCCGGCCGCCGCCGTCGAATGCGCTGGCCTCGATCCACCGGTAGTCCGGGCGGAAACCGATGGCCCACACGATGCTGGTCACGCCCGCCGCGGCGAGGTCGAGTTCGGTGGGATCGGCCTCGGGTGTCCACACCGGTTCGTAGCGAGTCGGTGGTGGGGCGTCGATGCCGGCGGCATCGATGTGGCGGTCGATGTCGGCGCAGATGGAGTTGTAGACGGAATCGGCCTTGTCCAGAGCTGCGGTCAGGGTCGGAGCGAACCGCAGCCCTGTGTCCTTGCCGTCGGTCAGGGTGCCGTAGAGCTGCATGCCCTCGGCGGCGAACTGGCGCAGATCCACATCCCGGCCACCGTCGCGGCCGGTCACATAGTGGTTCGTCTTCTCCTGCGCGGCTTTGCCTCCCGGATATTCCTGGGCGGGTGTGTCGTAGAGTCCCATGTCGGCGAGCCAGGTCATGCAGTCGCGGCCCCGGTAGAAGCGGGCCACGCGCGGCGCGTTGCCGACGGCCAGGTGCACCTGCCGACCGGCCAGGTGCAGGTCTTCGGCGATCTGCGCCCCGGACTGGCCGGAGCCGACGACGAGAACCGCACCGTCGGGGAGCTGCTCGGGATTGAAGTACTGCTCGGAGTGGATCTGGGTGATCGACCGGTCGAGTGATGACGCGTAGGGCGGGATGACCGGCAGCGGGTAGCCGCCGGTGGCGATCACCACCTGGTCACAGGTCACGAGTTCCACACCGTCGGAGCCGGTCAGGGTGAGTTCGAAGCCGGCGTGGCCGTTCTGGCGCAGCCGGGTGACCCTGGTGTGGGTGCGTACCGGCGGGTCGAAGGTGTCCAGCCAGCCCGCGAGCCAATCGACCACCTCGTCGCGGGTCATGAATCCGTCCGGGTCCGGGCCGTCGTAGGTGTAGCCGGGTAGCCGGCAATGCCAGTTGGGGGTGACGAGAGTGAAGTTGTCCCAGCGTGAGTCGGCCCAGGCGTGGGTGGGGGTCTCTGCTTCGACAACAAGGTGGTCGATGCCGGCGCGGCCGAGGTACCAGCTGACCGAGAGTCCGGCCTGGCCGGCGCCGACGATCACGACGGGGTGATGAGCGGGAGCGCTCATGATGTCTCCAGTGGGGTGGGCAGGGGTGGGTACATGCGGACGACTTCGACGGAGGCACCGGAGTCGTGGCGTTGCGCCGTTCGGATGATGTCATCGGCGGAGGCGGCAGCGGACGTGCAGGCGAAGCCGAACTTCGCCCGCACCCGGTCGGCGGCCTCACCGAGCGCCGTGGTGGCGCGGCTGGTGAATTCATCGACCGTATACTGTTGCCCGACAACGAGATGGTCGTGCATCACCAGGCTCGGCGAATAGCATTGCTGCACTTGGCCGTCCGGCCAGCGGACGGTGAACGTCATCTCAGGCATGCGACAGATCCCGCCAAGGTGCGGTTCCGGTCGCGTCGAGTTCGGTGAGTACGCCGTAGGCGTCGGGCCGACGATCCCGCAGGTGGAACATGCCGCCACGCATGGCGGTGAAGGTTCCGGCGATGTCGACGTCGGCCACGGCCATGCCGCTGCCGAGCAGGGTGGTGTCGAGAATATTGCCACCGGGATCGACGATCTTCGCGTTGCCGACGTAGCGCAGCGAGCCAAAGGTTCCGGATTGGTTGGACGCGATCCAGAACACCTGGTTGTCGAGGGCACGCGCGGTGTCGAACAGGTTGAACCGGTAGGTCCACCGGTCGTCCTGCAGATTCTCGGCGGTGGCCGTGCGGGCAGCAGGCCACGCCGACAGGCTCGCGATGATCTCGGCCCCGTTGAGTGCCATCACCCGCGCGGCTTCGGGAAACGCTTTGTCATAACAGATCTGAAGTCCGACCCGTCCGACCGGGGTGTCGAAGACGCCGTAGTCGGTTCCCGACGAATACGACATGTTCTCACCCAGCGGCTGATGCACCTTGCGATAACTGCCGTAGATCTGCGAGCCGTCGAGCACAGCCGCCGCGTTGTAGCGGGTCTCCCCGTCGTCGGCGATCTCGCAGAAGCCGATGGCGATCACCATGTCACCGATGATCGATTGCACGCGTTGGATTTCCGGCCCGTCGATGCGGATGGCCGGCGGCATCGATCGGCTTGTGTTCTTGACGGTGTCACCGTGATTGCCGAGTGACGAGAGGTAGCCGCCGATGGCCGCTTCGGGGAAGACCAGGAAGTCGACGCCCCGGTCACGGGCCTGCGCCACGTAGTCGGCGATGGTTGCGTAGTTCTGTTCGAGGTCGCGGGTGAAATTGGCCGCGACCGCGGCGATGGTGGTCATGAGGTTGCCTCGGGTTCGGTCACACCATGTAGGTGGAGTTGATGATCGCGCCCTTGCGCGCGTAGTGGATGATCGCGTCCTGGACATCGAGTGGATGGGCAGGAATCACGCCTTCGATTAGATCCTCCTCGCGGCCACCGTGCAGGGCCAGACCGAAGCGGCAGCAGAACACGGTGCCACCCTCGGAGATGAAGGTCGCCAGCGAGTCGTTGATGTTCTGCTCACCCGGGAAGCCGGAGTCACCGGTCTTCGGAAAGCCTCGGGTGGCAAGGCAATTAATGGCGCCGGGGCCGTAGAAGTAGATGGCCGATTCGAAGCCCTTGCGCAGTGCGCGGGTGGCCTGCAGAACCGCGACGAACGACACCGACGATTCGTGGGCGATGCCGTGCACGAGGGTGAAGTAGGTCTCGCCGTCCTCGGCCTGGTAGTCGGGGAAGATCTTGGTGCCACCGTAGATGTTGGAACCCTTCGGCAGCGAGGGGTGCGGGATCTCACCGAGTGACGTGGCGATGTTGTCGGTGATGGTCTCGTCGAAAGTAGGCACGGAGTCTCCTAGAATGAGGCACGACGGTTCACGGCCGTCGACCCGGTTAGCGGAAGTCGAGGCGACGCTGCCTCGCAAGAGGATTCGATCCGGAGATCGGGGTTGTAGCCGTCGGGCGGCTACGACATTCAGTTCACGCCCGATCTATTGCGTGGTGGTTACCGGGAGAATAATTGCGGCACGGGTTTCGTTAACATGGCCCGCTATGCGGCTGTGTGGTCTCGATACGTTCCTCGCCTAGCGGCTCGGATCTACTCGACCACCGAACGGGGCGGCTGCGCACCACTCAACCACCGAAGGGAGCGGCTGCGCACCACTCAACCACCGAAGGGAGCGGCTGCGCACCACTCAACCACCGAAGGGAGCGGCTGCGCACCACTCAACCACCGAAGGGAGCGGCTGCGCACCACTCGACCACCGAAGGGGCCGCTCCGCACCACTCGACCAACAGGTAGGCGGCTCGGACTACTCGACCGCCGAAGGGGTGGCGACGGCGGCAACCCCGCCGTGGCGTCCACGACGGGGTTGCGGGGAGGGCGAAGCCCGAAGCTAGCGGCGGCCGCAGGTCACTGCCAGATCCAGAGCCAGCGGCGGGTGCGCTGGTCCCAGTGACGCACGCGACGGCGGCGGCGGGCGGGGGTCTGCGGGGCCTTATTCTTGTTGGTGGTCTTCTGCGGAGTGGGCATCGTCGGCCTTTCTCGTCGGTGTGCGACCCGGGGTGGATCTCGTTGACACCATTGAGAATGCGGGCCAGGGCTGGTGAAACCTTCGACGCCCGCTGGGAGGTTGCTGGTGATGGCCGATCAGACGGTGACCGGTATCTGCTCGGCGGGGAGGTCGTCGCCGAGCAGCCGACCTCCGTCGGGTTCGGCGCGCAGAAAACGTCGCTTCTCCCGCCATCCGGACACCAGGCGTTGCTGCTGGAAACGAAGATCCGAAACCACCTCACGGGTCGGCACCCCCGGCCGACGCACTGCCTTGACCACGGCACTGGCCACCGTGGACGGCGACATCATGGCCGCCGGCGGCTGCACACGGTTGTAGATGTCGCTGAGCACGGCGGCGTAGTCGGTCTGTCGCTGCGCTCGCCGGTACAACTCGTACTCCAGCGGCGACGGCGGCAGTCCCGAGGCCAGGAAGTTGGTCCACTGGAACACGTCGATGCAGTCGCGGTCACGTTGCGCCGCCCAAGCCGCGGTCGCGCGGTCGAGAGCCGACGCATCCACACCTGTTCGCGCACCGAGCACCGGCGCGATCGCCTCACCCAGGAGGCGGCCATAGCGCAGTCCGTCACGGATGCCCTGTGCGGTCACCGGGTCCTTGAAGTGGCCGGCGTCGCCGGGCAACGCCCAGCCAGGACCGCTCGAGCGGCGGAAGTAGGACTCGATCCCGACGCCGGCCCGAACCCGCGAGGTCAGCTCACACCCCGACAGCCTGGCCGCCAGCCCCGGCAACGCCGCCACTCCCTCCAGATAGGCGTCATGGGCCTGACGTCCCCGGAACTGCGGGATCATGTCCACCGGCGGTTGCAGCAGGCACAGCAGATCGCCACCGTCGCAGGGGAACGCGGTTCCCAGCAGCCGATCGACTCGCCATTGGGATGCGATGTGGCGCAGGTCGTCACGGTCGTCGGACCAGTACGCGTAGTAGCAGGCGCGTCCGCTGGGCGCGAGAAGTGTCGGCGTCTGCGCTCCGACCTGACGGGCGACGAAACTCTTGCGTCCGTCCGCGCCGATCACGATGGGCGCGTGGATCTCGTGAGTTGTGTCATCGTCGTCGGTGTAACTCAGGCCTGCCACCCGCCCGTCGACCCGAATGAGTTCGGTGGCCGTGCACTGCTCACGGATATCGGCGCCCGCGTCCCTGGCCGTCTGGACGAGGACGTGGTCGAGGTGGGTGCGCCTCAAACACATTGCGTAGTCGATGCCGGCGACCGGCGAGTATGTGGTGCGCCAGCCGATATCGTCGAGGATGGCCTCGGCCATCGGCATCCTGGGCGCACCGATCGCCTCGACCGCCGGGAGCGCGCCCAGCGTCTGGATCTCGGCCATGGTGGTCGGCCACAACAGGTGGGTGGACAGGGTGTCCGACGGGAATCGCGCGGAATCGATCGCGAGGACCCGCAATCCCCGTTCGGCCGGCGTGATCGCGGTGGCCGATCCGGCGATGCGGGCCCCGACGATCACCGCGTCGAACTGCTCGACGGTTGAGCTCATGACCTCGCTCCTCCCGGCCGGCCCCCGACATGCAGTCCGACACAGTGTCAGGCTGACGTTATGCCTGCACAACCCGGGTGTCAAGGGTGGCGTAGCATCAGGCGCATGGGGTCGGTGACGCGGGCGCACACGGGGCAGACGCTGCAGCGTCGGGCCGAGGTCACCGATCGGGTGCTCGGCGCCGTGGAAGATCTGCTCGGCGCCGGAGAACGCTTCACCGAGCTACCGGTGCAACGGATCGCCGAGCGATCGGGCATGTCGCGCACCAACTTCTATCAATACTTCCCGAACAAGAGTCAGGTGTTGATCGAGGTCGCGGAGATCGCGTCGAAGGAATTCTTTGCGGCCCCGACGTCGTGGTTCGCTGACGACGCCTCGCTCGATGCCGGGGTGGCCGGGGTGCAGCGGGCCATCGCCGAGATGTTCGCGGAGTTCCGCAAGCACTGGCCGTTGATGCGCGCGCTGGGCGAGGCCGCCGCCTACGACACCGAAGTCGCCGAGTTCTGGTTCGGACGCACCCACGAGTTCATCGACTTCGCCGCCGATCGGGTGGCGCGCTGGCAGACGCAGGGCCGCGTCGACGCCGTGGTGACCGCCGAGTCGGTGGCAGCGGTGACCTGGATGGTGGAACGCAGCATCGCCCAGCACATCATCTCCGCAGACAGCGACGTCTCCGACGACGATCGGGTGGTCGCCGCGCTGTCCCGCACCATCTGGCTGACCATCACCGCCGGGCCCGACTGACCGCCGATACAGCGGCGGTTACAGCGAGGTCCCGGAACAATAATTGACGCGACGATCCGCTGGCACCGCTGGCGGATACGGCGCTCCCGGCACCTACCGCAGGTGGTCGGTTTCGTTGAGCGACATCACCTGGCGGTAGCCGCCCGGCAGCGCGATCACCCGCGACACCGAAGTGTAGAAGGGTTCGGTGAAGAACATGCGCTCGGCGCCGATGATGTGCGAAAGGTAGGCGTTGATCACCCCGCCGTGACAGACCACAGCGACGGTCCGCTCGTCGTCGACGATCAGAGATTCGATCCCGTCGACAACGCGACTGCGGAACTCGTCGAGGTCGAAGCTGTTGTCTCCCAGGCGACCGGCGTTCATGTCTGTGAGGAGGGTCGCGCGGTCGGTGTAGGTGTGCACGACTCCGTACGTCGTCCACCCGTGATCGAGTTCGACGAGTCGGTCGTCGAAGGAGATCTCATGCGACAGCGCTGCCGCGGTGACCGATGCGGTCTGCGCCGCCCGCCGCATCGGGCTGCTGACCACCGCATCCACCTGGCCGTAGCGTCCGGCGGCCATCGCCTTCGCCAGCAGCTTCGCCTGGTCCTCGCCCTCTGGCATCAGATCGGGGTCGGCCCCCGCCGGATCGGACAGCCGGAACGGTTTGGCGTGACGGATCAGCAGCAGTTCCATGCGTCCAGTTCAGCGCATCGTCGGCGCCGACGCGACGTCGGGGCAGTGGTTACCCATCACCGGCTCGCCGCAGCCACCTTGTCGATCGCGGAGGTCACCGTCTGCCGGAAGGTGTTCACGTCCGGATCGTCGGCGACGGCGCCCGCCGAGGTCACCGTCACTGCGTAATCGCCGACCGACGCCCAGGCCAGCAAGGTGGTGGAGGCAACCTCACGGCCGTTGAAGGTCGACGTACTGGTCTGCTCGACCGCGAACACGTCGTCGGCTGCAGTGTCGGAAAGGTCGATGGGGTCGCTGGTGATTCTCGATTCGGCTGCGCCACCTCCGTTGCCGATGGTCGCCGTCACGTTCGCACATTGTCCGGTGCGCGAGGCGCGGACGTCGTCGAGCGAGCCCCCGCCACCGGGCGTCACCGTCTCGGTGACCGTGGTGGAACCGGAGACGGCCATCAACATCACCATCCCGGAGTCGTCGGCGGTACCGGTCGCCGCACACTCGGCGGGACTGATGGTGGCACCCTTGGCCACATCGAGAACGCTGTTGGCGGCCTGCGCCACCTGCCCGGCCGGGATGGGCATGGTGCGGAATCCGGCCGGAAGCTCGTCGGTGGTCAGCAACAGCGCGTTGACCTCTGCCGACGCCGACTGCTCGGCCGACTCGCCGGTGTCCGGTTGCGAACCCGAATCCCCGCATCCCGTAACACCGATCGCGGCGACCGCCGACACCGATATCGCCGTCACCCGAAATTGTGATGTGCGCACTGATTCCACCCCCTGATCGAACGAACCCCGAAGGGCAGGGTAGCGGATCGGATCTATCGGTCGGTGAAGCGTTCGGCGATGGCGTCGCCCTCGGCCTCTTCGGGGATGGTGTCGCCGGTGCGTTCTCGCCACTGTGCCAGGGTCTCTGCCAGGATGCGCTGTGTCTCGCGGTGTGCGGGATCGTCGGCGAGGTTGTGCAGTTCCCCGGGATCGGCAGTGAGGTCGTACAGTTCGCGCAGCGGTCGCGGCTTCTGGGCGGCCGCCTGGTCTATCGAACGGGCCGAGCGGCTCTCGGCGATGTCGCGCGGCAGCTGCAGAGTGGGACGTATGGCGTAGTTCTCGATGTAGGAGAAGTCTCTGGTGCGTACCGCGCGGATCGGATCGAATGCGTCGTGGTAGGTCTTCTCGGTGAAAACCTCGGTTCTGCATGGTGTTTCAGTATCGCCAACGATCGCTTCGGCATGCGACAGGCCGTCGACATCGTCGGGGACCGGCACCGACAACAGGTCCAGCACCGTCGGTACCAGGTCGACGCCCGACATCAGTCCGTCATGGCTGCGGGGCAGCAGGTCGCGGCGGCGCGGCGGGCGGATGATCAGCGCGATTCCCGTACCCGTTTCGTACAGAGTGGATTTCGCGCGCGGGAAGGCAAGTCCGTGGTCGGTGACGAAGACGATCCAGGTGGTCTCGTCGAGCCCGAGGTCGGCGACCGCGGCGAGCAGTCGTCCCACCGCAGCGTCGGCGGTCGCGATGGTGCCGTGCAGGCCCGCGAGGTCGGCGCGGACATCATCGGTGTCAGGCAGGAAGTCGGGGACGGTGATCGATGTCGGGTCCGCGGGCGGATACCGGTCCTCGGGGTATGGACGGTGGGCTTCGAAGAAGCCTGCGGTGAGGAAGAACGGCCGCTCGTCGGACACGCGCACGTGTTCGGTGAGCCACTCGGCTGCGCGGTCGCTCACCACGTCGCCACGGGTGTCGGAGTCGTCGACGGTGTCGAAGCCGAGGGTGGTGGCGGCGGCACTCTCGTGCTGCATCCCGATCAGCACCGTTCGGTAGCCCACCTGCGACAGCAGGAACGGCAGGGTGCGCACCCCGTCGCGGTACTCGGAACCGTGGTGCGCGAGGCCGATGAGCCCGGTGCTGTGCGGGTAACGGCCGGTGAACAGTGATCCACGCGCCGGCGAGCAGAGTGGCGCGGTGGCGTGCGCAGCCGTGAATCGAATTCCGTTGGCCGCCAACCCGTCCAGATGGGGACTGTTCACCCCGGCGGCCCCGTAGCACCCGAGGTGCCGGCCGAGGTCGTGCCAGTGGATCATCAAGACGTTCTCGCGCGGGGTCTCGCTGCTGCGGGCATCCGCAGCAGAGACGCCGAGGGATTGCGCAGTGGACATGACTTCCATGATGCGCGCATGAGGGTGATCAAGCCGCTCTTGAAGTTGAAGTCACCCTCAAATACAGTCCGGAGAGAGTGACCCAGACCACACGATTCGGCCGCCCGCCTGCGCAAAGGAGCCACATGAGCACCGTCAACACCGTCACCGGACCCGTCGATTCCGCTGACCTCGGCAATGTCCTCATCCACGAGCACGTCTTTGTCCTCGGCGAGGAGTATCGGCAGAACTACCAAGATGATTGGGACGAGGACGAGAAGATCGCCGAGGCAGTGCGCGACCTGACGGAACTCAAGGGATTGGGGATGGACACCATCCTGGATCCGACGGTGCTCGGGTTGGGCCGCTACATTCCGCGAATCCAGCGCATTGCCGAGCAGACCGACCTGAAGCTCGTGGTCGCGACCGGTTTGTACACCTACAACGACATCCCGTTCCAGTTCCATTACACCGGTCCAGGCCTGCTGTTCGACGTTGCCGAACCGCTGGTCACGTTCTTCGTCAAGGACCTGACCGAGGGAATCGCCGACACCGGGGTGAAGGCGGCATTCCTCAAATGCGCCATCGAGGAGCAGGGTCTGACGCCCGGGGTGGAGCGAGCCATGCGCGCCGTCGGACAAGCCCACGTGCAGACCGGGGCGCCCATCACCGTGCACACCAACCCGCACACCCAGTCGGGGCTGGTGGCGCAGCAGGTGCTCAAGGAGGAGGGCGTCGACCTGACGAAGGTCGTCATCGGCCACTCCGGCGACTCGACGAATTTGGACTATCTGATGCAGCTCGCCGACGCCGGCTCGATTCTGGGCATGGATCGTTTCGGACTGGATGTGCTGCTGCCGTTCGAGGACCGCGTCAACACGGTGGCCACCCTGTGCGAACGTGGTTATGCCGACCGGATGGGCCTGGCGCACGACGCCGCCTGTTTCATCGACTGGTTCTCGCCGGAGGCCAAGCGCGAGGCGGTGCCCAAGTGGAACTACCGGCACATCAGTGAGGACGTGCTGCCGGCGTTGCGCGAGCGGGGTGTGAGCGACAAGGACATCCAGACGATGCTCGTCGACGTCCCGCGGCGGTACTTTGAGTGAGGGCCATACCGGTGAAAGAGTAGCCCACGAACAGAGTGAGTGCGCGCTCCCTCGGTGATCGAGTAGCGCGCGAACGCAGTGAGTGCGCGCTCCCTCGGTGATCGAGTAGCGCGCGAACGAAGTGAGTGCGCGTATCGAGATCACCACCCACACAGAGCATGTCAGCCTGCGTGGTCTCGATACGCACCCTCGCCTAGCGGCTCGGACGCTACTCGACCACCGACTTGGGACGACGACGACAGGGACGGCCCGGACGCTAGCCGCTCCCCGACGGAGAGCGTGATCGAGCAGCGCGCGACCGAAGTGAGTGCGCGTACCCTCGGTGATCGAGTAGCCCACGAACGAAGTGAGTGCGCGTATCGAGATCACCACCCACACAGAGCATGTCAGCCTGCGTGGTCTCGATACGCACCCTCGCCTAGCGGCTCGGATGCTACTCGACCACCGACCTGGGGCCACGCCCACAGGGCGGCCCGGACGCTACTCGACCACCGACTGGGGGACGCCGACAGGGCGGCTCGGACGGTACTCGACCACCGACAAAAAGCAACGACGACAGGGCGGCCCGGACGGTACTCGACCACCGACGAACGGCGACGCCGACTGAGGTCGACCACCGAGGGGTTCGAAAGCTACTTGCGGGTGAGGCCGAGGGCGTTGGCCCACAAGCGTGTTGCGGTGAAGACCAGGTCCTCGATGTCGTCGGCGCCGCCGACGCCCAGGCTCTGATACGCCATCCGTGACACCATTCCCGAGAGTGCGCGGGCGGCCTGCACGGGGTCGAGGTCGGGGTCGGCGAGGCCGGCCTGCTGGAGCTCATGGATGCCGCGGGCGTTTCGTTCGATGAACACCTGGCCGCGCTCGACCCGTTTCTGGCGGAAGTCCGGACTGATCCCGGCCACCTGTTCGCGCACCATCATGAGCTTGGCGTTGCGTCGATACGCCTGGAAGTAGGCGCGGTTGGCCGCTTCGATGGTCGCGATCGGATCATCGGAGTCCGGTTCGCCATGGGGCATCCCCGGATGCAAGATCTCCTCTTGGGCCGCGGCGAGCACCGCGTCGAGGATGTCCTCCTTCGAGTCGAAGTAGGTGTAGAACGAGCCGGTCGCGCAGCCCGCCTCCACCGTGATGTCGGTGAGGCGGGCGTCGGCGAACCCGTCACGCTCGAAAACGGTTCGGGCTGCGACGATCAACGCGGCCCGGGTACGTTCACCGCGCGCGGTGAGCGGCCGCACGGTCATCGCGATACGAGCGCCTGATCCGACACACCCGCCACGGTCTCCTTCGCCGCGGCCGCCGCGTCGCGGTACGGGCGCAGCTCTCGCCGGGCGATGGCGCGCTTGTGCACCTCGTCGGGGCCGTCGGCCAGCCGCAGCGTGCGAATGTGTGCGTAGGCCATGGCGAGCGGGAAGTCATCGGTGACCCCGCCACCGCCGTGCACCTGAATCGCGCGGTCGATGATCTTCAGGGCGATGTTCGGCGCGGCCACCTTGATGGCCGCGATCTCGGTGGCGGCGGCCTTGTTGCCGACGGTGTCCATCATGTAGGCGGCCTTGAGCGTCAACAGCCGGACCATCTCGATGTCGATGCGCGCCTCGGCAATCCAGTCCTGGATGTTGGCGCGCTCGGCGATGGGCTTGCCGAAGGTCACCCGCTGTGACGCTCGCGCGCACATCGCCTCGAGTGCGCGTTCGGCGACACCGATGGTGCGCATGCAGTGGTGGATTCGACCGGGACCGAGGCGGGCCTGGCTGATCGCGAATCCCTCGCCCTCACCTTTGAGGACGTCGGTGGCCGGAACACGCACGTTGTCGAAGGTCAGTTCGCCGTGGCCCTCGCGGTCGACGTAACCGAAGACCGGTAGGTTCCGCACGATGGTCAAACCGGGTGCGTCGGTGGGCACCACCATCATCGACTGCTGCCGATGCGTCGCGGCGCTCGGGTCGGTCTTGCCCATGACGATCAGCACCTTGCAGTCGGGACGCATCACGTTGGACGCGAACCACTTACGCCCGTTGAGCACGTACTCGTCACCGTCGCGCACCATGGACATCTCCACGTTGGTGGCATCCGAGCTCGCGACGTCGGGTTCGGTCATGGCGAACGCCGATGCGATCTCGCCGTCCAGGAGCGGCTTGAGGTAGCGCTCCTTGTGCTCGTCGGTCCCGAACAAGGTCAGCACCTCGATGTTGCCGGTGTCGGGGGCGTTGCAGTTGAACACCTCCGACGCGAAGCCCACGTGTCCCATGATCTCGGCCAGCGGCGCGTACTCGAGGTTGGTCAGGCCCGGCCCCCACTCCGGATGCGGGTGGAAGAGGTTCCACAACCCGGCGTCCTTGGCCTTCTGTTTGAGCTCGAGCAGGATCTCCGGTGTTCCGTGCGGGTTGTCGGACTCGGCCATCTGCTGGGCGTAGACCGCCTCGTTCGGGTAGATGTGGGCGTCCATGAATTCGAGCAGCTGCGCGCGATACTTCTCCGCACGTTCGGAGGGAGTGAACAGATCCATCGGATTCTCCTTTGTCGAGGGGTTCAGCTCTGGCCGGCCGGGGCGCCGGTTCACGGTTTCGCGGAGTCGACCAGACTCTGCTGGTAACGGCGCATACCGCGCAGCCATCGGTCGTAGTCGGCGCCCTTGTGCCGGTACATCTCGAGCACCTCGGGGTGCGGCAGGATCAGGAAGCGCTCATCGCCGATGGCGTCGATCACCACGTCGGCGACCTCGGTGGTGGTCAGCACCCGCCCGGCGGTCTCCACCGCTCGTTGCATGAGCACCGCGCCCTCGTCGGCGGGGGTGTCGTCGGGACGCAATAGCTTGGTGTCGACACCCATGGGGCACAGGCAGCTCGCCCGCACGCCACGGTCGCCATAGGTGACGTTGAGCCACTCCGCGAAACCCACCGCAGCGTGTTTGGTCACCGAATAAGTGGCCGATCCGAGTTGGGTGAGCAGGCCGGCCGCCGACGCGGTCGACACGAAATAGCCGACACCGCGCTCCACCCATCCCGGGACGAGCCGCCGGGCCGCCCGGATGTGGCCCATCAGGTTGACGTCGATGACCTGCGCCCACTCGTCGTCGGTAGCCGCCAGCCCGGGAGCACCAGTGATGCCCGCGTTGGCGAAGTAGAGATCCACCGGCCCGAACTCGGTTTCAGCGAGGGCGATGGTGGCATCGATGTGCTCGGGGGAGGCGGCGTCACCGGCGATGGTGGTGATCGATCCGGGCGCGTGTTCGGCCAGTGTCGCTGCGACGGAGTCGAGTCCCTCGGCCGCCAGGTCGGTGATAACCACGCGTACGTTGCGCGCCACGAGTGCCTCGGCCAGTGCTGCGCCGATACCGCCGGCGCCTCCGGTCACGATGGCCACCTTGCCGTCGAGCTCCATCACCACATCCTCGTCGTGGACGGTTGCGGCCGAGTGGCATCACCCGGTCGCGTCGGGTTCGGCTCGAAACCTACTTGAAGTTGCGTTCAGGTTCAAGTGCTTGCTCGGTGCCGCACCGCTGGTCACCAGTGCAGAGAGAAATGACAACGGGGATATTCCACAATCAGGAACAATGCGTTTTCACAACGTTCGTTGAGAAATTCTCAACTACCGTTGGGAAAAGAACAGATTCACGTTACCGAGGTTAACTGAGACTTTGCTGGGGGAGAACCAAGATTTAGGTGACACCCGACTGGGTCATCCGTACACTTCGGTATATGGTGTTCGTGAGAATAAATTCTTCGGTGGTTGTAACGAATCACTGAGCGTCACCGAAACGCAGACCAGAGGATCGTCAAGCCCGCGGCGATCCCACGAGATCTGCCAGACCCCCCGAGCTTCGGCCGAGAGATCCAGGCCCCCTTTGGTTCTCACGGTCGTTGGTGTCCGTGTCCGTTTCATGTGGAAAGGAGGTGACAACAATGCTGTTCGACATCCTCAACGAGTTCATCGGAGCTGCCCTCGCCTTCCTCGGCCAGTTCTACTGAGCCTGGATTGGGTAGTACTAACGCCCGGCCTCACCGACATTGCGTGATGATCAACGCAAACGAGAGTCGTTCCCCCCCTGTACTCTCTTTTCACTGATCAATCCCGTACTCATTTCTGAGTACACCTCCGAAACCGCTCGGAGTGAAGACTTGCCTTTTTCACTCCGAAGGTTCTCGGGCGGGATATTCGCAACGGTGGTGAGTCCGGGCGTTACGCCGTCTCCGGCCTTCCGGGGCACCCCCGGTCAGGGGGTCGTCCGACCGAAGCACGCCCATCGCTCCATTCTGTGATCTGGATTACACTTACGCGGGTAATCCCAGGTCACCGGAGGGAGGTGCGCCATGTTCAGTCTGATCGCCGATCTCGTGTACGGCATTCTCAGCGCCGTCGGCAACTTCCTCTGGTGATCGTCGACACCGTCGGCCGGAGCAGTCAGGTCACCGCAGCGATTGCGCGGTCGGCGACCGTCGGGGAGACGTAGTCGATCGCCGGGAGGAGTGCCCGCAATGCCGCGGGCGCGACCGCGCCGGGTTGATGGGTCACCGCCCGCAGAATCCAGTTCGCCGCGTCGTCGACCGTCAACGCGGTGACGTCGTCGTATTCGGTGGTCGGGGAGATCATCTCGGTCCGCACCAGCGGGAAATGCACATTCGTCGCGCGCACGTTCGGGTGTGGTCGCTCGGCGTTGAGGCTGCGCCCGAAGATCGCCAACGCACTCTTGGACGCCCCATACGCGGAGAACCGTGGAAACGTGTTGGCCATCAACGCCCACGTACATACGTTCACCACCTGCCCGCGGCCACGGGCGACCATGCCGGGCAGCAACCCCAGACTCAGCTGGACCGCGGCAAAGTAGTTGAGCTGCATCGTCCGCTGGTAGTCGTGCAGACGGTCGGTCGAGTCCATGATGGAGCGGCGAATCGAGTGCCCGGCGTTGTTCACCAGTACGTCCACGTCCCGATCGGCAAGCTGAGCCAGCAGGTCGACAATCGCCGACTCATCGGACAGATCGCAGACGAGATACTCCGCTCCCGTCTCGTCGGACAGGGTCTGCAGTTCGTGCTCGCGGCGTGCCACCGCGATCACCCGCGCACCACGTTGCGCGAGCAACTGTGTGGTGGCCCTCCCGATCCCGGCCGACGCCCCGGTCACCACCACGGTGAGGCCGGCGACATCGCGGCCCGGCCAGGTCAGGGTCCGCTCCACTCGACCGGGCAGCAGCGTCCGCCTTTGGACCAGGTCGAGCAGGCCTGCGGAGAACGACGGCATTGCTGTCCTTTCGACGACCTCCCCGACGGTAGCGCGCAGAAATCTCGGCCGACACCGCCTACCTCGCCGGCCAGGCCATCCACAGCGGCGACGGGGTCTTCGTGCCGCTGCAGCAGGTGCAGCCCGGCGCGCAGATCAGGCTCGACACCACCGCCGGCGCACGCACGTACCGTGTCGATGCGACCACAACCTACGAGAAGTGGAATCTCACCCGATACGACGAGGTGTGGCAGGCCGTGCCCGGGCGACTGATCCTGGTGACCTGCTTTGTCGTAACGGGCAGCCCACCGACGCTTATCTCGTCTATGCGTCGCCGATAGGACGAGCGTGAAGAGCGACATATTTCGGTAAAAGGAAAAATCCGACACATCTGCGAAACGAATGCGGGCCCGGTATCGAGGGCCCGCATTCTTTGCGTATTCCGTGGAAACCGTCAGTGCATCAGAACGGCAGGATGTTCTCCAGAGATCCGAATCCTGTGCTGGGGGCGGTCTTCGCGAAGTTCGTGGTACATCCGTTGAATGTCACATTGTCGACGTACACCGTGTCCGGCACGGAGGAGGGCTGGCTCGAGATGCCGTAGTCGTCGACGACGGTGTTCGCGCCCGCCGCATCCGACAGTTCCTGCAGCGTGCCACGTGTGCCGCGGGGGAAGTTGTCCCCCAAGTCGCGGGTGGCCCACCACTGGTCGGAGGTGGTCGCATTGCGTTGGCCTGCATCCTCGGCACTCGTGCTCCACACGAAGGTGACGAATCCGTTGCCTTCGCCGGTGTCGGCGCCGGTGGAGCGGATCTGCCAGTTGGCGTTGCCGCCCTTGCTCTCAAAGGTGAGCGGCTTACCCAGGATGTCGGAGAGCTTTACTCCGCCGGCCGAGTGATAGGACGCTTTGCGCTTGTTCGCCGCGTCGGTCTTCAGCTCCAACGATCCGTCCGTGTCGATGACGTTGGTCGCCGAGTAGGTGCCGGCCTGCCCCTGCTCGTCGGGCGCGGTGTTGCCCCAACCGTTGGTCTGGTTCTCGGCCGAGATCTGTGCGCATTGATTCGACCCGAGGCTGCCGGTGTCGGGTGCTGCTGTCGCGACTGCCGGAGAAATCATTGCGGCCGCCCCCAGTGCGCTGGCCACCGTCGCGGTGCGGACAAATCGACGCATCGGAAAGGTACCTCCATGGATTGGCTTCATTGGCATATCCGTGGGCCAGCGTATCAATTGTCGGCTGTGGCGAGTTCGCTCAAAAGGATGAATTCACGGACAGTTCCGATCACTACGATTATTCGGAATTGTCGGGTTCCGGGAGATTGCTCTATCACGCGGTCTCGCGCGAGTGAAGATCGTGACGGCACGGTACGGCGCAGTTCGCGGCTCTCTGGGACACTGTGCTGTCGTGACGCCACAGCCGCTGAGCGAACTGCCACACCCTGCCGGCCGCATCCCCGTCCTCGGCGACGTGACCTCGGTCGATCGCCACAAGCCCACCCAGCACGAGACCGAATTGACCCGCGAACTGGGACCGATCTTTCAACGCCTGCTGCTGGGTGAGCGGCTGATCGTGGTCGGCGGCGCGAAACTCGCCAATCAGACCCTCGACGAACGGAACTGGGGCCGAGCACTCGTCGGGCCTCTGGCCAAACTCCGGGAAGTGGCCGGAGCCGGCCTGTTCACGGCGAAGACGAAGGACCCGCTGTGGGGTCAGGCCCGGCGCATCCTCACACCGGGTTTCTCCCAGACTGCGATGCGGACCTATCACGATGCGATGGCCAGCGTCGCAGCCGACCTGTCGGCCCAATGGCAGAAGGAACCTACGGTCGATGTGCATCAGGACATGACCGCCGCCACTCTCGAAGTGATCGGCCGAGCCGGGTTCTCCCAACGGATGGGCTTGCTGGGCGACACCGGTCAAGCGGTGACCGAGACCGAGGAGTTCCTCGAGGCGCTCGGCCGTGCACTCACCTGGGCGAGCGAGTCGACCAACGATCTACCCATCATCGGCCCGATCCGGGAGATGCTCAGTGCCCCCGGCCGCCACCGCGACGTGGCGACCGCCCGCCGATACGTGGAAACCATCATCGAGGACAGGCAGCGCGCGGGCGACATCGACACCACCGACCTGCTCGGGCTCATGCTGAGCACTCCCGACCCGAAGACCGGTGCCAGCCTGCCGCTGGACAACGTGCGCGATCAGGTGCTGACCTTCCTCGCCGCCGGCCACGAAACCACGGCGGCCCTGATGGAGGTCGCACTGTACGAACTCGCCGCGAACCCGGACGTGGCCGACGACCTCGCTGCCACCGAACTGGCCGGCGGCCCCGAGTTCAGCTACGACGAGGTCGTCAAACTCCGCCGCGTTAAGGCTTTCATCAACGAATGCCTCCGCCTGTGGCCACCGGCGCCGGGGTTCTTCCGGGTCGCGCGGACCGACCAGGACCTGGGTGGCTACCAGATACCCGCCGGCCGGGGCGTGTTCGTCCTATCCCTTGCCGCGCAACGGGACCCGGAGATGTGAGGCGACGACGCCGACACCTTCCGAGCCGACCGGTTCGTCGGCGAGCGGCTCACCGCCAGCTCGGACAAGTACTTCGCGCCATGGGGAACCGGCCCGCGCTCGTGTATCGGCCGCCAATTCGCGTTGCACGAGACGACGTTGCTCATCGCTGCGCTCATCTCGCGGTTCCGGCTGCACCTGGCGGACCCCGCCACGCAACTGTCCATGCGTGAACGAGCCACGCTGCGACCCGAGCCGTTCACCATCGTCGCGACGCGGCGGCGGTGACGGGAAGTACGCGGTTTGACCTGGCTTCTGTTCGGCCGCGTGCAACGTTGGCGTCGAAGCGTAAGCGCTGCAGTTCTTCTCGGGCAATGTGCCGGGGCGGATTCTGCTGTTCGAGTCGTTCACCCGACGCACGAGCAGCGCTTGGGAGCACGCTTGTCACGTTCGGCGGTCTGGTCCGCCCTTTGGCCGTCTCGGACCGGTGGGGCACAGGCAAGGACAAAGCCGCAGTCCCAACGAACTGCGGCTTCGTATTCTTACTTGCGGTTTCCCGCTCATGGTGGGCGAAGGGGGACTTGAACCCCCACGTCCCGAAGGACACTGGCACCTGAAGCCAGCGCGTCTGCCATTCCGCCACTCGCCCGTGGCTGTCTGCGTGAGACCCGAGAACGATAGCAAGGGGTACGGGGCGGAAGCAAAACGCGTCGCGTGAGGACCCAGCCGACGGAAACCAGCGCCCAGTCGACGGGGCGCCCTTCGTATCACTCGCAGGCTCACTCGTCGGGCCGGCGCGTACCCACTCAACGGAAAACAGCGCCCAGTCGACGGGAAATGGCGCCCACTCGACGGGGTTTGTGGACGTGCATGTATCTGTTCGTGATCGGAAATACACCCGTATGCGCTGGTCAGCGACGGTGTGGCAGGTAGGGTGAACACCACGACGTCGCTGTTGCTGATGTTGCGAACGTTGCTGCATTGACGTCAACCCAGGCTAAATGGTCAGAATCGGTATCATCTATCAAGGCCATACGCACGGCGACACGCCACGACCGTGTGCAGCAAGCCGCGAAGGGAGGGTCGCCGGTGGGTATTTTGCAGCGTATCGAACGCAAGCTGGAGGGCGCGGTCGACGACAGCTTCGCGCGTGTCTTCGGCGGTCAGGTCGCACCGCAGGAGATCGAGAACGGACTACAGCGCGAGGCGCAGGAGGGTCTGCGCGATCTCGGTGACGGCGCGATCCTGGCCCCCAACAGCTATCGATTGCAGTTCAGTTCCACCGACTTCAAGCACGTGGCGGCCGAGTACGAACTGAACCGCAAGACCTTCTCCAAGCACCTCGAGAACTTCATCTCCGACAACGGCTGGCAAACCTACGGCCGGGTCGTCGTAGAGTTCGACGAGTCCCCGTCATTGCATACCGGTATCTTCCGTGCCCACGGATCGGTGAATCCGGATGCCCGACCCAGACCGATGTCGCCCGGCCGACAAGATCCACCCGCAGCGCAGGCACCGTCGGCGCCGCACGCACCCCAGGCAGAGCAGCACCCCGAAAGTGCACATCGACAAGTAGGAGCCCCACAGATGACCAACAACCCCGGATATGACCAGCGCAGGGGGACCGACCCGGCGTATGACCAGGGTGGCCAGCAGGGTGGCTACGACTACCAGCAGGCCGGCGGCTATCCCCAGGGCTACGGCCAGCAAGGCTACGCCGACCAGGGATACGCACAGCAGGGCTACGGACAGCCCGGATATGACCAGGGCTATCAGCAGGGCTACGACCCGGCCTACGCCCAGCAGGGCGGCTACGACCAGGCCTACGCCGACCAGAACTACGGTCAGGGCTATGCCGACCAGGCCTACGCCCAGCCCGGCTACGAGCAGGGCTACCAGCAGGGTGGTTACGACCAGGGTGGCTACCAGCAGGCCTACGACTACCAGCCGGGTGACTACCAGCAGCAGGGCTACGGTCAGCCCGCCTACGGCTACGGCCAGGGCGGTTACGACCAGGGCTACGGCCGGCCGGGATACGCGCCCGCGGCGATCACCCTGCTTCTCGAGGACGGCAGCAACCGCACCTTCCAGCTGCGGGAGGGCTCCAACATCATCGGCCGCGGCCAGGACGCCCAGTTCCGGCTGCCCGACACCGGCGTGTCGCGCCGGCATGTGGAGATCCGCTGGGACGGCTCCGTGGCGATGCTGACGGATCTGAACTCCACCAACGGCACCACCGTCAACGACCTGCAGGTCAGCAGCTGGGAACTCGCCGACGGTGACCGTATCCGCGTGGGCCACTCCGACATCACTGTCCGGTTCCAGTAGTCACCACGCATTCACCCGGTCGCTCACCAGGCGACCGGGCGTTGATACTGAACTGTCACATCTCAATGCAGGCGAAAACTCAGTCTGCCCATAAGATGCAGTCGGGTCCGTTTGTACGACCGGCGCCCGGGGTGGAACGCGTGGGCCGAGAAGTGATGGCGCTGGAGGTGAACACTTAGATGCAGGGCTTGGTGCTGCAGCTGACCCGAATCGGGTTCTTGCTGCTGCTCTGGCTGTTCGTGTACGCCGTCATCCGAACCCTGCGCGCCGACATCGCGTCTGCCGGCGGCAGCCGCTTGGCGCGCTATACGCGCGGCGACAAAAGGGATCGGTCGAGCGCGCGTACGGCCCGCGGCTCCGCGCGGTACCTGGTGGTGACCCAGGGCGCGCTGGCCAACACCCGGATCACGCTGGGCACCCAACCGGTGCTGCTCGGACGCGCCGACGACTCGACGCTGGTCCTCACCGACGACTACGCATCCGAACGGCACGCGCGGCTGTCGCGGCGCGGCGACGACTGGTACGTCGAAGACCTCGGCTCCACCAACGGCACCTACCTTGACCGCTCCAAGGTCACCACCGCGGTGCGGGTTCCGCTGAGCACGCCGATCAGGATCGGCAAGACCGTGATCGAGTTGCGCCCGTGACCCTGGTACTGCGCTACATCGCGCGAAGCGACCGTGGGCTGGTCCGCTCGAACAACGAGGACTCCGTGTACGCCGGTGCCCGGCTGCTGGCGCTCGCCGACGGCATGGGCGGTCACGCGGCCGGGGAGGTCGCCAGCCAGCTGGTGATCCAGGCGCTGCGCAGCCTCGACGACGACGAGCCCGGCGGCGATCTGCTGGCCCAGCTCGATCGCGCCACCCACAACGGCAACGCGGCCATCGCCGCCCAAGTGGAGCACTCCCCCGAACTCGAGGGCATGGGCACCACCCTCACCGCGATCCTGTTCGCGGGCAGCCGTATCGGCCTGTGCCACATCGGTGACTCCCGCGGCTACCTGTACCGCGACGACCAGCTCACCCAGATCACCCGCGACGACACGTTCGTGCAGACCCTCGTCGACGAGGGCCGCATCACCGCCGAACAGGCCCACACCCACCCGCAGCGTTCGCTGATCATGCGGGCGCTCACCGGTCAGGAGGTGGAGCCGACGCTGACCATCCGGGAAGCCCGCGCCGGCGACCGCTACCTGCTGTGCAGCGACGGCCTGTCCGACGTGGTGAGCGAGGAGACCCTCGCCGACACCCTCGGATCCATCACCGACTACAAGGAATGCGCCGACCGGCTCATCGAACTGGCGTTGCGTGGTGGCGGTCCCGACAATGTGACCGTCATCGTCGCCGACGTCGTCGACACCGAGTACGGCGATTCGCGACCCATCGTCGGCGGCGCCGCCGGTGGCGATGACGAGGGCTACACGCCCAACCCGGCAACCGCGGCCGGACGCGCAGCCGCCCTGCGGCCACCGGCCGAGAAACCGCAACGTCCCACCATCATGGCCGACGACGATCAGGCACCGCCGCACCGACCGTGGCGCCGTTGGGTGTTCGCCGGGACCGCGGTGGCCGTGATCGCACTCATCATTGTGGGTGCGTTCATCACCCGGGCGATGGTGCGCAACAGCTACTACGTGGGCGCCGAGAACAACGAGGTGGTGATCTTCCAGGGCTCGCCGGACAAGGTGCTGTTCCTCGACCTCAGTTCAGCCAACCAATCGGTGTGCGTAACCGGTCTCGACCAGGAACAGCCGCAGGTGGAGTTCGTCGAATACGACACCTCAGACACCTGCACGCCGCTGCAGACGTCGGATCTGGCCGAACTCGATCGCAACGCCGTCGAGGGCAAGTCGATCCGCAACATGCCGCTGTCCGACGCCGAGGACCGCGTCGAGGCGCTCAACTTCCTGCCGCTGTGCCCGGAACCGCTGCCCGAGCCCACCCCGACACCCGCGCCGGTGCCCGGTCAGCCGGCTCCTCGGCCCTCCCCGACACCCGCCACCCCACCGGCCCCATCGCCGGCGTCGTCCACGCCCGCCTCGACCACGTCGTCGTCGCTGGCACCCCAATACGACAATGACGGCAACAAGATCTGCCGGGGCCACTAGATGAGTCAACCGTCCGCGACCGTTCACGCTCCGCCGCGCCAACCTCCCGAACAGACCGGCCGCACCGCCGAGATGCTGCTGCTCGGGTTCGCCATCGGCCTGGTGACCGTGGCGCTGCTCATCGTGCAGTCCGCCCAGGAACAGAGCCTCACCTGGGATCTGGCGAAGTACGTCGCCGCCTACACGGTGCTCTTCGGCGTCGCGCACCTGGTGGTGCGGCGCTACGCCCCACACGCCGATCCGCTGCTGCTGCCGGTGGTCGCGGTGCTCAACGGCCTCGGGTTGGTGCTGATCCACCGAGTCGACCTGGGTACCGGACCGACCGGTGAATCCATCAACGACTCCGATGTCACCCACAATGCCGACCAACAACTGCTGTGGGCGGTCCTGGGCATCATCGCGTTCTCGGCGGTGCTGATCCTGGTGCGCGACCACCGCACCCTGTCGCGCTACGCCTACACGCTGGGCCTGGGCGGCCTTGTGCTGCTGATCATCCCGGCGATCCTGCCGTCGTCGATGTCGGAGATCAACGGGTCGAAGAACTGGATCATCCTGCCGTTCTTCTCGATTCAGCCCAGCGAGTTCGCGAAGATCCTGATCATCATCTTCACCGCGGCGTTCCTGGTGTCCAAGCGCGATCTGTTCACCACCGCGGGAAAGCACTTCCTCGGTATGGATTTCCCCCGCGCCCGCGATCTGGGACCGCTGCTGGCGGCGTGGTTCGTGTCGATCGCGGTGCTGGCCTATTCGTCGGATCTGGGTAGCTCGCTGCTGATCTTCTCCACCGTGCTGACGATGGTGTACGTGGCCACCGAGCGTGCCAGCTGGCTGGTGCTGGGCATCACGCTGTTCGTGATCGGCGCGTTGATCGCCTACCAGCTCTTCGGGCATCTGCAAGTGCGGGTGGAAGTGTGGCGGGATCCGTTCAGCGACTTCGACGGCTCCGGCTACCAGATCGGGCAGAGCCTGTTCGGTCTGGCCACCGGCGGCCTGTTCGGGACCGGACTCGGCTCGGGCCGGCCCAACATCGTGCCGTTCGCCAACACCGACTTCATCATCGCCACCGTCGGTGAGGAACTCGGACTCACCGGGCTCGCCGCGATCCTGATGCTGTACCTCATCTTCGTGATGCGCGGCCTGCGCACCGGTATCGCGGTGCGCGACAGCTTCGGCAAGCTGCTCGCGACCGGCCTGTCGTTCACCATCGCGGTGCAGATCTTCGTGGTGGTCGGCGGCGTCACCAAGCTGATCCCGCTGACCGGTCTGACCACCCCGTTCCTGTCCTATGGCGGGTCGTCGCTGCTGGCCAACTACATTCTGGTGGCGTTGCTCATCCGGATCTCCAACGCCGCCCGCGAACCCGACCCCACGCGTCGGCGCCCGCCACCCAAGAGCATCGACTCGCTGCCCACCCAGGCGGTGCGCCGATGAACAAACCGATCCAACGGGTGTCCATCGCGGTGATCGTGATGGTGGTGGCCCTGCTGGCCAATGCCACCTACGTGCAGGTGTTCAAGGCCGACGCGCTGCGGTCGGACCCGCGCAACAACCGAGTGCTGCTCGATGAGTACTCGCGGCAGCGCGGCGCGATCACCGCCGATGGAGGTTCGGTGGTCGCGGTGTCGGTGCCCACCGACAGCCGACTGAAGTTCTTGCGCACCTACCCGCCCAACGGCGCCGACGCGTTCGCGCCGGTGACCGGTTATTACTCGTTCCAGTACGGCAGTTCCGGGCTCGAGTTGTACGAGAACTCGATCCTCAACGGCAACGACGACCGGCTGTTCGGGCAGCGGTTCATGGACATGTTCTCCGGCCGCGACCCGCGCGGCGGCAACGTCGTCAGCACCGTGATGCCACGCCTGCAGCGGGTGGCCTACGACGGCCTGCGCAACGGCTGCCAGGGCGGCTGCCGTGGCGCGGTGGTGGCGTTGCAGCCCAACACCGGCAAGATCCTCGCGATGGCGTCGTCGCCGAGCTACGACCCCAACAAGCTGGCCAGCCACGACCAGGATGTGCGCGAACGCAGCTGGGCAGCATGGAACCAGCCCGGCGACATCAACAACCCGATGCTCAACCGCGCCGTCAACCAGCTCTACCCGCCGGGTTCGACGTTCAAGGTGATCACCAGTGCCGCCGCGTTGCGCGACGGGGTGACCCCCGATGTGCGGCTGACCGCGGCTCCCCAGATCACCCTGCCCGACACGGCGACGTCGCTGAGCAACTACGGCGGCCAGACGTGCCCCGGGTCGTCGGGCGGAACCGTGTCGCTCACGCAGGCATTCGAGTACTCCTGCAACACGGCATTCGTCGACCTGACGACGACCAAGATGAAGGATCCGATCACCGTGTTCACTGAGACGGCGAATCGTTTCGGCCTCGATGAGGAACAGCCCGACACCCCACTGCCGGTATCGGAGTCCACCGTCGGCGCGATTCCCGACCTGGCCGCGCTCGGCCAGGCGTCGATCGGGCAGCGCGACGTGCGGGTGACGCCGATGCAGATGGCGATGGTCGCCGCGACGGTCGCCAATGGCGGCGTCCGGATGCAGCCCTACCTGGTGGACAAGCTCCAGGCCGCCGATCTGCGTACTCTGCAGACGACACAACCGACCACGATCAACGAACCGATCAGCTCCGATCAGGCGGCGACGCTGACATCGATGATGATCGACTCCGAACGCAACACCGCCGGCGCCGGCGGTCCGGTGTCGATCGCATCGAAGACCGGTACGGCCGAGCACTCCGCGACCTCCGACGTGGAATCGGAGACGCCGTACTCCTGGTACATAGCCTTCGGGCCGTCGGCGAACGCACAGGTCGCGGTGGCGGTTGTGGTGGAGAACGGTGACCTCGGTCCCGCCTCCACCGGCGGCGCGGTGGCCGCGCCGATCGGACGAGCTGTGATCAACGCGCTGGTGGGAGGTGCAAGCTGATGACATTGCAGAGCGGCACCACCATCGCCGACCGCTACCGGCTGATGCGTCTCATCGCCACCGGTGGCATGGGCCAGGTCTGGGAGGCTCTCGACGCCCGGCTCAATCGGCGGGTGGCGGTGAAGGTACTCAAGGCCGAGTACACCCACGACCCGGAGTTCACCGCACGATTTCGGACAGAGGCACAGACCACCGCCAAGCTGAACCACCCGGGCATCGCCAACGTCTTCGACTACGGCGAGACACCCGATCGCGGCGGCGGTGAACCGCTGGCGTACCTGGTGATGGAGCTGGTCGACGGCGAACCACTCAACTCGGTGATCTCGCGGATGGGCCGCTTGTCGCTGAACAACACCCTGGACATGCTCGAGCAGACCGGTCGGGCGTTGCAGGCCGCGCACACGCAGAATCTGGTACACCGCGACGTCAAGCCCGGGAACATCCTCATCACCCCGACCGGGCAGGTGAAGATCACCGACTTCGGTATCGCCAAGGCCGTCGATTCGGCGCCGGTCACCCAGACGGGCATGGTGATGGGCACCGCCCAGTACATCTCGCCCGAGCAGGCCACCGGCGACGAAGCGACCGCCGCGTCGGACGTCTACTCGCTCGGTGTGGTCGGCTACGAGGCGCTGACCGGCCGCCGACCGTTCCTCGGTGACGGCGCGATCACCGTCGCCATGAAACACATCCGCGAGACGCCGCCGCCGCTGCCCAACGCGGTACCGGCCAATGTGCGCGAGCTGATCGACACCACGATGGCCAAGGACCCGAGGCAGCGGTATGCCAACGGTGGCGAGTTCGCCGACGCGGTGGCCGCGGTACGTGCCGGGCATCGTCCGCCGCGACCGGGTGCCATCGCCGGTGCTGCGGCGGCCGGAGCGGCCGGTGGGGCCGCCGCTGCGGCGGCCATGCGGCCGTCGGCGACCCGCGCGATGACCGGGTCGTCGACGCAACCGGCGACGGCGCGGACCTCGAGCCGCCCGCCCAGTCGACCGATGCCACCGGCCGACGACAACAGTTGGACGACCGGGCAGAAGGTGCTCGCCGGGGTGGCCGGCGCGTTGCTGGTCGCCGCGCTGGTGTTGATCGGCTATTGGCTGTTGAACATGAACTCGTCGTCGCCGGGGGTGCCCGCGACGTCGTCGACGACCACGGTGACCGAGACCACCACGGCGGTCCCGGAGACCACCGAAGAGCAGGTGGAGCCCGAACCGACCACCACGACACGTGAGCGGCCCACCACAACAGCCGAGACCACCACCGAGGAGACCACCACCGAGCCACCTCCCGCGCCGGACACCGCAGACACCACGGACCCGGGCGCGCCGACCGCAGAGAACCCGGTGTTCCCGACCTTCACGATCCCCGGCCTGTCGGGTCGATGAGGTGACGATAATGGTTGGGGTGTCGATGGGGATGGCAGCACACGAGCGGGTACCGCTCGGCCGCGGCCGGACTGTGAGCTGCGAAAGATGGTGAGCGCAAAGTGATGTCGACGCCGCACCATCTGTCTGATCGGTACGAACTCGGCGAGACGCTCGGGTTCGGTGGCATGTCGGAGGTGCATTTCGCGCGGGATCTCCGTTTGCATCGCGATGTCGCGATCAAAGTGCTGCGCGCCGACCTGGCACGTGATCCCACGTTCTATCTGCGGTTCCGACGTGAGGCGCAGAACGCGGCGAAACTGAACCATCCGACGATCGTGCAGGTCTTCGACACCGGTGAGGCCGAGACCGAAGACGGTCCGCTGCCGTTCATCGTGATGGAGTACGTTGACGGCGACACGCTGCGCGACGTGCTGCGGTCCAACGGGCCGGTCTCGCCCCGCCAGGCGATGACGTGGATGGCCGATGTGGCCGCGGCGATGGATTTCTCGCACCGCAACGGCATCGTGCACCGCGACATGAAGCCGGCGAACGTGATGATCGACAAGGCCGGCGCGGTGAAGGTGATGGACTTCGGCATCGCCCGGGCGATGAGCGACACCACCTCGACGATGACGCAGACGTCGGCGGTGATGGGCACCGCGCAGTACCTGTCCCCCGAACAGGCCCGCGGCATCAAGGTCGATCCGCGCAGCGACATCTACTCGATGGGCTGCGTGCTGTTCGAACTGCTCACCGGCGAACCTCCGTTCACCGGTGACTCCCCGGTCGCCGTCGCCCACCAGCACGTACACGAGGACCCGGCGTGGCCGTCGTCGATTCGCGAGGAGATCCCGCCGGCACTCGACTCGGTGGTGCTCAAGGCGATGAGCAAGAACCCGGCGAACCGGTATCAGTCGGCCGCCGACCTGCGATCGGATCTGATCAAGGTGCTCGCCGGGGGTCGGCCGTCGGCGCCGATGCTGATGTCGGATGCCGACCGCACCGAGTTCATCGACAGTACCGCGCGACGGTCCCTGACCGACTCCGGACCCCGTCGTGCGGTCAGCGGAGGCTCGCATCGCCGTGAGGACGACACCGGCGACGTCGATCCGCCGGTGCGACGACGGCGCCTCGGGCTGATCGTCGGGACGGCGGTGGCCGCGGTGATCGCACTGGTGGCCGGTCTGCTGCTGTGGTCACCGTGGGGTTCGGACACCGCCGCCCAGATCCCGGTGCCCGCGGTGGTCGGCAAGACGTCGGCGGAGGCCCGCGACAGTCTCGAGGCCGCCGGGTTCACCGTTCAAGAACTCGAAGAGCCGAGCCTGGAGGTGGCGGCCGGTTCGGCAACCCGATCCACGCCCGCAGAGAACGTGCTGGCCGCCGAGGGCTCCGAGATCACCCTCTACATCTCGACCGGTCCGCAGCGTCACCAGATGCCCGACCTGCGTGGACAGACCCCCGACGAGGCGACCGAAGCCTTGCGGGTGCTCGGATTCTCCAACGTCAGGACCGACCGGGTGGATTCGACCGGCGAACTGAAAGACAAGGTCGTCGGCACCACCCCGCCGGTGGGGGCCGAGGCGCCCGTCAACGGCGCGGTCGTGGTGCACGTGGGTAACGGTCCCAAGGAGATCACCGTGCCCGATGTGACCGGGCAAACCGAAGACGAAGCGCGCACCGTGCTCGAACAGGTCGGTCTGCAGGTGGTCAGTGTGGCCGGCGATTCCGAGCTCCCGGCCGGGCAGGTGGTGAGCAGTTCGCCGTCGGCCGGTGAGACGGTGGAGCAGGGCACGACCGTGCAGATCGTGGTGTCGCGCGGCAATATGTTCGTGATGCCCAACCTGCGCGGTCAGACCCTACAGCAGGTCCGCGCCAGCCTGGCCGACGCCGGTTGGGGGGACGGGACGCTGAACCGGACCGATCGCAATGTGCCCATCACCAGCCCCGACAACGACAAGGTGCTCAGCCAGACCCCCGCTCCCGGCTCGCGGGTGCGCAAGGGCGGCTCAGTTTCGGTGGTGATCGGTCAGGCGAGTCTGCTGCCGGGCTGAGCCGCAGCGGAGCCTCAGCCGATCGCGGCGGCCATCTCCGATTCCAGGACGGCGACGCGAGATTCGGGGATGTCGATGCCGCAGACGGCCAGCCAGTTGGCCAGCATGCGGTGTCCGCCCTGGGTGAGCACACTCTCCGGGTGGAATTGCACGCCGTGGATGGGGAGCTCGCGGTGGGCCATCGCCATCACGATGCCCGACTCGGTCCGGCCGGTGACGATCAGTTCGTCGGGAATCGTGTCGGGCACCACGGTCAGCGAGTGATATCGGGTCGCGGTGAACGGGCTGGGGAGTCCGGCCAGTACGCCCACGTCGTCATGGATCACCTGCGAGGTCTTGCCGTGCAGGAGTTCGGGAGCGCGGTCCACGGTGCCGCCGAACGCCGCTCCGATGGCCTGATGGCCCAGGCAGACACCCAGCAGCGGCATCCCGGACTGCCGGGCCACACCGACCAGTGGGATGGTGGCCCCGGCGCGCTGCGGGGTGCCTGGGCCCGGGCTCAGCAACACGCCGTCGAAACCCTCGACCGCGGCCGCCGGATCGGCCAACTGTGGATCGTCGTTGCGCCACACGACGGCTTCCACACCAAGCTGGCCCAGATACTGGACGAGGTTGTAGACGAAGCTGTCGTAGTTGTCGATGACGAGGATGCGACCGGCTGACGACCCCGATCCCTCGTGCACAGGCGGCTGATTCACTCCGTCAGGCTACCTTGGGCGACCCGGCGGCAGTCCATCGGATTTGCGCCGCCCCGCGGTGGCCGTACGCGACGTTGCCGGGTCGGCGACCTGGTGAGATACCGTAGAGACACACCTTTGCGAGCGGCGGACCCACTGTCAGGGAGTCATCCCGGTACCGTCGCGACCGACCGACAGCCCGATGAGCTGTTCAGCACTACAGAGGAAGTCATGCCGAAGTCAAAAGTCCGGAAGAAGACCGATTACACCATCAACCCGGCAAGTCGGACGCCGGTGAAGGTGAAGGCGGGTCCCTCCAGCAACATCTACGTCTGGATCATGCTCGGCCTCATGTTGATCGGGCTCGCCTGGCTGATCGTGTTCTATCTCGTCGCCACCCCATCGGCGCTGGGCGCCGAAGGCAAGGCACTGCACTGGATGTACGAGCTGGGTCCGTGGAACTTTCTGATCGGATTCGCCCTGATGGTGGTGGGTTTGCTGATGACCATGCGGTGGCGTTGACGCGTGCGCGAAACGGACGCTCGACCCGTCCACAGCACCTACTCACATGTGTGTAATTCATCCACACTGTGGAAACCACATGTGTGTAAGTCATCCCCACTGTGAGTAAAGCCTGTGGATAACTCAGCCCATCTATCCACAAATGAATGGGCCACCCCTCGGCCAGCCGCGGTCGCGCTGGGCATCGGTGGTGTGATCCTGTTGGTGGCGGCGGTCTGGGCAGCCGGAGACCCGGCCGGTCTGGTGCTGATGGGCGCCGCCGGACTACTGCTGTTGGGATTCTCCGGCTACGCGCTGCTCATCCGCCCGCGGCTGGCGGTGATCACCGCGCCCGACGGCCGACCGGCGATTCTGGTGCGCACCATCGGCGGCGCGCACACCTATCCGCGAGACCGGATCGATCGGATTCGGTTGCTCGACTTCCGCCGTATCGGCCGTCGGACCGGCCAACTGGAGTTCGATTTCCTGCAGCACGATGCGCCGACAACCGCCTCGGCGGATGACGCGCTGCGCGACGACACCCGCCTGGTGGTATTCAGCCGGTGGGATCTGGGTGCCGACCTCGGCGCGGTCGCCGAGGACCTGCGCCGGGCCGGCTTCGTGGTCGACGACCAACGCGCCTGATCCCCGGCCGCCGCGGCAAGTTCAGCCGACGAAGACGCGGATCCCGGTGTATGACATCGCGACCACGACACTGACGGCCAATGCCAGTACCAACAGGGCGGCGATGACGATCCACCCGATCCGGGAGGCGGCGGCCGCCGATCGACGCTCGGGCGACAGCAACCATCGGGGTGCGAAGATGATGCCCGCGGTGGCGGCCGCGCCGAACAGCAGACCACCGACGTGGGCCAGCAACGAAATGCCCGGAATGGTGATCGACAGGACCAGGTTCAGCACGATGATGGAGATGACCGGTGTCGGGGACACCCGGGCTCTGAGGACCACGATGAGGACCGCACCCATCAGGCCGTAGATGGCTCCCGACGCCCCGGCGTTGATCGAGATGTCGGGCCCGAACGCCATCACCGCGGCACTACCGCCCAGCAGCGAGGTGACATACACCCCGAGATAGCGCGGGATGCCGATGGCGATCTCGAGGTCACGGCCGAGAATGAACAGCGAGATCATGTTCACCGCGACGTGGGTGATCGAGAAGTGCAGGAACCCAGCGGTGAACAGTCGCCAGTACTCGCCGTCGGCGACCAAGGGTTTCACCAGCGCGAGGTCGACGAACAGCCGCGAGTTCAGCATGTCGAAACCGCCGGCCTGCAGCGCACACAGCGCGAAGATGACCAGGTTGATCGCGATCAGCGTGTAGGTCGCGTACGGCCGGGAGGCCACCGGACCGGCCACCATGGGTCGGATGCCGCGATCACCGAACGTCGGGGCGGCCACGTTGCGTTGGACACCGTCGTTGCGCAGACATTCGACGCAGTGCTGTCCGACGGCGGCCGGTCGGAGGCATTCGGGGCAGGCCGGTCGCCCGCACCGGCTACACGACAGGCCGGTGGGACGATCGGGGTGCCGAAAGCACACCGCAGGCGGACCTGCGGTGTACTGCGGACCGGGGTACTGCGGGCCGGTCAGTTGATTTCGATCTTCTCGATGACGACCTCGTCGAGCGGGCGGTCGGCACGATCGGTCGACGTGGTGGCGATGGCGTCGACGACCTGCTGCGACGCCGGGTCGCTGACCTCACCGAAGATGGTGTGGCGACGGTTGAGGTGCGGGGTGGGGCCCACGGTGATGAAGAACTGCGAGCCGTTGGTGCCCGGTCCGGCGTTGGCCATGGCCAGCAGATATGGGCGATCGAACTGCAGCTCGGGGTGGAATTCGTCGGCGAACTGGTAGCCGGGCCCGCCGCGGCCGGTGCCGGTGGGATCGCCGCCCTGGATCATGAAGCCCTCGATGACGCGGTGGAACACCGAGCCGTCGTAGAACGGGCCGCTGTCGCCGCCGGAGGCGTTCGGCTGGCTGTAGTCCTTGGAGCCGTCCGCGAGGCCGGTGAAGTTCGCGACCGTCTTGGGTGCGTGATTGCCGAACAGTTCGACAACGATGTCGCCGCGATTGGTGTGCAGGGTCGCGGTCTGCTTCTGAGTAGTCACATCACCATCCAACCACTTTCCGCGACGAGGGGTTCCCGGCCGGTTACCGCGGGTCACACGCCCCGATCGCAACACACCCGAGATGACAGGCGACCCGAGCGACTGGCACGCTGGTGGGCATGTCGAACAAGTACGTGTGGGCGGGCGTGTCGAGTGCTGCTGCGCTGATCGCCACAGCGGTCACCGTCGGCGTCGTGCGCCGCTCCCGCCGGGAGCCGCCACCGATTTCGGCCACCGTGCCCCGCGTGGAGGATCTGCGCACAGTCACCGACGGCGCGGACCCGGATTCCGCGGCGTCGTGATCACATGGCGGTCCTGACGAGCGTGCCGGCCGGGCCCCCCGCGGCGCCGATGGGTGTCTGCACGGTCACCGACCGAACAGCGGCGACGCGGAAACGGTAATTTGGAACAGTGACCTCCGACGACACCTCGCGTCCGAACTCTGATCCGGGCGCCCCCCGGAGCAGCGCGGACGCCGACGGCGACGCCTCTGCGAACACCCCGGTGTCGGCGCCCTGGGAGCGGCCGCCGACGGCACCCGTCACGTCGTCGGGATCAGCCCCAGCGCATGTCACGCCGCCACGCGGTCCGAATTCGCCACCGCAGAACCGTCCCAGTCCGCGGCCGCCGCAGTCGGGTGGTCCGCAGTCGGGTGGTCCACAGTCGGGTGGTCCAGAGTCGGGTGGTCCACAGTCGGGTGTTCCGCAGGGTCCGGCTCGACCGGCGCCGCCACGCGGTTTGGGCGCACCGGGTCCTGGACCCGGCGGACGTCCGGGACCGCAGCGTGGTCCGGCCAATGGCATCCCGCCGTGGTCCACCGGTCCGGGCGGGCGCAACACTCCGCCTCCGATGCGAGGCGGCCCGCCACCGCCTGGCTATCGCCCGCCGCCCGGTCGACGCCCCCCGCCCCCCGGCGCGCCTGGAGGTCCGCGGCCCGGGCCGCCGAATGCGGGTGCCCCGGCTCGGCCGTACGGAGCCCTGCCGCGTCCCAGCGGCAATTCACCCGGTGTCTTGCCTCCGGGTGATCTGCCCACCCGAACGGTGTCGGTTCCGACCACCGCCGACGATCCGGTCACCGCCCGCGTCACGCGGGACCCGGAATCCGCCGCCGAGACCGAGGTCCGTCCGTCCGCGCCGGCCACGGAGTCCGACGACTTCCGGCCGCTGCACGGACCTGCCGCCGCAACCGCCGCGGCGACGGCGGCCGGCACCGAGGGTTCGGAGCCGACCAAGCCTCCGCAGGCGTACTCCAGCATCAGCATCGACGACGACAAACGCCCGGAGGAACAGGTGCCCACGCGAAATCAGCCGACCCGAACAGGGCGATCGGCGAAGCCGCGTGGCACCAACCGAACAGCGATCTGGGCGCTGGTCCTCTCGATCCTGGGTATCACCTCACCCGTCGGGCTCTACCTCGGTTACCGTGCGCGGACGCAGATCGCGCGAACCCGCGAACTGGGCGAACCGTTTGCGCGCGTGGCGATCTGGATCGGCTGGCTGTACCTGGTGGTGATCGTTCTGGGGCTACTCACGTACTTCTGGATCGCCGGTCAGGGGTCTTAGGACCGCCGTGCGGCTGTTCGCGTTGTCAGCGGGTGTCGCTTATCGACGCACTGTGGCCGCGGCCAGGTCGTGGATCGACTGCCGCGTCGCGGGTGAGAATCCCTGTTGCGCAGCGTTGTCGAGGGCCGTGCCGGCTCCCAGCACGGGTTCGTAGTCGAGGCCGATCACGCCGGCCACCTCACCGGTGACGGCGTCGGTGAGCATTCCGGTCAGCGCCTGGTGGTTCAACGTCGGTACCTGGCAACAGATCACCACGATCGTGCGGCGCAGAACCCCGGCGTGCTCCCACTCCGAGAACACCTCGCGGGAGCGGTTGAGCAGATCGGGTCGCGGGCCGACCACCAGAACGGGTGTGACATCGGCCAGCTCCGGCGAGCACAACTCGGGTAGCGCGGTCAGCGGCCGAGCTCCCGCATCCACCACCGGTACCGCGCCGAAACGCCAGGTGTGCAGCACGACGTCGGTGATCGCGGCCTCCGGCGCCGGCAACAGTCCGGTGCCGGCCGCGGTCCGCAGCAGCGCCTCGTCGCCGGTGGCCCGCAACCGCTGATGGAGGTCACCGTCGTTGCCGGCGGCATCCACCCACCACGACGCGCCGCTCAGGGACGTGCTCGCGCGGTATTCGGCCAGCAATGCGGAGATGACCGACGTGCCCACTCCCCCGGCGGTGCCGCAGACGACCACGCTACGTTCGCTGTTCGACGGTGGCGGGATGGGACCACCGTGTCCCTGCATGTCCTCGGTCATCGTCTCTTCCGAACTGTGTCTGGTCGAATCCGTGTTCCCGGCCGGATCCCTCACCGCGGTCGCGACTGAGGCCCGCCCCGCGGCAGGCCACAGTCAGTGTAGGCATACGCCTGCGACCACTCAGGCCTGCGGCGCGGCCTCCTGTGGCCAGGCGACATACAGATCCGGGTTGGCGTTCTGCGCCTGGTCGGTGCGCTGCTTGGTGGCCTGCTGAGCCGACTTCTCGGCCTGTGGCCCGGCGACACCGAGCAACCCGTACGGTGCCAACGCCTGCTCGACCGTCCAGTTCGCCTCCATACCGTTGATAGACGCATGGACGTCGCCGCGGGAGTTCACCACATACGAGACCGACGGCAGGCCGGCCTTCTGCGCGTCTTCAGGTGCCAATTCCAGCTCGAACTGGTTGGCGTCGGGATTGGGCAGCGGCTCGGCATCCGGGCGGCCCTGCTTCCACGGTTCGTCCGGGTTCGCGCCGGGGTCGCCGGCCCCGAGGGCGTAAGCGAGTGCGCCGCCGGCGGTTCCGCCGATGAGGGCGCCGGTGGCCGCACCTGCGGCCGCGCCCGCGGCGGCACCCACTCCGAGACCGATGCCGGCGCCGGCGGCTGCGCCGAGGCCGACGATGCCGCCGCCTGTAGGACCGATGAGGTATGGAAAGACCACCGCGTTGTAGATCGCGCCGACCGCTGCACCCACCGGAAGTCCCACGGCTGCACCGGCAATGCCTCCCGGAACCGCGCCGACCGCAGCACCCGCGGTACCACCCAGCGCCACACCGATAATGGTCGATGCCGCCTGCCGGGTGGCCTCGTCCTCGGGTACGCCGATAGAGATCAGGCCCTGCGCGATCTTCGCCTCACCGTAGGCGGCCCACGCGTTGATGGAGTTGACGTCCTTATCCGACATGCCTTCCGGGATGTCGGTGATGTAATTGCCGACACGGATCTTGTCCGGTGGCGGTGCGATCGGGCGGACCGGCGCAACGGGTTTCGGCGCTGTCAACGGTCCCTGCGGCACCGGGTTGTAGGCGTCCTCGTACGTCGGGGCCGTGTAGGTGCTGGGCTCGACGTAGGGCTGGTACGGCGCCTCCTGCGGCGGCCCAGGGATGGTGCCGGGTCCGGGCACGTTGACCGGGGCGACGTCGGGCGTCGGCGTGGTGCCGCCCTGTTGCGGAGCCGGCTCGGCTTCGGGGGTGGTGCCGCCCTGCTGCGGGGCGGTGTCGCTCGGGCTGGTGCCACCCTGGTGCGGAACGGCGTTGGCCATACCTGCGGCGAAGCCGGTCGCGATCGACGCGGCCAGTGCGGCCGAGGTCATCGTCATCAGCACCGGGGACCGTCGGTCTTCTTCGGCGCGGTGTCGGCCCCTCCGCTTGGGTGGATTCGCCATCGTCGTGTGAGTCCTCTCGTGTTTCGTGGGCTGGTGGTGTGTGGCCGCGTGGTCACGCGCTGCGGCGATGTCTGTTGCGGGCTATTCCTCGCTGGTGATCGACGCGATGAACACCTTGCCGTCGGTGCGGATGGTCTTGATCGTCTGGCGGTAGACGATGCGTTCGGCATCGGGGCCGGGTGGCGTCTCGGTCAACACCACCGCGTAGGTCCCGGCACCTTCGTCGGTGATCGACAGGCAGTGCGTCGTTCCCTCGGGCACCTCGTCGATGAAGGTCTGCAGTGGATCCTCACGTGCGACCGCGTTGGGTGCCGCGACAGCACGTGCCTGGCGAGCTGAGCGATCAACGTAATAGGCGTGATTGAAGGCCTTGATCGCGCCCGCGCCGGTCTGCTGATCGCCCGCGTCATCACCTGTGGTGACCGCCCCATCCGACAGCGACGGGCAGGGGTCTGCGGCGGTTGCATCCGAGACGTCCGCAGGCGAACTGGCGGTGGCGTCGGCCTGCGTCGCGGTCGAGTCATCACCGCCCTGACCGGCCAGCAGTCCGATCGACACCGCAGCCACCACGACCAGCCCGACCACCGTGGCAGCCGCACCGATCAGCGCGGTCCGGTGCGTGCGCACGAAACCAGGCTGTCCGTCCTTGGTCTTGGCCCTCGTGGAGCGCACCCGCATCTGTTCGAAGGGATCGTCGTCGTCCGATGCGGTCGGAATGAATTCGGGCTCGGAGAAGTCGGCGGCGGTGTCAGCAGGGGCGTCGAACCCGTAGGTGGCCGCCGCGGGTCGATATGAGTCCGGCTCCGGTGACGTGTGCTGCGGGATAGGAGCGCCGGCGCCCACCAGCCGAGCCTCTGCAAGATGACGAGCCAGCTCACGTGCCGGAGCGCCTCCGCCCGCCGGCCAGGCCGGGACATCGTCAAACCAATCCGATCGATCGCCCGTCATCGGCGACTCCCGAAGCCTGCCGGGTGCTGGATGCGAGATCCACGTAGCGTAGATGGCGCGCGGTGGCACCGCGCCAGCACATTACGACGTGCATTGCTGCTGACACCGCGCATCCAGAATTCACCCCCCGACGAAACTGTGCAGCACCTTACCGAATGGCGAACCGTTCGCCGCCGTGCGCATCACTTCTCGCGCGGATTGTGCCACGGCTTAGCTGCCGGTTTGGCTTCGAAAAGTCGTTCTTGGCAACGGACACACCAATATTCATTCGTCTGGAGGACACCTAACGCACGTCAGTGTGATACGGGTCACGGCCGGAGGGTACCGGTGATCAGGGAACCCACATACGAGCTTCTGACCCGTACGACTGAACCTGACCGGACTGGCGTCCGACGCCGTACGTGCCGACTCCGATGATCGCCGGGCCTGAACCGGGCTCGAGGATTCGGCTCACACGTTGACCGGGTTTGCGGCCGAAAGACATCGGAATGCGTGTCGTCTTGTAGAAGTGTTTAGGACTGATCTCCGTCATCACGAGAGTGACGCGACAGTGCGGATTTCGAGCCCAGCCCGGACCGTCACCGGTGAATCCATGGGACGTCACGGTCGTGCGTACGTGCCCGGGCTTCCCGGCGGGAGCACTGAAGCTGACGTGCAACGCTCCTCGACAGTAGGCGTGGTCACCGAATGTCCCGAAGTTGTCTCCAGCGATGGTCCAGAACATCGGAATCGGTGTATCGGCCGATGCCGTCCCCGCACCGGCAAATGACAGCACCCCGAACGCGGCGACCAGAACGGAGACAAGAGCTTTACGCATGACCAAACGACCCCCATCGAATTGACTGCAACCTGTCGAACTTAATACACGCTGAGCACGTGCCCACAATCGAGTCGGCTACGTGAACGACAGACAGGCACTGGCACAAGGGATTCGGCCCGCGCACCCGGATCATCGTGAGCATGTCGCTCAACAGATACCTGGGGTGGTTCGTGCTCACTTATCTCGGCGCGGGCCTCGTCTTGGCGTTCATCGGAACGTTTCTCGACATCGGGTCCGGAGCGTCGGCGATCGTCCCGATGATCGCCGCGATGAGTGCCGGCGATCGATTCGTTCGCGACCACGGTCGTATTCCGACGAGCTCTGAGAAGTGGGCTCTCGTCAACGCATCGTTCGCGATCGCGGTCGTGCTCACCGCCGTCACGATCCTGGCCATGGTGCTCACGGCGCCTGATGCGCCGCTGGCGATCGTCGACGCCGTGGGATGGGTGCTCACCGTTGTCTTGCTGATCGCCGGTCTGCTGGTGACCTACGGGCTCATCTGGTTCGGATATGGCTGGCTGACCTCGCGCACGCTGCGCAATCGCACCAAGCGCGTTCAGCAGCCGTCGTGACGAGCGGGTCGGGCAGATGCCCCGACTCGCAGACTTTGGAGGTGGATGACTTCGAGTGATCACTACACGATGAGTGAGATGGGGCATGTTTGGAATTGGTCCTCACCAGCAATGGGCACAGGCCTCCTGGCCGGCGGCACACTCCTTTGCCATCTCTGGCGCACCCCTGCAGCCGTGGGCGCGTCAAACTTCTTAAAAGTTATGACTCCATGAGTACTCTGGCTAGTCTATTCCATACTTATGCATAATTGGTCCATGGAGTCACGCGCACTGATCGCAGGCGGAGAGACCTTCACGACCGAGTTCAAACGCTCCGACATCAGCGCCAAGGACCTCACCAAGGCGGTCGCGTGCTTGGCGAATGGAGAGGGAGGAGTGCTGCTGATCGGAGTTGACGACGACGGCACCGTTGTCGGCGCTTCACCTCGCCATGGACAGGTGACCAATCCTGAACGCGTCGCGGCATACATCCAAGCCAACACCGAACCCGCCCTCGCCGTCGGTGTCCACCTCGAGACAATCGACGGCCACGAGGTCATACGCATCGACGTGCCCCGCGCAGACCCGGGACCCGTCGGGACGAAGTTGGGCGTCTTCACCAAACGGGTACTGAAGTCGACAGGTCAACCCGAGTGCGCACCAATGACGGCTCACGAGATCGTCAGCATGGGCATGGTGGCCCGCGGACAGGACTTCGCGGCGTCCATCGCAAGAGACGCCAGCATGGATGATCTCGATCCCCTCGAGTTCGACCGCTTCCGGCGGCTGTGCCAAGAAGCCGGCGACGAGCTCGCTGACCTATCGGATGATGACGTGTTGCGCGCTCTTGGCCTCGTGCCGATCGCCGCGCCGGTGAGTATCGGTGCCGTCCTGCTGTTCGGAACCGACGCAGCACTGCAACGGTGGGTCCCCAACGCAGAAGTGCTCTTCCAGGATGCTCGATCCGGACACCAATCGACAAACATCAGAATCGCCGAGCCCCTCCTCGGTACAGCCGAGCGTCTTCGTGAACTCATCGACGCCCGCAACACAGTCACCGAACTGATGGCCGGGCTCTATCGAATTGAGATTCCACTCATCCCCTCGATCACGCGCCGGGAAGCAGTGGCCAACGCACTTGTACACCGTGACTATGCGGCCGTGGGTCCCATACGCGTACAACTGAACGACAGCTCATTTGTGGTCGCCAACCCCGGAGGGTTTCCTCCCGGCGTCACCACCCAGAACATCCTTGACCAGTCACGGCCCCGCAGCCCCATTCTCGCCGCCGCATTCAAGCGTGCGGGCTTGGTCGAGCGACGAGGCAAGGGAGTCAACGACATGTTCGAACAGCAACTGCGCGCAGGCCGCGACGCACCTGACTACTCGCACAGCACCAGCGAATCAGTAGTCGTCACCGTCCCTCTCGGCAACGCCGACCTCGATCTCGTCCGGTTCCTGCTCACCTGGGAGAGCGATCACCAGGAGCCACTCAGCCTCGACGAACTGCGGATCGTTCACGAAGTGAAGACTTCCGGTTCGGCGACAAGTTTCGAAGTGGCAGGCGACCTGAATCTCATCTCGGCCATTGTGAAATCGAGTCTTGGCCATTTGGTCGAATGCGGGATTCTCGAATCTCGTGGAGTCGGTCGAAGTCGCAAATACCATCTCACCGCGCGGTTCTATGATCTCGCCCAAGATCGCAACGCCTACGTGCGTGTCAAGGGAATTGATCCCCTCCAGCAGGAGCGAATGATCCTCGACTACGCAGACGCCTACGGCTCCATCACCCGCGGCCAAGCCGCCGAGTTATGCCAGACGACCCCGACCCAGGCGAGATCAGTCCTGAAACGCTTGGTGGAGGACGGCCGACTACGCCTGACAGGGGAACGCCGCGGCGCGCGATACGTGCCTAGAGAATGAGCCCGAGAGAAGGGTCGTTGGTCAATCGATCGATTGAATGGATGGAATGGTGGAGCCTAGGAGATTCGAACTCCTGACATCCGCCTTGCAAAGGCGGCGCTCTACCAACTGAGCTAAGGCCCCGTGCCGACTGAAACAACCGGACTTGGGTGTGCGAATGGGTGTCTGACACCTCTCGCAGTGGGCCTAGGAGGACTTGAACCTCCGACCTCTTCGTTATCAGCGAAGCGCTCTAACCGCCTGAGCTATAGGCCCGTGAACCGAAGACAGAGATTACCCGACGGGGTGGCGTCGGAGCAAAACGGGTGGTCAGGGAGGGTAGGGGTCGATGTTGGAGGCCCGCGGTGGTGGTTTCGATACGCCTGCTCGCCTAGCGGCTCGCACGCTACTCAACCACCGGAAGGGAACCGCCTATGCGCATCCAGAACCGGAAGGGCAACGTTTCTGCACATGACGAAGGGAACCGGGCGTACCCGAGGACGGTCAGTCCAGATCGCCCAGTGTCACCTCGGCGCCGCCGACGAGATCGGCGCACAGGTTGTAGATGTAGGCACCGATGGTCGCCAGGGCGGTCAGTAGGATCGCGTTGATCGCACCGAGCAGCGTGGCCCAGCCGAACACTGCACCCGCACCGATGATGTCGCCCTCACTGGTGGAACCGTCGGCGGTCACCAGGGTCCCGAACGAGCTGTTCACCTGCTCCCAGACGCCCATGCCGTCGAGCACCAGGTACAGCACGGCCACCGAGATCATCCAGATCAGGAAGCCGACGACCGACAGCACCGCCGCGATCTTGAAGGTGGCCCACGGATCGATGCGACGTACTTGCACCGCCGCACGCAACGGGCGCGCGCCGATCTCGGCCGGGGCCGACCGCGTCGGAGTGGGTGCCTGCGGTGCCGCAGGCTTCGGCTCGTTCACGTGATGGATGGCGTCGAGGTTCGGCAGCTTCTCGGCCGGCAGGTTCTCGCGGTCGATGTGCCGGGTCGGCGACTCCACGAACTTCTCACCGGGGTCGTCGGTCTTGGTGGCCGACGAACCGTACGACGAACTGGCTTCCCGCGGATCGTCGAGCTTCGTGATCGGCGCCTGCTGACCGGCCATGCTCGCCGCCGCGGTGGCACTGACGATGCCCCGCGGCGGCGGGCCGGGCTGACGCGAATTGCCGTTGGGTGCCTCCGACTGGTGACCGGTGCCGTTGGGGCCACGCTGCCACGGCGGCACGAGGCCACCCGGAGCGGTCCCCTGCGGCCCCGAACCAGAGGCCGCGTGGGGACCCGAATCCCCGTTGGTCGGCTTCTTGTCGTCCGGTGTGTTCGGTGAGCTCACTGGCATTCCCTCATTCGGTGGTCGTAGGACCCACACTAACCGCTACCGGTGGCCGTACCCGGCCACTACTTGCCGGGACCCGCCGATGCGCCTGCTTCTTCTTCCGGCTCGTCGGCATTGCGTGCTATTGCGATGACGGTGGTGCCCTCCTCGAGGTTCATCAGGCGCACACCCTTGGTCTGGCGACCGGCCTTACGCACCTGCTTGGCCCCCGTCCGGATGACACCGCCACCGGAGGTGATCGCATACAGCTCCGAGTCGTCGTCGACGATCAGCGCACCGATCAGTTCTCCGCGCTTGCGGTCGTGCTGGATCGTGAGCACACCCTTGCCGCCACGACCCTGTACCGGGTAGTCATCCATCCCGGTGCGCTTGGCGTAGCCGCCCGACGTGGCGACCAACAGGTACGTGCCCTCGCGGACCACGTTCAGCGACAGCAACAGATCGTCGCCGTTGAAGCGCATACCCTGCACGCCGGAGGTCTGGCGACCCATCGGCCGCAGCGCCTCGTCGTCGGCATGGAACCGGATGGACTGGCCCTTGGCCGACACCAGCAACAGATCGTCGTCGGCGCTGCACAGCTGCGCACCCACCAGTTCGTCCTCGCCCCGCAGGTTGATCGCGGCGATGCCGCCGGACCGATTGGAGTCGAAGTCGACCAGCTTGGACTTCTTCACCAGACCGTTGCGGGTGGCCAGCACCAGGTATGGCGCGTCCTCGTAGGTCTTGAGCTGGATGACCTGGGCGATGCGTTCTTCGGGCTGGAAGGCGAGCAGATTCGCCACGTGCTGACCGCGGGCGGTCCGGTTGGCCTCGGGCAGCTCGTACGCCTTGGCCCGGTAGACGCGACCCTTGGTGGTGAAGAACAGGATCCAGTCGTGTGTCGAGCTGACGAAGAAGTGTTTGACGATGTCGTCCTGCTTGAGGCCGGCACCCTGCACACCCTTGCCGCCGCGGCGCTGGCTGCGATACAGATCCGAGCGGGTCCGCTTGGCGTAACCGGTCTCGGTGATCGTGACGACCACTTCTTCACGCGCGATCAGGTCTTCGTCGCTGACGTCGCCGTCGGCGGCGATGATCTGGGTGCGCCGGTCGTCGCCGTACTTCTCGACGACCTCTGTCAGCTCGTCTCGCACGATCGCGCGCTGACGCTCGGGCTTGTCGAGGATGTCCTTGTAATCGGCGATCTCACGCTCGATCTCGGCCAACTCGTCGATGATCTTCTGCCGCTCCAACGCCGACAGACGACGCAGCTGCATCGCCAGGATCGCGTCGGCCTGGATCTCGTCGATGTCGAGCAGATCCATCAGGCCGGTGCGGGCGGCCTCGGTGTTCGCCGAGGCGCGGATCAGTGCGATCACCTCGTCGAGGGCGTCGAGCGCCTTGACCAGACCGCGCAGCACGTGGGCGCGCTCCTCGGCCTTGCGCAGCAAGTACCGGGTACGACGCACGATCACGTCGATCTGGTGCTCGACGTAGAGCCGGATCATCTGATCCAGGCGGAGCGTACGCGGCACACCGTCGACGATGGAGAGCATGTTGGCGCCGAAGCTGGTCTGCAGCTGGCTGTGCTTGTACAGGTTGTTCAGCACCACCTTCGCCACCGCGTCGCGGCGCAGGGTGATGACGATGCGCATACCGTCGCGATCGGAGGACTGATCCTCGATTCGGCTGATGCCCTTGAGTTTTCCCTCGTTGACCTGCTCGGCGATCGACTGGATCAGGTTGTCCGGGTTCACCTGATACGGCAGTTCGGTGACCAGCAGCTGGGTGGTGCCCTTGTTCTCCTGGATCTCCACCACGCTGCGCATCCGGATGCTGCCACGGCCGGTGGTGTAGGCATCCTTGATGCCCTGACTGCCGACAATCAGTCCGGCAGTGGGGAAATCGGGACCCTTGATGGCGTCCATACACGCGGCGAGCAACGCCTCGTCGTCGGCGTCGGGATGCTCCAGCGCCCAGAACACCGCATTGGCAACCTCATTGAGGTTGTGCGGCGGGATGTTGGTGGCCATACCGACCGCAATACCGCCGGAACCGTTGATCAGCAGGTTCGGGATGCGCGAGGGCAGCACCGTCGGCTCGCTGGTCTTGCCGTCGTAGTTCGGGATGAAATCGACGGTCTCCTTGTCGATGTCCCGCAGCATCTCCATCGCCAACGGCGTGAGACGGGCCTCGGTGTAACGCATGGCGGCCGCACCGTCGTTGCCCCGGGAACCGAAGTTGCCCTGCCCGTCGATCAGCGGATACCGCATCGACCACGGCTGCGCCAGCCGCACCAGTGCGTCGTAGATCGCCGAGTCGCCGTGCGGATGGTAGTTACCCATCGTCTCCGCAACGGGTTTCGCCGATTTCACGTAGCTGCGGTCGGGCCGGAAACCGGCATCGAAGGATGCGTACAGCAGGCGGCGATGCACCGGCTTGAGGCCGTCGCGCACCTCTGGCAACGCGCGGCCCACGATCACGCTCATCGCGTAATCGATGTAGCTGTTCTGCATCTCCTGGCCGAGATCGACCGGCTCGATGCGGTCGCCCTCTCCCCCGGCGGGAGGCAGTGTGGTGTCAGTCATGGGGTTCTCTTTCGTTGAGACTGTCGGCGGCGGTGGTTTCGAGGCTCGTCGCAGGCTCCTCGCACCTCAACCACCAGCGAGATCGACCATCGGACGGATCTCAGACGTCCAGGAAGCGAACGTCTTTCGCGTTTCGGGCGATGAAGCTGCGGCGGGCGGCCACGTCTTCACCCATCAGGATCGAGAACAGTTCGTCGGCTGCGGCGGCGTCGTCGAGGGTGACCTGACGCAGCACACGCACCGCCGGATCCATGGTGGTCTCCCACAGTTCCTTGGCATTCATCTCGCCGAGACCCTTGTAACGCTGGATGCCGTCGTCGGTGTTGATCTTCTTGCCGGCGGCCCGGCCGGCCTCGAGGAGGCCATCGCGTTCCCGATCGGAGTAGGCGAATTCCGGCTCGGTCTTCTGCCATTTCAGTTTGTACAGCGGCGGCTGCGCCAGGTAGACGTGGCCGTGCTCGATGAGCGGACGCATGAACCGGAACAACAGCGTGAGCAGCAGGGTTGCGATGTGCTGGCCGTCGACGTCGGCGTCGGCCATCAGCACGATCTTGTGATATCGCAGCTTGGCGATGTCGAACTCGTCGTGGATGCCGGTGCCGAAGGCGGTGATGATCGACTGCACCTCGGTGTTCTTGAGCACCCGGTCGATCCGTGCCTTTTCGACGTTGATGATCTTGCCGCGGATGGGCAGGATCGCCTGATACATCGAGTCGCGCCCGGATTTGGCGCTGCCACCGGCGGAGTCACCCTCCACGATGTAGACCTCACACTTGGTGGGGTCGTTGCTGCGGCAGTCGGCGAGCTTGCCGGGCAGACCGCCGATGTCGGTGGCCGTCTTGCGACGCACCAACTCTCGCGCCTTGCGGGCAGCCAGCCGCGCCTGCGCGGAATCCACCGCCTTCTTGATGATGATCTTGGCCTCGGCCGGATTGGCCTCGAACCAGTGTGCGAGATGCTCGTTGCAGGTCTTCTGCACAAAGCTCTTCACCTCGGTGTTACCGAGCTTGGTCTTGGTCTGTCCCTCGAACTGCGGGTCGCCGACCTTCACCGAGATCACCGCGGCCAATCCTTCACGGATGTCGTCGCCGGTGAGTTTGCCGTCCTTCTCCTTGAGTAGCTTCTTGTCGTAGGCGTACTTGTTGACGGTGCTGGTCAACGCGGCGCGGAAGCCCTCTTCGTGGGTGCCGCCCTCATGGGTGTTGATGGTGTTGGCGAAGGTGTGCACCGACTCGGAGTAGCCGGCGTTCCACTGCATCGCGATCTCCACCTCGTGGCCTGTGCCCTTGGCGGTGAAGCCGACCACCGAGGTGTGGATGGCGTTCTTGGTCCGGTTGAGGTGCTTGATGTAGTCGACCAGACCATCCGGGTAGTGATAGGTGCGGGTGCGCACCTTGGCGGCCTTCTGCGCCTTCTCGGCTTCGGACTTGATGGTCTCGGCGCCGTCCTCGGCATCCGGGTCCATCTCCGCCTCGGCCACCGCGGCCTCATCGCTGAGCCGGTTGTCGGTGAGCGTGATGGTCAGTCCCTTGTTCAGGAACGCCATCTCCTGCAGGCGCCGCGCCACGGTCTCGGCACTGAAGGTGGTGGTCTCGAAGATGTCGGCGTCCGGCCAGAACCGCACGGTGGTGCCGGTCTTGCGGGTGGCGTCACCCTTTTCCAGCTTGCTGGGTTTGGCGTGGTCGTAGTGCTGTTCCCAGTGGAAACCGCCGTAATTGATCTCCAGCTCGACACGGGTCGACAGCGCGTTGACCACCGAGATGCCCACACCGTGCAGACCACCGGAGACCGCGTAGGCGTCGGAGTCGAACTTGCCGCCGGCGTGCAGCTGGGTCATGACGACCTCGACGGTCGGCACACCGGTCTTGTGCATGTCGGTGGGGATGCCGCGGCCGTCGTCGACGACCTCCACACCACCGTTCTCCAGCAGGGTGACCTCCACCTTGCTGGCGTATCCGGCCATCGCCTCGTCGACCGAGTTGTCGACGACCTCCCAGATCAGATGGTGCAGGCCACGCTCACCGGTGGAACCGATGTACATGCCAGGCCGTTTGCGAACGGCCTCGAGACCTTCCAGGATGCTGATCGAATCGGCGCTGTACTCGCCCGGCTTCTTGGACTTGCGGTTCTTCTTCGCCGCAGCGTCGTCGGAACCGGTGGTGTTGGTGTCGGCCACGAGGTGCGTCCGCTCCTTCTGTCTCGGTGAAACCCGGCGGGGGTGAAGCCTTGACGCACGACGACCTCATCCGCACTCCGCGCACGGACGAGATCGGTATGCAGTCCGGGCACTCTGCCCAGGTGGCTCCACCCCTGTCGGGACAACTGCCTACATACTACTGCCTGACCCGACCAGGAACGGGTATCCGGGGCCGCTAACAACCGCGTAGATCGATTTTTTTCGTGAGATGCCGGTCCGATCGTGGATGAGGCCGGATTCTTCCGTCTGACGTACGCTGACTCGCCCCTCGGCCGCTACGGCTCGCGGCGGGCGGTCCGGAGGGTCACCCGTAGGTGTCGCGGGGTCCACGGCCGGCGATGTGTTTGGGTCCCTTGCGCCACGACGGCTGCTTGGGTCCGGTGATCCGCAGGCTGGTGACCATCCCGTCGCCGACGGCACCGGCGATCTTCGCGAGGATCTGACCCTGCATGTAGCGCAGTTGGGTGGCCCAGGCAGTGGACTCGGCGGAGATGTGTAAGACGTTGTCCTGCAAGGATGTCGGTTGAGCATGTGCGGCCACGTCGGGTCCGACGATCTGCTCCCAGAGACCGAAGACGGTGCCCTGCCCGATCTGCGGCTCCCACCCACGTTCCCGGGCCAGACTGCCCGCGAGGCGACCCAGGGGCTGCGGATCCCGCGCATCCGGACCGGATCCGGACCAGCGACGTCGGCGGCCGGCCGGTCGGCGACGTTCGGTCACCGGGGAAGACCTGCCCTGGCCGACAGATTTGCCCTGGGCGCGGGCCACGGCCCGCGCCTCCTCCAATGCTCGCCGGGCGAGTTCATACCCCGACGAATGTGACGGGCCTGTCTGGGGTGACGCTCCGTCCGGCCTCGACTCGCTCATGCACCGCCCTCCCCTGCAGTCGGCTCGGTCAGCACCGAATGTCGAGTGCCATTGTCCTCCACGACCCCGACAGAAACCCGGCGACCACCGATGGTGTCGGGAATGTCCTCGCCAACCGCCGCGGTGATCAGCAACTGTTCGGCGGTTTCGGTGAACGCGACGAGTTGCGCGCGACGCTGGGCGTCGAGTTCGGCAAAGACGTCGTCGAGCATGATCACCGGTTCGATGCCCTCGGCCCGGACCAGTTCCACCGAACCCAGCCGCAGCGCCAGCGCCAGTGACCAGGACTCACCGTGGCTGGCGAAGCCTTTGGCCACCTCGTCGCCGAGGACGATGTCGAGGTCGTCGCGATGCGGACCCACCAGGCTCACCCCGCGGTCGATCTCCTTGTCGCGCAGTTCGCGCAACCGGGTCAACAGGATCTCGGTGATGTCATCGGCGGAGACCGGGGCATCGTCGGCTGCGACCACCTCCGGCCCGGCCGCGGCCCGATACCGCATCGTCGCCGGCCGCGAATGCGGTGCGATCGATGCATATGATTCGGTGACGTGCGGACGGAGTTGCCGTAGCACCTCGATCCGTGCGGCGGTGACCTGGCCGCCCAGATCGGCGAGTTGGCCGTCCCACACGTCGAGCGTGCTGATCACCGATTCGGCGTCCGAACCGCCTCGTCGCAGCGCGGATCCTGCCGTCTTCAGCAGTGCCGATCGTTGGCGAAGCACCCGGTCGTAGTCGGAACGTGCTGCAGCCCAACGGGGTCCACGTTGGGCGACGAGTTCGTCGATGAATCGGCGGCGGTCGGACGGATCACCGCGCACCAGCAACAGATCCTCCGGCGCGAACATCACCGAGCGCAGGATGCCGAGGATGTCCCGGCTTCGGCGCGACGGCGCACCGTTGACAGTCGCCTTGTTGGCGCCCTCGGCGTTGATCTGCAGCTGCACGGTGAGTTCGCGGCCCAAGTTCTCGACCGTTCCGGTGACCGTGGCCGACGACGATCCGCTGTGCACCAGCGGTGCGTCAGTGCTGACCCGGTGTGAGCGCAGAGTACCCAGATAACCCACTGCCTCGAGCAGGTTGGTCTTACCGAACCCGTTGCGGCCCACAAAGATCGTCGGTTCTGGACGCAGCGTCAGATCGATTTCTCGCCAGGACCGGAACTCGCGCAGGGACAGTTCGCGGACGAACACGTCAGGTCGGGGTGCCGGTTTCGCCGACCGAACGTCCCGAGCTGTCCTTGACCGAGTGTCCACCGAACTGATTGCGCAGTGCCGACACCGCTTTGAGCGCCGGGGACCCCTGATCCTGCCGTGAGGCGAAGCGCGCGAACAGGGCCGCGGAGATCACGTTGGCCGGCACCGAATGCCGGATCGCCTCCTCCACAGTCCACCGACCTTCCCCGGAATCGGTTGTGTAGTCGGAGATCTCGGCGAGACCAGGATCTTCGTCGAGGGCCCGGACGAGCAATTCGAGCAGCCAGGACCGCACTACGGTCCCGGTGGTCCAGGCGCGCAGGGTGCCTTCGACGTCCGTGATCAACGGCTCAGCGCTGAGCAGCTCGTAGCCTTCTCCGTAGGCGTGCATCAACCCGTACTCGACACCGTTGTGCACCATCTTGGCGTAGTGACCGGCACCGACCGGACCGGCATGGACGAAACCGTCGGCCCGCTCACCCGGCGGCCGCAGCGCGTCGAAGACCGGCATCAGCCGGGTCACGTCGTCGTCGGAACCGCCCACCATCAGCCCGTATCCGTTGCGCAATCCCCACACACCACCGGAGACACCGCAGTCCACGTAGCCGACCCCGTTGCCGCCCAACAGTTCTGAATTCGGAAGGTCGTCGCTGTACTTGGAGTTGCCGCCGTCGACCACCACGTCACCGGGCTCGAGCAACTCGGCGAGCTGCGCGATGGTGGTGCGGGTCGGATCCCCCGACGGCACCATCACCCACACCGCGCGCGGCGCGTCGAGCGCGGCGACCATGTCCGCGAGGGTCCCCACGTCGGAGACCTCCGGCCGCGGATCGTAACCGACAACCTGATGCCCGGCCTCTTGGATGCGGGTGCGCATATTGGCACCCATCTTGCCGAGGCCCACGAGCCCGAGCTGCATTGACGTCCCTTCGGTCGGTGCGGATCTGCGAACGGCGCGGCCGGAACTCAGCCCGGCAGACGCACCGGCATCAGCAGGTAGGTGAACACGCTGTCCGGGGCCACGAAGGCGCCGGACTCGTCGGCGACGGGCTCCTCACCGGTGGAGGGCCGCAAAACCGCCGGACGGCTGGGGGTGGTGAACCCGAAGTCCACGGTCGGCACGCCGATGGCCGAGAGGCCATCCTGCAGATAGCCGGGGTTGAACGCGATGGTCAGCGGCTCGCCGTGGAACTGCACCGGCAGCTCTTCCTCCGCCTTGCCGGCCTCGTCGCCACCGGCGGTGAGCACCAGCAGGCCGTCGCTGAACTCCATCCGGACCTGCGCACCACGCTCGGCGACCAGGGCCACACGTTTGATCGCGTCGAGCAACGGCGCGCTGTCGATGGTGGCGATGGCCGTGTGGCTGGCGGGCAGCAGCTGACGGAACTTGGGGAACTCGGCGTCGAGCAGCCGGGTCGTGTTGCGCTTGGTCTCGCCGAGAATGCCCATGATGCCCTCGCCGCCGATACTCGAGCCGGTCCCGAAGGCCAGTGAGATCTCGCCGGTGCCGGATCCGGCGGTGCGGGCGCTTTCCGAGAGGGTCTTGGCCGGAACCAGCACGGCCCCGGTGGCCTCGGCGCCGGTCGGCTGCCATTCGAGTTCACGGACGGCGAGTCGGAAACGGTCGGTGGCCGCGAGGACGACGCGGTTGCCGTCGATCTCGACCCGGACGCCGGTGAGCATCGGCAGGGTGTCGTCCTTGCCGGCGGCCACCGCAACCTGTCCGATGGCCTCGGCGAATACCTGGGCGGGGATGGTGCCGGTGACCGCGGGCGGTGTGGGCAACTCCGGATAGTCCTCGACCGGCATGGTCGGCAGCGAGAACTTGGCGCTCCCGCAGCTGATCGCGACCCGTGACCCGTCAAGGCTCACATCGACCGGTTTGTTCGGCAGCGCCTTGGTGATGTCGGCGAGCAGACGACCCGAGACCAGTACCTTGCCCGGCTCGGCGATCTCGGCGCCGATGGACTGCTGGGCGGACACCTCGTAGTCGAAACCGGAGACCTCCAGGCCGTCCTCGGCGGTCAGCACCACACAACCGAGCACCGGAACCGGCGGGCGGGCCGGCAGGCTGCGGGCCACCCAGGCAACGGAATCTGCGAACTCGTCACGCGCGACACGGAACTTCATGCTGGGTGGTTGCCCTTCTCTGTTCAGCTGCTCTCGCCACACCCACCGTCGTCCGCCGAGCACGCTGAGGCTGTCGGTGGGATTTCCAGATGGGATTTCAACTGTAGAACGAGCCTGCCAGACGGGGAGGCAATGGGGGCGAACTGCCGGGGTGTCCGGAGCTCGGACGAATCACACGTTCGCGCCGTCTGTGCACAAGACCTTCTTTTGAAAGATTCTCTTTAGAGAGGGATCCATCTCAGTCATAGGGCCTGTGGATCTGTGCACCAGTGCGATCTCATGCAGGTCATCGGGCATGCGTGCGTGTGGATGTCTGGTGGACAACTCGTGAGGGGATCCGATGCCCTGTGGGCGCGCCGACAATCGTTCCATCACTGTCCACGTCCGGTACACATGTGATCCACGGTTATCCCGAGCTTTGTCCACAGCTGGTGATGAACCGATTTCGGGTACGACGATGCCGGGATCCGTGGGATCCCGGCATCACAAAGTCTGTGGTTCGAGTCGAGAGTTGGCGACTGGAGAGTTTGGCGGTGAGCCGTCAGTTCGCGCGCTGCTTGATACGCGCGGTGAGTTCCTGGACGTGGTCGTACACCTTGCGGCGTTCGGCCATCTCCTTGCGGATCTTGCGTTCGGCGTACATCACCGTCGTGTGGTCACGGTCGAACGTCTCGCCGATCTTCGGCAGCGAGAGGTCGGTCAGCTCGCGGCAGAGATACATCGAGATCTGTCGGGCCTGAGCGATCGAGCGGGTCTTGCCGGGCCCACGCAGCTCCTCCACCGAGATGTCGAAGTACTCGGCGGTGATGGCCAGGATGCTGGCCGCACTGACTTCCAGGGTCCCGGAGTTGGGCAGCAGCGCCTGCAACACCACTTCGGCGAGCGCCTTGTCGAGTTCGGCGTTGTTGAGCGAGGCGAACGCGGTGACGCGGATGAGTGCACCTTCGAGTTCACGGATGTTGCGTTCGATCTTCGACGCGATGAGTTCGAGCACGTCGTCGGGGACCGCGATGTTGTCCATCTGCGCCTTCTTGCGCAGAATGGCGATCCGGGTTTCCAGGTCAGGCGGCTGGACGTCGGTGATCAGACCCCACTCGAAGCGGGTGCGGAGCCGATCCTCAAGTGTCGCAAGCTGTTTGGGCGGCCGATCAGAGGATACGACGATCTGCTTGCTGGCGTTGTGCAAGGTGTTGAAGGTGTGGAAGAACTCTTCCTGGATACCTTCCTTGCCGATCAGGAACTGGATGTCGTCGACGAGCAGCACGTCGACGTCGCGGTAGCGCCGTTTGAACGCGACCCGGCGGTCATCACGCAGCGAGTTGATGAAGTCGTTGGTGAACTCCTCGGTGGAGACGTACTTCACCCGCATGCCGGGGAACAGTCGCTGGGCGTAATGGCCGGCGGCGTGCAGCAGGTGGGTCTTGCCGAGGCCGGACTCGCCCCAGATGAACAGCGGATTGTAGGCGCGCGCCGGCGCCTCGGCCACCGCCACCGCCGACGCATGGGCAAAACGGTTGGAAGCGCCGATCACGAACGTGTCGAAGGTGTACTTCGGGCTGAGATTGGCACTCGACGGGGACTGGCCGGCGGTGGGTCGTTCGGCGAAGTAGGTGGACCAATCCGACGTCTCGGGAGCAGGCGCGGTTCTATCCGGACGGCCGTCGAACCCGGTCGGGGCCGTCGACGGCGCGAGCGGGCCGGCGGTGTGCGGGATGACGGTGTGAGCGGCCGTGGGGTCGTGATGGTCGGTGAGCGGCGGCGGATCGGTTACCGCCTCCTCGACCATCGGGGTGGCGATCCGGACGCCGAGGTCGACCGGTTGTCCGAGGTGGCGGCTCAGCGCCGAGCGGATGGTGTCGCGCAGATTGCGCTCGATCTGCTCCTGCACCAACGGGGTCGGCACGGTCAGGAGTGCGAAACCCTCGGCGAGGGTCAGCGGTTGGACAAGCGACAGCCACGCCTTCTGTTGGCGGGTCAGCGGCTCATGATGATGGGCGGAGGCGTCGTCGTTGAGCTCGGCGACGACGCTCTGCCACACTTCGCCGAACGAATCACGATCACTCACCACGGTGCTGCGCCCCTCCTACCGGAACTACGACCAGCGTCGGTCATGAGCATGTCACCATGCCGCACCCCAACGCGAGTTGTCCACATAGTTGTCCACAGCTGTGTACAGATCTGGGGGTATCTCGAAGTCTCAAGCCGGCCAGGAGGGAGTTCACTGAATCGTCTCTTTGTTGAGCCTGCGCCGAAGTTAACAGAGTGCAGCGCGCCCGACAAAGTGAATGAGGCAATCGATCGGACGAATCGTGCAACTGGTGAGCGCCCCTCTCAGCATGATCGATCTCATGGTGTGGGCGGCGTCACCGGCGTGGGTGCTTGCCATCGGTTCGTTTGATTTGCGGTGCCGTACTCAGTAGTCTCGACTGGTCATCCAGGTGACGGATTTGCGTGATGGCCACCGGTCATCCATCCGGCGTCAGTTCGGCACCGCACCGGGATCAGCAGACCACCAACCAGGGATGTGGTTCGCGCGTGCTGTCGGCGCGATCACACAAGAGCACAAGGAGTCACCCATGGCCAAGGGCAAGCGGACTTTCCAGCCCAACAACCGTCGTCGCGCACGCGTGCACGGTTTCCGTCTCCGTATGCGCACCCGCGCCGGACGGGCCATCGTCAACGGTCGCCGCAGCAAGGGCCGCGCGAAGCTCACGGCCTGAGTCGACGTCGATGTCACCGGCGGTGGCGTTCCCACCGCCGGTTACTCGTATCGATGGTGGCTGCCGCTCATCGGATCTCACGTGGATCCGACTTCGATCGCACGCTGAAGAGCGGTGTGCGGGTGACGACGCGTGATCTCGTCATCCATGTGCTCCCGCTGAACACCTCACCCCCAGCCGACCCCGACGAACGACCCGCCATGGTTGCCACGGTCGGTGGTCCATGGCTGGGGCTGATCGTCAGCAAGGCCGTGGGGAACGCGGTGACCCGGCATCGGGTGGCGCGTCGATTGCGGGCCGCGTTCGCCCGCGTGCACGATCAATTCTCCGTGCCCGAGACGATGATGGTGATCCGCGCACGTCCTTCTACGGCACAACTCGGCAGCGCCGAGCTGTCCGAGCAGATCACCGCGGCGCTGTCACGACGCCGGATCCGTGAGGCGTTCGATGAGCGCCTCTCCACGAGTCATTCGCCTCGGGTCCGATCGTGACCGAGGACCCCGCAGCGCCGGATCCGGGCGCGCCCCGCACCACGTCGCCGCTGCGCTGGATCCATCGCCTGCCCCGGCAGGTGGTCATCTTCGTGATCGAGCTCTACCGCACGTGGGTCTCCCCGATGCGGTTGCCGACATGCCGCTTCGAACCGACGTGCTCCGGCTACGCCGTCGAGGCACTCTCCCGTCACGGATTTCTCTACGGAGGATGGTTGTCGGTGGTGCGGCTGCTGAAATGCGGTCCCTGGCACAAGCCGGGCTACGACCCGGTTCCCGAACGCGGTCGCCGCGAACTCTTCACCACCAGTGAACGACCAGTCACCAGTGAACGATCTGTCGAGGAATCGACACCGTCAGAGGTTAGGGGTAACTGACCCGTGCTGAACTTCATCTACTATCCGGTCTCCTGGATCATGTGGGTCTGGCATTGGCTGTTCAGCCATGTGACGCCGGACTCGCCGGGCGGCGACGGTGTGGCATGGGCGCTGTCGGTGGTGTTCCTCGTGTTCACGCTGCGCGCGATCCTCTACAAGCCCTTCGTGCGGCAGATTCGCACCACGAAGAAGATGCAGGAGATCAACCCGCAGTTGCAGGCGATCCGCAAGAAGTACGCCAAGGATCGCGTGAAGATGACCGAGGAGATGCAGAAGCTGCAGCGCGAGCACGGATTCAATCCGCTGCTCGGCTGTCTGCCGATGCTGCTGCAGATCCCGGTCTTCATCGGTTTGTTCCACGTGTTGCGGTCGTTCAACCGGATGGCGACCGGTCTCGGCCAGCCCGGTATGTCCGCCGAGGAGACGCGGTCACTCGGCAACTACGCGTTCAGCCCGGAGCTGGTGCAGAACTTCCTCGACGCCCGCCTGTTCGGGGTGCCGCTGTCGTCCTACATCACCGAGCCGGTCTCGGAATTCCAGGCCTTCGTCGAGCCGGGCTCAGCCATCGACTTCACCCGCACCCAGATCGCCATCGTGGTGATCCCCATGATGATCATCGCGTCGATCGCCACGCACATGAACTCCCGTGCGTCGGTCGCCCGCCAGCCGGAAGCGGCGCTGGAGAACCCGCAGACCCGCATGATGAATATGCTGGCGCTCTACATCTTCCCGCTGGGCATTCTGGTCACCGGTGCGTTCTTCCCGGTGGCGATTCTCCTCTACTGGATGAGTAACAACCTCTGGACTTACGGTCAGCAGCACATCGTGTTCGGTCGTATCGAACGTGAAGAAGAGGAAGCACGGCGGCTCAAACAGGAGAAGCTGAAAGCGAACGCGCCCAAGCCGGGTGCGCGTCCGGACCGTGCCAAGAAACCCGCGACGGTCGACGGTGACGTGGTGGCGCCCGAGGAAGATGCGACGACGTCGACGACCACGACGACCACGTCGGCGGGTCCGCTGGCCGGTCTGCAGCGCATGCTGGGGCTCGACAAATCGAAGTCCACGGCAGCCGGCTCGTCCGACTCATCTGCTGACACGTCGGCGGCCGCGCAGGGGGGCGACGATGACGCGGCCACCGGCACCGATGCTCATACCGAGTCGGAGAAGGACGATGCTTCCACGACTTCGTCGGGTCCGGATGCCGGCGCGGCACAGCGATCATCCGGTGGCAGATCCGCCGGCCAGGGGCAGAAGTCCGGACCGCAGAAGTCGGGCACCGCTCACGTGGCGGCCAAGAACCGCAAGGGTGGTTCGCGCCGTCGAAAGGGAGGCCGGCCCGGAGGGCGGCACTGACCTGATCGGGTGACCACTCCCCTCCCCCTCGAGTGGAACGCAGACGTTTGGTTGAGAAGCAGAGTTAGGTGGAAGTGAGATGACAGCAGAGACTGCTGCACACGACGAACAGGTTCGCGAGATCGACGACTCGGTGAGTGACGACGCCGGTGTATCGCCGGCGGCCACGGATGCGGCCTCGCAAGCCGACGAAGCGACCGGCCCGGGCTCCTCGGGTGCCGATGCCGAGACCGGATCCGACGCAGCCGCATCGCGGGATGCCGATGATGCCGCTTCGCACGGAGAGTCCGATGACTCAGCCGATGAGGAGGAGATCGACGAAGAGGATCGGCTGGTCGAAGAGGGCGAGATCGCCGGCGACTACCTCGAGCAGTTGCTCGACGTGCTGGACTTCGATGGCGACATCGACCTGGACGTCGACGGTGATCGTGCGGTCGTGAGTATCGACGGCGGTGACGACCTCGACAAGTTGGTGGGCCGCAAGGGCGAAGTACTCGATGCCCTGCAGGAGCTGACGCGACTGGCGGTTCAGCAGTCCACCGGAGTGCGCAGCCGGTTGATGCTCGATATCGCCCGCTGGCGGGCCGACCGGCGCGATCGCCTGGCGAGACTCGGAACCGACGTGGCCGAGCGAGTGCGCAAGTCTGGTGAGCGTGAGGCACTGGACCCGATGACTCCGTTCGAACGCAAGATCGTCCACGACGCCGTTGCGGCAGTGGACGGCGTCGTCAGTGAAAGTGAGGGTGCCGAGCCTAGGCGCCGCGTGGTGGTGTTGCCGTCCGCGTGACGGTCCCCCGAACTCCGACATTGACGAAAGTCCCGGTCCAGGCCGGGACTTTCGTCGTCTCTGGGTATGAGAATTACACGCTTGTGGTTTGGGCCGCTGGCGTCGTTTCACGTGAAACGCTTAGGCCGCGGTTTCACGTGAAACTGTCGGCAGCAGGCTTCCAGCAGCCCAATGCAGTGAGAGGATGTTTCACGTGAAACGCGACGAAGAAGTGGAGATCCCACATGCGCCCGAGGCATCGATCTCGGTCTTCGGTAATAACCAAACCAGGGCCGACCGCTACTGCGCCGCGTTGGCGACGGACGGTGTGCTGCTCGGCCTCATCGGTCCGCGCGAAGTGCCGCGGTTGTGGGAGCGGCACATTCTCAATTGTGCCGTCCTGGGCGACGTAATCGAAGACGCCGAGACCGTCGTCGACATCGGCAGCGGGGCGGGTTTGCCGGGTATCCCCCTTGCCATGGCTCGTCCCGACCTCTCGATCACTTTGGTGGAACCGCTGCTGCGTAGAAGTGAGTTCCTGGAGCGCATCGTGGACGAGCTGGAGCTGAATGTGCGAGTGATCCGTGGACGTGCCGAGGAGAAAGCTGTGCGATCCGACATCGGTGGCGCCGATGTGGTGACCTCGCGCGCAGTGGCACCGCTGGAGCGCCTGTCGAAGTGGTCCGCGCCGTTGGTCCGGGATGGCGGTCGAATGGTTGCGATCAAGGGTTCGTCAGCGGCCGAAGAGATCGAGCGCGACGGTGAGGTCGCACACCGGCAGGGCATTGTCGATCTCCACGTGGAACAGTGCGGTGCCGGCGTGCTGGACGTCGCAACCACCGTCGTGATCGGACACAAGCGGGCCGTCGGCGGTGCCCGCACAACGACGGGTACACAGGGTGCCAGGAGTGCGGCGAAGCGACGCGGGCGTCGTCGCGATCGGAAGGGGTGACCAGATTGGTGTGGAGTTCACGGAGGGCGCAGAATAGACGGCAGACCGGTGATCTGTCGGGTGCCGCTGAAGTCGCCGAGATCTCCGGCGGTGATACCGACCAGGGTGCCAACGGATACGAAGTGGGGCGAAGGAGTCCAGGCGTGGTCGAACAGGACCGAAGTGTTTCACGTGAAACAAGTGCCGATGGAGGCTCCTCCCCTAGGTCGGTTCCCGGATTCGATGACACCCCGATTGCTGCCGCGGCAGCTCGTGCCAGTCAGGTGCTGACGCCCGGTGGCGCCGGGGAGCTCCCCCACCCGCCGTCGCCCCGCATCATCACCATTGCGAATCAGAAAGGTGGTGTCGGGAAAACCACCACCACGGTGAACATCGCCGCGGGACTCGCGCTGCATGGACTCGGAGTTCTCGTGATCGATCTCGATCCGCAGGGCAACGCCAGCACGGCACTGGGCATCGACCACCGCGCCCCCGACATCGCGTCGGTGTACGAGTTGCTCCTCGGCGACGTCTCGTTGCGTGAGGCCACCCAGCAGAGTCCGAACAACGACCGTCTCTTTTGTGTCCCGGCGACCCTCGATCTTGCTGGTGCCGAGATCGAGCTGGTGTCGCTCGTGGCTCGGGAGAACCGTCTGCGCAACGCACTCGATGAGAATCTGCTGTCCGAACTCGGCATCGATTACGTGTTGATCGACTGCCCGCCATCGTTGGGTCTGCTGACGGTGAATGCGATGGTGGCCGCCAAGGAAGTCCTGATTCCGATCCAGTGTGAGTACTACGCACTTGAGGGTGTCGGTCAGTTGCTGCGCAACATCGAACTCGTGCAGGCCCATCTCAATCCGGGGCTGCACGTCTCGACCGTGGTGCTGACGATGTACGACGGACGCACCAAGCTCGCCGACCAGGTGGCCGAGGAAGTGCGTCGCCACTTCGGGGAGACGGTGCTCAACACGATCATCCCCCGGAGTGTGAAGGTGTCCGAGGCACCCGGATTCGGGATGACCATCATCGAGTACGACCCGGGTTCACGTGGAGCCATGAGCTACCTCGACGCGTCTCGTGAGCTCGCCCTGCGAAGCGCGCGCGCATGAGCGCTCGGGCAGCGGGGTGCAGACCGAGTACGACGGTTGCTGCCGGGTGCACGGCCGTGCGGGGAACGGCCGAGTCGGAGGCGTGGGCTCTGCTGATTTCGATACACCCCTCGCCTAGTGTCCCGCGTCGGAAATTCGATGATGATTTCGACGTCCAGGCGGCGCCTCGCTTCGTTGGCGTCGTCGCAGGTACATCCAGTACCTGCATCCTCCGCCGCCTCGCGATGCATCCACCTGGACCGCCGAACTCATGTAACGAATTTCCGGCGCGGGACACTAGCGGCTCGGGGTTACTCAATCAGCGGGTAGTTCACCGGTCGTTTGGCGGCTCGGGGTTACTCAATCAGCGGGTAGTTCACCGGTCGTTTGGCGGCTCGGGGCTGCTCAATCGGCGACGAATTGACCGGTCGTGATGTCGCCGCGAACGGTTTCACGGTGAACACAGGGAGAGGACAACAGTGAGTCAGCGAGAACCCGCACAACGTCGCGGCGGCCTCGGTCGTGGTCTTGCCGCGCTGATCCCCACCGGACCGCCGGAAGGCGACGCACCGTCGGGACCCCGCCTCGGTTCGGCGGCGGCGGACGTGATCATCGGCAAGGGTGCAGGGGCTCCCCCCTCCACCCCGACGACACCTGCGTCCGGGGCATCCGCCGAGGCAACTGACGGTGCTGCCGTCGTGTCGTCGGAGGTCGGTGCGGTGTACCGCGAGATTCCGCCGGCACAGATCCAGCCGAATCCCAAGCAGCCGCGCACGGTCTTCGACGAAGAGGCATTCGCCGAGCTGGTGCACTCCATCAAGGAGTTCGGGCTCATGCAGCCCATCGTGGTGCGGCCGTTGCCCACACCCACCGATGACGGTGTGACCTATCAGCTCGTGATGGGCGAACGTCGGTGGCGGGCCAGCAAAGAAGCCGGCTTCGACACCATTCCTGCGATCGTGCGGGAGACCGCCGACGCCGAGATGCTGCGTGATGCGCTGCTCGAGAACATCCATCGTGCACAGCTGAACCCACTCGAAGAGGCGGCGGCGTACCAACAGTTGCTCGAGGAGTTCGGGGTCACCCATGAGGAACTGGCCAATCGGCTCGGGCGGTCACGGCCACTGATCACCAACATGATCCGGTTGCTGAAGCTACCGATTCCCGTGCAACGGCGCGTCGCGGCCGGCGTCCTGTCTGCCGGCCATGCTCGCGCACTGCTCTCGATGGAGACCGGCAGCGATGCACAGGAGGCCATGGCGGCGCGCATCGTGGCCGAAGGTATGTCCGTCCGGGCCACCGAGGAAGCGGTCACTCTCGCCAACCGGGGCGACGATCAGCCCTCCTCCCCCGCGGGACCGGCGAAGCGTAAGCCGATGCAGATGCCCGGTCTCCAGGACGTCGCCGAACGGCTCTCGGATCGACTGGACACGAGGGTTACAGTCAGTCTCGGGAAGAGAAAGGGAAAGATCGTGGTCGAGTTCGGCTCGGTGGATGACCTCGAGCGGATCGTCGGCGTAATCGATCCACGAGGAACTTCGTGACCGCGTGATCGGCGCACCTATAGGTACCCGGTTGTTACGTCACAGTGACACTTCAGTAGCGAGGACGATAGTGAAAGTACGAAACATCTTGTCGCACATCACTTTCGGCACTTCGCTGCGGCCGACGTGGAGGCCGGCGGCATGAGTCTCGCAGTCACCCGCCTGGATCTCGAATCCTTCGACACGTTGCCGCTCCACACCCGCCGATGTGTTTTCTGGGAAGTCGATCCGGCGTCGACCCGCGAGGCGGAGAAGAGCATCTTCGGAGATTTCGGTTCGTTCGAGAGCGAGTTCGACAAAGAGGCGTGGATCTCGGGAGTGCTCCTCGAATGGGGAACGTGCGCCCAAGTGGCCATCGACGGCCAGACCGGCAAGGTCGTGGGCAATGCGTTCTACGCACCGCCGCGGCGGGTGCCGCGGTCGACCCTCTTCCCCACCTCTCCGGTCAGCGCGGACGCGGTTCTGCTCACTTCGATCCGCACGGAACCCGGCTTCGACGAGGCGGCACCGATTCTGCTCGACAGCGTGGTCACCGACCTGGTTCGACGTGGTGTGCGTGCCATCGAGGCCTTCGGTCTCGTGCGTACACCTGAGGAAGCTGGTCCATCCTCCGAAGTGCCCACTCCATCGGCGGAACCCGAGGACGTCGCGGAGCTGGGCGCTCTGGAGAGCATGACCGAGGACATGCGGTTGTGGGCCGACGAAGCGATCGTCGAGATCACCCGGGTGATGCACGACAATCCGCAGGCGGGATTGTGTCTGCAGTGCATGATCGATGCCGACTTCCTCAAGGACTCGGGGTTCGACTTGATCGCGTCCCATCCGCGCTTCCCACGGTTCCGGTTGGAACTCGATGAGGGCCTGGGGTGGAAGCATGAGGTGGAGCATGCCCTGGAGAAGTTGGTGGTGATGGCAGCACTGGATCTGGCGGGCCGTGAGCGGACGGCGGTACCGGTCGGTCGCCGCAGCTGACCCTGGAGCGCAGGCCTTCAGCTCAGATCATCCGACGAGGCGTGCGGCCGCTGTGTGTCGCCGGTCGGCACTCCGAGTGCGTCAGCTCGAGAGACGTTCTGCGGCAAGTAGTTCCGCGAAGGTGTAAGTGCCGGTAGGACGATCGTCGTCGCCCAGTAGATAAAGACGCTTGACAGCGACCAAGATGGCCTCGGCGATCACGTCGCGCGTCTGTGCGTCCTCGAGAAGCGCGACGTCGGCGGAGTTGGTGATATACCCGACGTCGATCAGAGCGACGGGCATCCTGGTGAGCCGCAGGACATCCCAGGTTCGTTCATGCGTTCGGCAGTCGGTCAGCGAGGTGCGCGCGACGATCTCCCGTTGGATGAACCCGGCCAGATTCCGGCCGATGGTCGAATAGGATCCGTGCGAGTTGCCGAAGTAGAACGACGCCGCCCCATGGGCCAACTCGCTGGGGTAATGGCCGCAGCGTAGTGACACCATCAGGTCGGCGCCGACCATGTTGGCGACGCGGGCACGCTCCTCGTCGCCGGGACGCCCGCGACCGTCGTGCGACAGGAAGGTCTCCATGCCGGCCGCAGCCATCCGTCCCTCGAGCCGGGAACCGAGGTCCCACAGCACCGCCGACTCGGTCTCGGCCCGAGCACCGGTCGAAAGTTTGTGTAGCCCACCGGAACCCGGATCGATCAAGATCCGCTTGCCGGACAGCTGGGGTCCGGAACGGCGCACGTGCTCTTCCTCGCGGATGGCGTGCGGCGAACCACCCGTGACGCGCGTGCCGAGACGTTCCAGCGAGCGCAGGGTGGAGGGCCCGCAGATGCCGTCCGATGACAGGCCGAACTCGCTCTGATACAGACACACCGCGTTGTGTGTGGTCTCGCCGAAGGTGCCATCGACCAGGCCGGTGTAGTAGCCCAGGTTCTGCAGCCGTCCCTGCAGGGTGGCCACATCGTCACCGACCATCGGAGCCGACAGCCGATAAAGCAGGACGCGCGCACCGAGTTGGTAGGAAGCCTCGCGCAGAACGCGGTAGGTGGCCGGGCCGACGATGCCGTCGACGATGAGGCCGCGTTGCTGCTGGAATGCGCGCACAGCGCGGTCGCACGAATCGTCGAAGACGGCTTCGGGCGGTGTCCAGCCGCTGATGGTGCCGGACAAACTCTCCGGTGCGGGTGTTGCAGTGAGCAGCCCGAGACCGACGAGGATGTTGCGGATCTCGGCCACAGCCGAGCCATGATCCCCGAGGCGGAACATCGGCATCAGCAACTCCTCGTCGATTCGGTGCGGCCGTGGCACGGGCGAAAACGCTCCACTCACCGGTGCAGGCCACGTACCGGCGCAAACACCAGGCATTCTTTCAGGTCGTGACGGCACGACCAAATGATGGCGCCGCTCGGGGCGCCATCATCGGTGTCGACGGTGCCGGCCGCATAGGTGCTGCCAGCGTATCGCCAGGTAGACGTGTGTTATGCGGGGGATCCGACCACGTCGTCGAGCTCGCGCAACAGCGCAGCCTTGCCCTTCGCGCCGACGATGGTCTTGGACGGTTTGCCGTTCTCGAACAGGATCATCGTGGGGATCGACATGATCTTGAAGTCCCGCGCGACTGCCGGGTTCTCGTCGACGTCGAGCTTGGCGACGGTGATCTTGTCGGCGTGGTCGCGGGCGATCTCCTCGAGCACCGGCGCGACCATGCGGCACGGACCGCACCAGGTGGCCCAGAAGTCGACCAGCACCGGCTTGTCGGAACCGAGTACCTGATCGGCGAAGGTCGCGTCGGTGACGGCGACGGTGTTTGCTCCCATGGGTGTCCTCCTTGTGGACTGTGGAGTTGGTGTTTGGGGAGTTTGGTGTTTGGGGTCGCGTGACTCGAGGGCCGGTCAGGCGGTGGCGTCGACGACGTACATGTCGCTCTCGACCGACGGTGCCGCTACGCCCTGGTCGGCGAGCCAGCGCTCGGCATCGATCGCCGCCGAACAGCCGCTGCCTGCCGCAGTGATGGCCTGCCGATAGGTGTGGTCCACGAGGTCGCCGCAGGCGAACACCCCGGGCACCGAGGTGTAGGTGGTGCGGCCGTCCACCTGCACATAGCCCTCTGCGTCGAGGTCGATCTGACCCTTGACCAGTTCGCTGCGCGGATCGTGACCGATCGCCACGAACATGCCGGTCACCTCGATGGAGCTGGTCTCGCCGGTCACGGTGTCGGTCAGACCCAGCGAAGTGACGGAGCCGTCGCCCACGACGGACGTCACCGCGGAGTTGGTGACAAAGCGGATCTTGTCGTTGGCGCGGGCGCGCTCGAGCATGATCCGCGAGGCCCGGAACTCGTCGCGGCGATGGATCAGGGTCACGCTGCGGGCGAACTTGGTGAGGAACGTAGCTTCCTCCATCGCCGAGTCGCCGCCGCCGATGACGGCGATGTCCTGGTCCTTGAAGAAGAAACCGTCGCAAGTGGCACACGCCGAGACCCCGCGGCCGAGCAGTTCCTGCTCGTTTTCGACACCCAGGTAGCGGGCCGCGGCGCCCATGGCCAGGATCACTGCACGGGCGCGATGCACCTCGCCAGCGACCTCGACCTCCTTGATGGGACCTTCGAGTCGAACGGTGTCCACGTCTTCCATCCGAAGGTCGGCACCGAAGCGGATGGCCTGCTCACGCATCTCATCCATGAGTGCGGGCCCCTGGATCCCGTTCTGGAAGCCGGGGAAGTTCTCGACCTCGGTGGTGGTCATCAGGGCACCACCGAACTGAGTGCCTTCGAAGACCAGCGGTGCCAGCTCAGCGCGTGCCGCGTAAACGGCGGCGGTGTAGCCGGCGGGTCCGGATCCGATGATGATCAGGTCGTGGATCTGCTGGCTGTCTGCGTGGGTCATCCGTCCTCCGTACTCGTCGACGCTGCTGGGCAGTCAGGTGATCGCGCTGCGTCGGTCTCGGCTGTCTCAACATCAGGGTAAGGGCAGATGTTCCCGCCGTCCGCGCCCGTACCGGCCGCGTCACAGGACGCGGTGTGGTTGTCGTCCGCGTGACCGGCAACTCAGTTGCCGACGGTGGTCCGGGAGATGGTCGACGGATTGTCGGTGGTGCAGTCCGAGCCGACGACCAGGGCGTCGAACACACCGGCCACACCGGTGGACAGCAGGATCGCTACGGCGTCGTCGTGGTCTCGCAGCGACACCCGGCCCGAGCCGACGATGCCGGCGTCGGCTGCGACGCCGTTGGCGGCGGTACAGCGTCGTAGGGCGGCCTCTGAGCCGAACGGGGCGAAGCCGTCGTTGCCGAGCACCGACAGCAAGGTGACCCGCTCCCCCGCGTCTGCGGTCGCCGACGGCTGGGCCTGCACCGGTGTACCCGGTTCGGGAGCGCGCGGCGCGATGACGGAGACCGCGGCGACGACGGCGACAGCGGCCGCGCCTGCCACACCGGCGGCAGCCCATCGCCGGGCGCGATGGTGTCGGCGGGCGGCCACCACTTCGCCGCCCCCGACGGCAGTCACCTCGGCGCCGAGCCGGTCGAGTGTCCGGTGGGTCCGTTCGGTGACGTCGGGTGGGACGGGTACCGGGGCGACCGCGGCGCCGCGCAGGTCGCGGGCGGTCGCATCGAGCGCATCGAGGACCGATTGCGCGTGCGGGTCGTCGACGAGTCGGGACCGGATGTGCGCGGCGACGTCGGGAGCCAGCACGTCGGCGTGCAGATCGGCGAGCAGTTCCACCGAATACGGCGGCTCGGGGTAGCGCGTGAACTCAGCAGAGGATGACGCCTCGTCGTCTGCTCCCGGCGGGACCATCGCTGCACTCTCCCACTTCTCTGGTGCACGTGCCCGGCCAGTTGCCGGGCCGTTCGATCCGACCGTGCGGCGGTCGTCAACTCGTGCTCGTCAACTGTAAGACGCACCGGCCCGCGGTCCGGTTCCATCGGATCGTGTGCAATTCTCGCCGGGGGTGATCAGTCGTCGCGCAGATGACCGAGAATCTGTGCCAACCGCAGGCGACCACGCGAACACCGGCTCTTGATTGTTCCGACCGGCACGCCCAGGCGAGTAGCCGCGTCCACGATCGTCATGCCCTCGATGTCGACGGCGACCACTGCCGCGCGCTGCTCAGGTGGCAACGCGTCGAGCGCCCGGCCGATCGACAGCGACAGATCCACGGCCGCCATCTGATCACGCTCGTCGGGGTACGGCTCGACGTCGTAGTTGGGGATCGGCACGCTCAGTCGCACCCGGTTGCGTCGGATGCGGTCGAGGCAGGAGTTCACCACGATCCGGTGCAGCCAGCTGGTGACCTTTGCGTCGGCGCGGAACTGATCGGCCATCCGATGCGCCTTGAGCAGGGCGTCCTGCAGTGCATCGGCGGCATCGTCGGGGTTGTCGCTGGTGCGGCAGGCGACCGACCAGAGATAGGCGTGATGGCGTTCGATCAGCACCGCGAAGGCGCCGGGATCGCCGTGCACGTGGGCGAGGAGCAGGTCATCGTCGCTGCGTGCATCGACGCTCCCCCGAGTCATGGGAGAAGATTAATGGAAGTGAACCGGCGATGTGCCACTGACCTGCACGTAGTCCACAGAACTGGGGACAAGATGCGTGGTGTGTGGAATCTGGTGTGCACCGCGCGGAACGCGGGCGGTGTCAGCCCAGAAGTCGCTGGTAGGCCGCCACGAACAGTTCCACGCTGACGTCGAGGATGGCGTCGAGTTCGAACAGGTCGGCGTCGGTGGCATCGCCGGGGGCGAACTCCCCCGCCGTGCTCGTATACCAATCCACCAGCAACTGGGTGACGGCGCCGACGAGGCCGATGGCCGCCAGTCGCTGCGGTCGGGCGGCGGACCGTTCGCCCAGGGCGAGCGCAAGGATGAGGTCGGCCCACCCGTGGATCGCCGTGAGCCGTAGCCGCTCGAGGGCCGGATTGACCCCGACGATCTCGACCAGCATCACCCGCGCGCGCCGAGGTTGGTCGGCGAGGGTGCCGATGAAGGCCCCCAGCGCTGCCCGCGCTACGGCTTCGGCGTCGGTGGCGAGAATTCCCACACTCTTCGCGCTCTCGCCCTCACTGACCGCTCCCCCGCTGCCGCCCACGAACGGGGCCCCAGCACCGATCGTGGCCGCCCGGGCGGTGGCGACGCAGTCCTCATACACCGCCGCGAGCAGGGCGAATCTGTCCTCGAAGGACTCATAGAAGTAGCGCTGGGTGAGCCCGGCGTGGTCACAGATCCGTTTCACCGACACGGTGGCGAATCCCTCGGTCCCGAATAGCTCGAGACCGGCGGCGATGAGGTCGCTGCGCCGACGATCTCGCCGCTGCGCCGCGTCGGCGCCGCCGTAGCGCCGTCCCCGGGTGGTCATCGTGCCGGACTCCTGCCGTTTCGGTTGGGAAAGCATCGCGAATACCAAGAACTGTTTACAGCAGCCTATCTGACACGCTACCGTGTCAGAACTATCTGACATGCACTCGTGTCAGAAACCGAAACGGTCTGGTGACCGTCGACCGAGGAGTGGCCGGTGTTGGACTTTCTGCCCGAGGCGATGCGGGAGCCGACGGTGCTGGCTGTTCCGTTCTTCGTGGCGATGGTTGCGCTCGAGTGGTGGGCGGCGTGGAAGCTGGACCACACCGAACGTGACCGGCCCGCACAGCGCGCGCACCTGCACGGGACGCGACGTTCGTCGTCGGCACCCGGCAGTTACAACATCCGTGACGCACGGGCCAGCCTGCTCATGGGTGTGGTCTCGATCGGCACGAGCGCCGCGTGGAAGGCATTGGCGCTCTTGGGATATGCGGCCGTATTCGCCTACGTGGCGCCGTGGCAGCTGCCCGCCGACGCCTGGTACACCTGGCTGATCGCGTTCGTCGGACTCGACTTCCTGTTCTACTGGGAGCATCGTCTCGCGCACCGGGTCCGGTTGATCTGGGCGACCCATCAGGCGCATCACTCCAGTGAGTACTTCAACTTCACCACGGCGCTGCGACAGAAGTGGAACAACAGCGCCGGCATCCTGATGTGGCTGCCACTCCCCCTGCTCGGCGTTCCGCCGGCCCTCGTCTTCGCGGCGTACTCATTGAATCTCGTCTACCAGTTCTGGATTCACACCGAACACCTCGGAAAGCTCTGGCGGCCGATCGAATTCGTCTTCAACACGCCGTCCCACCATCGCGTCCACCATGGCAGTGACAGCGAGTACCTGGACCGCAATTATGGTGGCACCCTGATCATCTGGGATCGGCTCTACGGCAGCTTTGCCGCGGAGGAACATCGTCCGACGTACGGATTGACCACGCCGGTCGACACCTACAACATCTGGCGGCTGCAGACCCACGAGTACGTGGCCATCGCCCGAGATGTGCGGGCCGCCCGAGGCGTGCGGACGCGGTTGGGTCTGGTGTTCGGACCGCCGGGCTGGAAGCCGGCGACGACGAATCCGCCGGTACGCGCAGGTCGTCAGCGGATGCTGGGCTCACCGCACAGGCGGGATCAGCCCGCCATCGAGACCTGAGCGATCTCTGCCTGGAAGCCACCGCCACCCGCCGGCAGCGACGTCAACCACACCATCACGAACGGACTCTCGGTGGGGTTCGGGATGGTGATGGTGGTCGACGGCTGCGACACCGTGCCGGAGGCGACTTCGGTGGTCTCGGCGAAGGTGGGTTGCGCCGACGTCGCGGTCCGGATCGACACATCGAACCCCGGCGTGGGTGTCCGGATGGTGACCGTGGCGACGGACTGGTCGCTGCCGAGGTCGAACATCAGCCCGAGACCATCCTTGAGGCCGCCGAAATCGGCTGAGCCGCGGTAGATGTCGGTGCTCCACGGAGGTGCGACACCACTGATCACATTGCCGAGATTGGTGGAACTGTCCGGCGGTTGGTTCGAGAAGTCGACCAGGTTCACCCGTTGCAGCGGGATGGGGGCCGGTGCTGGCGGCGGGGCCGCGGCCTGTTGCTGGGTCTCGGTCGCCGGAGGTGCCGACGTGGTGGTGAGGATGGAGTCGATGTCCGACGCGTCGCCGTCGGAGCCGAAGATGTTGGTCGCCCACACCACCAGCGCGATGATGACGAACAGCGCCAGCAGTCCGGCGCCGGCGAGCAACGCCACATTGCGTCGTCCGGTGCCCTCCGGCTCGGTACCGGCAGTGGTACGCGACGGCGTCGGGGTCATTGCGACCGGGGCCTGGTCGGTCTCGATCGCCGGCAACATGTCGGTGTTGAGATCGATCACCGTCGCCTGGTCGAGAACGTGCTGAATCGTGCCGGCTGTGCGGATGCCTCGATTGCCGTCGAGGGCTCGCGCGGCGACGGCCGAGATCTCGAACGGCGTGTCCGGCCGCGCCTCCCGGGGTTCGATCGGCGCGCCGTTCTTGTCCGGGCGCGCGATCGGCAGGCCGCCGACCTCGTCGGTCGTGTCGGAGGTGGTCACCAGACGGGTACCGGTGCGGCCGTCGAGCGGCCACCGTGCCAGCAGCAATGCGTAGAGCACCGCACCCAGTCCGCGGACGTCGGAGGATTTGTCGTCACCGGCGAGGGTGCCGGGGAAGGCGAGCACGGCGTTGCCGTCGGTGCTGATCCGGATGCGGTCGGGGTGGTCGATCGACAGCGCCCCACCCGAGCGGTGGGTGGCCTCGGCGGCCGCGGCCAGTGCGCGCACCGCGCGTGCCGCCCCGATGGGGGACGGCTCAGAACGGGCGACCTCGGCCAACGACGAGCCGGGCACCCATTCGGCCACCACGATGCCGCCCGAGGATCCGCGCACCACATCGAGTACACGCGCGACCCCGGCCGACGAGATCTGACCGAGTCGCAAGGTGCGCGACAGCACACCCTGGGGTCCGTCGTCGGTGACCTTGGCGGTTTCGCCGCGGCGCGGTGGCGGCGCGAGCTGCTCGGCGTCGACGAAGGTCAGCGCCACCTCACGGTCGAGATTGATGTCGAGAGCCCGCCAGAACTGCAGACCGCGGGTGCCGCCGTGGTGATCGAGCAGGCGGTATCGGCCGCCGGCGACGGCCGCCCCGGGGACCAGCCGGGGACCCCGCGGCCGCGGCTGGGTGGCCGACGGCATCCGCGTGGTCGCCGGGGCGGGGTTGGCTGGATTGTCCGATTTCGGTGTGTCCGTGGGCTTCTCGGCGCGGTCGGGATCGTCGCGACGGTCCGCGGTCGGGGTGTCCGTCGCGGATGTCTCGGACCGATCCTCGACTCGTACCGAGCCCTGGTCGGCCGGAGAGTCCGGGATGATCTCGGTGTCCTGCGTGGCACCGATCTCATTGTCACTCACGCGCCGAGCTCCTCTCCTGCGATACCGCATGTCGCGTGGCGCGTGGATCCGCATCTCGCCACCATCGCGGAGGCGCGCGGCTCCACCGCTGTGAACCGAGTACGACTGCCATGTGGCAGTGCCCCGGTCGAATCGCCGGAGCACCTGTACCTGACCAGAATACGGGAGCGATTCGTCGGTGACGGTCTGCGGAAACTGAACCGTGATGGTTGCAGTCGATTCTCTTACCGGGCTCTCAGGCGGCGCCAAGGCGGGGACGAATCTGCCCAGCACGCGGCGCACCGTCAGGCCGATCGAGACCACATCGGGCAGGCGGGCGACGGCCAGGCCGGCGTAGGTGACGCCGAGTACCACCACTGCCGTCAACGCCAAGTAGATCAGCGAACCGAACTTTCCGGCCTCGGTCATCATCAGATGTAGTCCGGAAAGCTGGGCGACGGCCCACACGATGGCGCTGATGCCCACCGAGACGACCAGCGTCACCGCGGTGGTGCGGGCGACGTCGGTCAGCCGCGCGTCGTCGAGCCGTCGGCGCAGCAGGAAGTGACCGACCACGGCGCCGACCAGATAGCCGAGCCCGTTGGACAGCGCCAGCCAGCGCACCACCAGTTCCGGGTCGGTGAACAGCACCGGACCCAGCAGCGATGCGGCCACCTTGACCACCGTGATGCCCAGCACCATCACTGTCGGTGTCCACGCGTCCTCGCGGGCATAGAACACCCGCAGCTGGACCAGCGTCATCGAGTAGGGGATGAGCGTGAATGCGCCCCAGGCGAGCACCGAACCGAGCTGGGATGCGATCTCGGCATCGAACCGGCCGAAGTTGAACACGGCCACACCGATGGCCGGGCCGAAGAATGTCATGTAGGCGACGACGGGTACCAGCGCGACCATCGTCAGCCGGGTGGCCAGCGACAGATCGTCGACGACGGCCCGGTTGTCGTCGGCGGCCGCGTTGCGCGACAGTCGCGGCATGATCGCGGTGAGGATGGTGACGCCCAGGACGCCGTAGGGCAGCTGCAGCAGCTGCCAGTGGGTGGCGTAGACGCTGATGCCGGCGGCGTCGGTGTGCGCGGCGATGCGGTAGGTGATGACCAACCCGACCTGCAGGATCGCCACGTACATGACGATCGCGAGCGCCATGTTGCCGAACCGGCGGAGCCGGGCGTCGAGTCCCCACTGCAGCTGCAGGCGGATGCCGGCCCGCTTGAGCCACGGCACCAGGATCATTGCCTGCACCACGACGCCGAGCGTGGTACCGATGCCGAGCACCAGCAGCTGCGGGTCGGTCATTCGCACCGGGTTGAGCGAGATCTCGCCGGGCATCGCCGCGTAGAGCACGAGCGTCGCGATCTGGACGATGTTGTTGAGCACCGGAGCCCAGGCGCCCGGCTTGAAGAACCCCTTCATGTTCAGGATCGCCATGAACAGGGCCGAGAGGCCGTAGAAGAGGATCTCGGGCAGCAGCAGGTAGGCGAGCGCGGTGGTCAGGTCGCGGTTGACGTCGCCGTCGCCGACGTTGAGGAAGGTCAACAGGGGAGCGGCGATCAGCGAGATCACGGTCGCGGCGCCAAGGGTGACCACGGTCAACGTGAAGATGCGGTTGATGAAGGCGCGTCCGCCGTCGGCGTCCTCCGCCTCAGCCCGCACCAGCACCGGGATGACGATGGCGGTCAGCACCGCGCCGAGGACGACCTCGGCGATCATGTTCGGCAGCACGTAGGCGGCCTGGAACGCCGAGGCGATCGCCGGACCGAGCATGGCGAGCACCAAGACGGTGCGCACGAATCCGGTGATCCGGCTGGTCAGGGTCGCCAGCGCGATGGATCCACTGGTCTTGAGGATGCTGGCGTCGGAGTCACGCGACAGGCCGGTCGACGACTCGTCGATCTCGGCCTCGGCGCGGGTCTCCGGGGTCGGTCGGCCGCCGGTCCGGGCGGCGGTGAGCGTGTCCGTACGAGTCGGTGCGGGTCGGCCACGACCGGGTGGGGTGGCGCGGCGTGGCGGCGGACCCGACGGCGCTCCCGGCGGTATCCGACGCGGGGCCGCCCGGTGGGACTCCGGTGGTCGCTGTTCGCTCATGGCCTGTCCCCGTCACTCGAGCTCGTCGTGGTCGGCTCCTGGTGGTCGTCGGTCTCGTCCGCCGAGACATCGTGGTGCTCATGCCCCGGGTGTTCTGTCTGCAGGTTACGGCGGCGTTCCTGATAGGTGGCGCCGGCCAGCAGCCGATCGTGTTCGTTGGGATCGGGCCGGTCCTCGTCGGCGGGGTCGGGTTGGCCGCGGAAGCGGTGCCACAGGCGGCGGGCCACCAACAGCACCAGGGCCACGCCGGCGGCGATGGTCACCCAGAACAACGGTTTGCCGTAGGCGTTGGCGTGCACCGACAGGAAGATCGGCGACCCGACGGAGATGCCGCTGGACGTGGTCAGACCGATGGTCACGGTGATCGCCTCCTCGGAGGTCTCCGCGCGCGTCGGCAACTGGATCTGTCGGGTGCCGCGTGCCGGGATCTCGATCACGCCGAGATCGCCGACGTCGAGTTCGGGCGGTGCGTCGACGTTGATCCGCACCCGGATCGGCAGGGACAGATCGTTGCGCACCACCAGCAGCAGCGGGCTGCGTTCGGACGCCAGCGTGTAGCGGCCACCGGGATCGAGCAGCGTGACGGAGTTGCGCATGCGCTGCAGGGTGGCGTCCACAGCGGTGATGCGTGCGGCGCGCTGCCCGCGCGCCTCGGCACGCAGTGCAGCAGACGCGGTGTCCGGGGTGCGGATCGCGCGCAGCAGATCCTCACGCAGTGGGGCCACATATCGTTCGGGGGTCGCGGCCACATCCGCCGAGCTCATCAACGATGCCTGCAGCTGGAAGGAGAGTTCGGCCTCGTCGTCGATCTGGGCGGCGACGTCGTCGGAGACGGCCATGCCCAGTTCGGCGAGCGGTCGACTGCCCGGCGGTTGGGTCAATCGGGCCGTGGTGGTGGTCGCGTCGAGGGCGCCACGGACATCGGCCAGTGGACTCGGGGTGGCGGCGCCCGACTCGAGCAGCAGCGTCGCGGTGGTGAACAGGGCGTCGGTGTCGTCGGCGGTCGGCGACCAGTACGTCGGCGGCATCACGAACTCGCTGCGTCCGGCGGTGGGCAGGTCGGCCGGGTCGGGCTGGGTGGGTGCGTCGATGGCCGGATATGCCACGGCGGCGACCGCCGCTTGCCGGCGCGCGGTGCCCGATTCACCGTCGAAGGACACCTCCTGGTCGGCCGGCGTGAGCGGTGGTGTCGTGGGGGTGTCGCCGAGACCGGCGAGGGCCGCGGTCAGCGGTGCCTCACTGGTCTGTACTGCCAGGTCACCCACTCGATAGCGGCCGGTGGGGTCCGCGCGCTCGGCGTCGACGCTGCTGGCGGAGGTCACCGCGGCGCCCACCGATGCGGAGGCGAGGACGTCGGCGCCGGTGTTGTCGATCGCGCCGAGCGCCGGCACGGTGATGCCCCGCACGCTGCGCACCCCGAGAACGGCGTCGACGACGTCTGCGGGCCCGGCCAGGGCGGCGTCGGTCAGCCCCGAATCGTTGATCCGCGACAGCGACGTGAGGTCGGCCTGCGCGAACGGCAATGCGACGACGCACATCCGGGAGGCCACGTCACGCAGTTCGGTCAGCCACTGCAGTGCGGCCGGCTGACCGGTGCCCGGGGTGGTCGGCGACGTGGGGTCCATCGGATCCGACGACACCGCATAACCCAGCGACATCGCGCGCACGGTCACCAGCAGGTCCGGGTCCACCGCCAGGCACATACTCTGCGCCAGCCGCGACGGCGCGTCCGGTGATGCAGCGCCTTCGGGTGGTGCGGCTTCTCCCGATGCCGAGGGCGGCGCGGCACCCGGAGCCGACGGTTCGGGCTCCGCCGGTTCAGCGACCGACGGTGTCGGCGACGTGGTGTCGGAAGCAGGCGCCGACCTCGCGCCGGCCGAGGATCCGGCCACCGACCGCGCGGCGTCGAGCAAGGTGTGCAGGCGCCCGCCGTCCGACAGGGAGCGGGCCATCTCCTCGCCGACCAGCCGGACCGGTTCGGTGCTGCCGCCCAACACACCCGGGGTGAGTTGGGGCGGCGCCGCCAGCGGCCACAGCATCGTGAGTTGTGCGGGGCTCGACAGATTCGCCGACACCGATCCGTCGGAGCCGAGATCGCTGTCGATGTTCGCGTCGTCGACGTCGGTGCTGGGATCGACGTACTGATCGGCTCGCGTGGCGTTGGGCGGCAGCGACAGTACCGGCAGCAGCGTGCGTGACTGGGCGAGCTTGGCTGCGTTGCCGTAGTCGGGGACGCCGTTGACGTTGACGTTGAGCGGAAACACTCCGGTTCGCTGGATGTTGAGCCCGTCGGTCGCAGACAGCTGGGTGGTGATGCTGAAGTCATCCGACTCGCCCGGCGCGAGTGCGTCGGTCACCGGGCGGAAGGCGGTGGCCGCGCTCACCGGCACCGGGGTCACCGCGAGGCTGCTGCGCAGCTCGTTGGCGTCGCTGATGGCATCGCCGCGCTCGAGGCGTATCGACAGGTCTTCCAGATCACGGTCGCCGACGTTGCGCACACTGCCGGACACCGTGACGTCGGCGCCGCCTCCGCTGGTGACGATCGACGGGGTGATCTCGTCGATCGTGAGGCGCAGGAAGCCACCGGTCCCGTCGGTGTCGGTGGTGCCGGTCGTGTCGTCGGACACGGGCGCGGCGGTGGCGAACGTGGCCGGTCCGGCGCACAGCACCACGAGCGCCACGACAGCGAACACCACCGCGGATGCGCGCGTGGATCGACCGTGCGTGAATCGATGGAGAACAAGCGGCAGCGGGGGCGGTACCGGGTCAGGCATCGCCGGCCGGTGGACGCCGCGGCCGCCTGCGCCGTCGACGCGACCGCGCCGGGGGCAACGGCTCGTTGCGGCGCTGGTTGCGGGCAGCTGCGGCTCTCTCATAGGCGTTGGGTTCGGTGCGGATGCTCTCGGCCTCGGACTGGGCCAACCGGTTGGGGTCGGCGGCGAGATCGGCGATCACGCCGCGGGCCATCCGGGCCAGTCGCCGCTCGTCAGAGTACGTGAGCTTGCGGGGCAACTCCTCGAGCGGCACCCAGGCCACCTCGCTGACCTCATAGTCGGCGTCCGAGAGCTCTCCACCGATGCTGCGCAGCAGATAATGGTGCACCGTCTTGTGAATTCGACGTCCCTCGCTGACGAACCAGTAGTCGATCTTGCCCAGCGGTGCCACCACGGTGCCGCTGATGCCGGTTTCCTCCGCGACCTCGCGGATCGCCGTCTGCTCGGCCGTCTCGCCGGTCTCGATGTGCCCCTTGGGCAACGACCACATCATCCGTCCGCGACGGTCCATGCGGCCGATCAGCGCCGCACACAATTCCTCGGTCGGCAGGTCCAGATCGGAGATGACCAGCCCGCCCGCCGACGTCTCGCGGACCGTGCGCAGGCGCTCCTGGCCGCGTTCGGGTCCCTTGCCGCCGGTGCGGCGCCGGGTCTTCGACTTCGCGGTCGTCGAGGTCGTCGCCTCGGCGCCGGCGGAGGTGTGGGTCAGTCCGGTCTTGGTGATCTTGGCGGTCACCGCGACAAGGTCGGAGGGTTTCGGGGGAGACACCCGCGTGTGAGTCGGGCGCAACTCCTCCTCGACGTGGTCGGCCTTTCCGGACCGCTTCGGCATCTGCCCGGGATTGGGCGTGTCGCGTCGTTCGGCGGCCGGTGTCTCGTCGTGTCCGGCGTCGGCGGTGCTGGGAGGAGAAGGTCGTCGTCCGCGGCGCCGTCGTCCGCGCCGCCCGCGCCGAGTGGTTCCGCCCGGGTCGTCGGTTGCGGTCGATCCGGTGCCGGTCTGAACACCGCCGCCGCGGGAGTTCGCGCGTGCGAGGTCGGCAGGGGTCACCCGGTGTCCCGTTGAGGTGTCGGCCGATCGTGCCGAATCCTGATGTCCGGAATCACGCCGTCCGGTCCCGTTGGGACCACGCGAACCCGCCATGACGTCGTCGGAGACGTCAGAGGGGTCGGTGGACGGGTCGGCGGACACGTCTCCGATGCTAGCCGCTGGCAACCTGGCGTTTGCCTGGATGGGCCGTGGCGCCGAGGGTGGTGTCGACACGGATGGGCGGCGGTTTGTGCCACGGTTCACCGCGAATCCGCCCGGTTCACCCGGAATCGGGTGGCAATACCGACCAGGGATGGGATGCGGACCCCGGCTGCGTCGACGGTAGGCTGATGTGCCGTGACCGACCCCGATCGCCGAACTCGTCTGCTGGCCGGCGCGGCCGTGTCGCTTCAGACGTTCTCGGATGTATTGGTTCCGCTCGGCACGCTGTTCGCCGATGCCGGCCACGGGCTGTATCTGGTCGGCGGGTCGGTGCGCGACGCCGTGCTGGGCCGGTTGGCCGGCGACCTGGATTTCACCACCGACGCGCGGCCCGAGCAGGTCACCGCGCTCCTGGCCGGCTGGGCGGACGCACAGTGGGACACCGGGATCGAATTCGGAACGGTCAGCGCGCGCAAAGGCGACGCGACCATCGAGATCACCACCTATCGTGCCGATTCCTATGATCGGGTGAGCCGAAACCCGCAGGTCGTCTTCGGTGATTCCCTGCGCGGGGACCTGGTGCGCCGCGACTTCACCATCAATGCGATGGCGGTGCGGATCGGCGCCGACGGTCCGGCCGAGTTCGTCGACCCCCTCGACGGCATGACCGCCCTGCTGGCAGGCGTGATCGACACACCGGCCACGCCACAGGAATCCTTCAACGACGACCCGCTGCGGATGCTGCGTGCCGTGCGTTTCGTCTCCCAACTGGGTTTCCGGGTGGCACCCCGGGTGTTCGAGGCGATCAGCGACATGTCGGAGCAGATCGAGCGCATCACCGCCGAGCGGGTGCGGGCCGAGCTGGACAAGTTGATCCTCGGCGAGCATCCGCTCGAGGCGATCGACGTGATGGTCGACGCCGGCTTGGCCGCTCGGGTGTTGCCCGAGGTACCGGGGATGAAGCTGACGATCGACGAGCATCACCAGCACAAGGACGTCTACCAGCATTCGCTGACGGTGCTGAAACAGGCGGTGGACCTCGAAGACGGCGATCCCGACCTGATCCTGCGCTGGGCGGCGCTACTGCACGACATCGGCAAACCTGCCACCCGTCGGCACGAACCGGGTGGCGGCGTCAGCTTCCATCATCATGAGGTGGTCGGCGCCAAGATGGTGCGCCGGCGGATGCGGGCGCTGAAGTATCCGAAGGCCGTCGTCGACGACGTGTCGCAGCTGGTGTTCCTGCATCTGCGGTTTCACGGCTACGGAGATGGCGCCTGGACCGACTCGGCGGTGCGCCGCTACGTCACCGACGCGGGACCGCTGCTGGATCGGCTGCACAAGTTGGTGCGCGCCGACTGCACGACGCGCAACAAACGCCGGGCGCGGCGGCTGCAGGAGAACTACGACCATCTCGAGCACCGGATCGCCGACCTGCAGGCAGCCGAGGATCTCGAGCGGGTGCGACCCGACCTCGACGGCAACGCCATCATGCAACTGCTCGGACTGCCGCCCGGCCCCAAGGTCGGCCAGGCGTGGCGCTACCTGAAGGAACTGCGTCTCGACCGCGGTCCGCTGACCCGCGAGGAGGCCGAGGAGGCCCTGCGGGAATGGTGGGCATCGCAGGGCTGACGGTCGCTGTGTGGATCGAAGGTGTCCGATGGCGGGCCTAACGCCGCGGCCCTGCTCACGACGGGGCGAACACGTTCGTCGAACCGGGCACAACCTCGAACACCGCCGGTAGCTCGCCGACGATGTCGCCGTCGATCGACACCAGCGCCGGCGGATCGCTGTACAGCTCGATCTCCGCGCCCCGCATTGTGCGGACCATCGGATGGTCGACGTGGGTTCCGCCGAACACCTTCGGGAACACGCGCGCAACGGTGGCGCGGGCGAACCGGTCCGGATGATGGGCGAGCGTGAGGTCGAGCAGTCCGTCGGTCATGGACGCGCGCGGGGTGATGTGCATCCCGCCGCCGTAGGACGTGGTGTTGCCGATGGCGGCGAACACCAGGTCGTCGTCGATCTCGACGTCGTCGGCGCGAACGTCGTAATGGTACGAGGGAAGGCCGGCGAGCTCGCGCAGCGCGGCGAGTGTGTAGCGGGCCTGGCCCTTGGGCCGGCGCATGTCGATGGCCCGCGCGGTCACCGAGGCGTCGAACCCGGTCGCCGCGACGGTGACGAACAGTGCGGTACGACCGTCCGGGAAGGTGACCCGGCCGAGATCGATGCACCGCGTGTGGCCGGTCACGATGATGTCGACCGCGGCGGTGACGTCGTCGCACGGAATGCCCAAGTTGCGGGCCACGTCGTTGCCCGAGCCGGCCGGTACGATGCCCAACGGTTTGTCGGTGCCGAAGGCCGCTTCCACGGCGAGTCGGATGGTTCCGTCGCCGCCGACCACGACGATCCCGTCGGTGTCGCCGCCGGCCGCCTTGCCGGCCTGCTCGGCGGCATCCTGGGCGTCGGCTCCGACGATGATCTCGGTGGCGATGCCACACGCCGCGAATCGTGCGATTGCCGCCTCGGCGACGTCGCCGGCCGCACCGTGACGCGCGTGCGGATTGACCAGCAGGGTCACCTGACCGACCGACCTCCGGTCGGCGCTGTGGTGGTTTGGATCGCCCGCCATGGGTTACGATTTTACACATCATGTCAATCTGTAAAGCGGATATCGGTGAGCAGGTCCTCGACGCCGCCCGGGCCTGCCTGGTCCGCAGTGGCGGACGCAAGGTGACACTTGCCGAGGTGGCGCGCGAAGCCGGCGTCAGTCGTCCCACCGTGTACCGACGCTGGCCGGATATGTCCGAGATCACGCGCGCGTTGCTCACCCGTGAGGTGATGGGCATCGTCACGGCTGTCACCGATGTCACGCCGCTGCGCACGGCGGAGTTCGACGCGACCGTCGACCTGGTGGTGCGAATGGCGGCCGCTCTGCGCGACGACGAGCTGGTCGCGGCGCTGTGGCGGGCCCAGCGCGAATTCATGACGCCGTATGTCTTCGAGCGCCTCGGCACCAGTCAGCAGGGCGTGCTCGCGATCCTCACCGAGGCGATCGCTCACGGTCAACAGCGCGGCCAGGTGCGCGACGGCGACCCGCAGAAGCTGGCGTCGATGGTGCTGCTGATCACCCAATCAGCGATCCAGTCACGCGCGTTGGTGGAGTCGATTCTCGGTGACGACTGGAGTCGGGAACTGCATCACGCGTTGTCGTCTTACCTGCGCCCGACCCATCTGGGTTCCTCTCCGCTGGGCCCGTCCGGCGGCGAGCCGCCGACGATCAGCGGATGACCGGGCTCAACGCCGCCCAGCGGCACCGATGGCAGTCCGCGCTGGCCGACCAGGACCGCCCCCTCGACGTGCTCGTCGTCGGCGGGGGGATCACCGGCGCCGGGGTGGCCCTCGACGCCGCGAGTCGTGGACTGCGCGTCGCGCTGGTCGAGGCGCACGATCTGGCCCACGGCACATCGCGGTGGAGTAGCAAGTTGGTGCACGGGGGATTGCGTTATCTTGCCGGCGGCCATCTGCCGATCGCCTACGAGAGCGCGGTCGAGCGACACCATCTGATGACGACGATCGCGCCGCATCTGATCCGGCCGTTGGCGCAGGTCGTGCCCGATCTCGGTTCGCGCGCCACGTCGGCGATGATTCGTACCGGTGTGCAGGCCGGCGATGTGCTGCGCCGGGTTGCGCGCACCCCAGCACCTGTGTTGCCCCGTCCGCGCCGGCTGTCGGTGGCCGAGACGCTGGCGTTGTGCCCACAGACGACGCGGGCCGGACTGCGGGGTGCCGTGGCGCACTCCGACGGACAGCTCGTCGACGACGCCCGACTGGTGGTCGCGGTCGCGCGTACGGCTGCCGCTTTCGGTGCGATGATCTGCACGTATACCCGCGCCGACCACGTCACCGGCAACGGTGCCCGCCTGACCGACGCCTGCACGGGGGAGTCCTTCGACGTGGCTGCGCGCACCGTAGTCAACGCCACCGGTGTCTGGGCCGGCGAGGTGGATCCGGCAGTCCGGATGCGGCCGAGCCGGGGCACGCATCTGATCTTCGACGCCGCCACCTTCGGGCACCCGGAAGGTGCGCTGACTGTGCCGGTGGCCGGCTCCATCTCACGGTTCGTGTTCGCCCTGCCCGAGCCGCTCGGACGGGTCTTCGTCGGCTTGACCGACGTCGCCGCCCCGGGCCCGATCCCAGACGTCCCGCAGGCGTCGCAGGCCGAGATCGACTACCTGCTCGAGTCCATCAACCCGGCGCTCGACCGGCCGGTGACCCGCTCCGACATCATCGGCACCTACTCCGGGCTCCGACCACTCGTCGATGTTGTCGGCGCGGAGAAGAATTCGAGTACGGGAAGCCTCGCCGACCTGTCGCGGCGTCACCGCATCCAGGTCAGTGACGACACGCTGGTGGGTGTGCTCGGCGGGAAACTCACCACCTACCGTCGCATGGCCCAGGATGCGGTTGATGCCGCAGTCGACGCCGGGGGACTGACCGCGGGCCGCTGCATCACGGCGACGACCCCGCTCATCGGTGCCGCCGCCGTCACAGCACCGCCGGAGCTGCCGGCGTCGCTAATCAGTCGGTTCGGTTCCGAGGCGGCCAAGGTGGTGTCGTCAGCGCAAGTCGAGCGTCCGTTGGATCCGATCGTCGACGACATCGACGTCACCCGCGCGGAGGTGGGGTTCGCGCTCACTCACGAGGGCGCCCTCACCGTCGACGATGTCCTGCACCGGCGCGCCCGCATCGGCCTGGTGGACGCCGACGCCGACCGTGCCCGTCCCGCGATCACCGAGCTCGTCGAGCAGGTTCGAGCTCAGTAACCCATCGTCCGCAGCGCGTCGGCCAGTTTGTCCAAGTCCTTGCGCTCGACGTCGAGGTGGGGGCTGACCCGCAACACCGACTGCTCGGTGGTCAGCGGGGCGCGCCAGGAGTCGGCGCAGGTGACCAGGATGCCCAGCGACAACAGTTTGGCCTGGGCGGCGGCCACGTCGGATGCCTGCCAGCCCGGCGGCGGCGCGAGGGTGGTGGTGGAGCACGGTTCGTCGACCGGCTCGAGCACCTCCCAACTGCCGATGCCGTCGAGGCGTTCGCGGGTGGCCCGGCCGATCGCGGCGAGTTCGCGGAACACGCGCTGCTGCCCGATGGCCAGAACCTCCGACACCGCCATGCCCAGGCCGAGCCGTCCGGCCACGAATGCTTCGGAACTCTCGATCTCCACCGGACGCAACGCATCCTTGCGTACCGCGACGAACCCGACTCCGCGCGGCCCGGTCAGCCATTTGCGGCTGGTGCCATAGACGACGTCGGCGCCGGTGACCGTCGGCACGTGGCCGGCGGTCTGTGCCATGTCGACCACCACGGGAACGCCTGCGGCATGGGCGATCTCGACGATCCGGGTGACGGGCTGCACGATGCCCGACATCGCCCCGATATGACAGATGTGGATGAAGTCGGGCTGCTCGAACTGCAGCATGTTCTCCAGCGCGTCGGTGTCGACGTGGCCGGCGATGTCGGCATCCGGCAGCGGCCGCACCGCGTAGCCGCGGCGTTCGAACTCCACGAGGTTCGGTCCGAACTCGTTCTTGGCCACCCACACGGTGCTCGAGATCGGCAGATTCCAGTAGGTGAGCAGCGCCCGCAGCGCGGCGCGGGCACTCTCGCGGAACGCGAGTTCGTCGGCCGTGTGGCCGATCAGTGACGCGAGATCGCGTTTGTCCCGGGCGATCTCGTCGGCGCGATCGGCAGCCGCGACGTACGACCCCCGCTCGCTCTCGCGCCACAGATGAGCCGAGATGGAGCCGATCACGGCGTTCGAGGATCGACCGGCAGCCGCGGAGTCGAGGTGGACGACCTCCGGGCGCAGGCGCGCACGACGCCATTGTTCACCCAGTTCGCTCACGTACATGACTTCTGAACCTACCGGTGTTGGGGGATACTCGAACCGGGCACCCCTGGTCACTGGCGAACCCGGGTGCGATGACTTCGGCGGGCGCCGCCACCACGTGGACTCCCGTCGTGGACGGAGGCCGGGTGGCCCTGATCGGTGTGGTCACCGGACTGATCGCGGCGACACTGGGTTCGGCCGCGGTTCTTCGTCAGCCGCCGTGGCCGCGCATGACCATTCACACCGATCAGGTGCCCGGTCACCACGCTTGAGCTCGTGCCGAGTTCGTTGACCTGTGGAGCCCGGCGTCGTCCGCAGCACTTCCGGCTGATCCGTCACCGGGTGGCGTGAGACTCGGCGGGAACATAACCGCCCGCCGGGAGCGTCTCATTCGCGAACACCACGCCAACGTGCTGCCCCAAGTTGACCGGGACGGCATACCGGGGACAGGGCAATTCCACCGCCCTCCCCGCCGCGATCATTCACGCCGCATGATGCCGAGAGGACAAATGATGACCTACTACCCGCCCACACCGACGCCACCGCGTGATCCGGCGGTACTGCGCCGCCGGGCCTCGGGCGCGCTCCTCGGCGCGACCCTGCTGTGGGCGCTGGTGGGCGTGATGATTCTCGGCGCGATCGGCCGGGCGGCCTCGGGACCGATCACACCTGCCCCGAGTTCGGGTGCTGAGGCCCTCGGCCGGCTCGTCGGCATGATCGGGCTTCCCATCGCGGCAGCGATCGGCGCCATCGCGCTGCACCGTCGCCGCAGACGCCTGTTGCGCCGAGCATGCGCGGCCGAGGCCGGCCACGTCGTTGCGGGCGTTGCGAACCACGGGCACTTCGTTCATGGATACCCGCCGCACTACGCCCCTCCGAACTTTCCGCCACCGAACTTTCCGACCCCGAACTTCCCGACCCCGAACTATTCCGGCCCCCACCAGCGACGCCCCGACGGTCACTGACAGCCGGGCGACCTGCAGGCGAGCCACCGCTGGGTCAGAAGTCGGGCCGCACGGAACCACGAGTGCCCCCCGAGCGTCCAAACACCATGGACCCCATCGAGTACGTCTTCGGGACCGGTGACGGTGTCACCACAGCGTGGGTGTCGCCGCCCGACATCGACCTCTCCGGTGACGGCACGCTCGACGCGGTGGGTCTCGACTTCGACGGTGACGGCCGGCGCGACGATGCCATGTGGGACAGCGATGCCGATGGGATCGCAGACGTCGTCGCGCTCGACCGGGACGACGACGGCCGCGGCGACGAGTTCTATCGGGACGACGGATCAGGAGTGTGGGGCGAGACTGCTCAACGACCGACCGAGCTTGCGTCACCACCACCGGAACCGGAGGTGACGCCGGCGCCAGGCCGGGTGGCCGATCCGGCGCCGCACCGCGACGGTGAGCCGACCGACACCGACGACGCCGTGGTGGTCCGCTCAGCAGACCTCGACGGCGACGGCACCGCCGACATCGAACTCGTCGGCACTCGCCGCGCAGGCATTCCGGTGGCAGACCGGCTCTACGTCGACGCCGACGGCGACGGCCGTTTCGATCGTGTGCTGGTGGACTCCGACGGTGATGGCCGCGCCGACGTCAGCTTCGATGACCGGTCGCCTCGATTCGAAGCTCGGTGACGGTCGGTGGGTCGCGGAGCCCGATGTCAACTGTGATGACCGGTCGGCTGAATCGGATGGTCGGTAACGGCCAACGGCCCGTGGTGCGGTGGCGTGTGCACCAACCGCACCACCACCGCCCCGATCAGGTAGAGCACGACACCGAGGACCAGCAGCCCGGCCGAGCGCCCGTCATCGGGGATCGCGACCGCGGCGATCGTCACCGCACCCACGTAGGCGATGTTGAACACCGCGTCTTGCACCGAGAACACCTGGCCACGCACCATGTCGCCGATGTCCACCTGCATGGCGACATCGCCGCACAGTTTGGCGACCTGCCCGATCAATCCGAGTACGAACGCGCCGATGCAGAACACCGCCGGATGGAAGGTGAGCAGCGAGGCCTCCGCCACCGCGCCCACCAGCATGGCGGCAATCAGCGTGGGCCGTCGGCCGTAGCGTTCCACCGAATACGGCGTCACCACCGCGGCGAGGAAGGCGCCGCCTGCGGTGAATCCGGCGACCACCGACACGCCGGCCAGCCCGTCGCCGACGCCCGCTTGTTTGCTCAGCACCAGCAGCATCAGTGTGTTGATCCCGAAGACCAGCCGGTGGGCGCCGATCGCCGACAACGCGGCCGCCACGGTGCGCGAATGAGCGACCGCCCGGACCCCGTGTAGCAGGCCGACGGTGATGGCATGCACCGCCGAGCGCCCGGGGTCATCGGGCTCGTCGGGTCCGAGTTGCAGTCGACCGAACCCGTGCGCGAGGGTCGCCGCGATCAGCGCGATCACCACACCGCCGAGGGTGGTGAATGCACTGCCGGAATTGTCGGGCCCGAAGATGATCCGCAGGACTGCAGCGATGCCCGCGCCGACCGCGAGCATGCCGGCTCCGAGGGTGGTGAACAGCGCGTTGGTCGCGACGATGACGTCGCGGTGCGCGACGTGTGGGAGCGACGCCGACAGGCCCGATGCGACGAACCGACTAGCGCCGGTGACCGCGAGCGCACCGAAGAGCACCACGGTGTCGCTCGCGCCGGTGGCGATGGCCAGCGCTACGAGAGAGATGAGCCCGGCGCGAAGCACATTCGCGAACATCAGCACATTGCGTCGATCCCAATGGTCGAGCAGTGCCCCGGCGAACGGACCGATCAGCGAGTACGGCAGCAGCAGCACCGCGAGTCCGCCCGCCACGGCCAACGGATCGGCGTGTCGCTCCGGGTTGAACAGGATCGAGGCGAACAGCGCCGCTTGGAAGACACCGTCGGTGATCTGGCTGGTCAACCGCACCGCGAGCAGCCGCCCGAGCCCGGGCGAATGCCCCAGCGAGCGGATGAACCCCCGCAGACCGGGGGAGGTGTGCGGCGAGCCTGACGTCACTGATTCAGAGTACCGACCTCGACCGGTGAGCCATGCCATGATGGGTGGGTGGCCGGCGGCGACGACTCAGAGGATCCGACCCCCGAGTTCTACTCGGAGGGTGCTGCACCCGACATGCCCGCGGCCGGCCGAGTCCGGCCCGGGACGCTGTTGATCGCGTCGACCGATCTGATCGAACCGACCTTCGCGCGCACCGTCATCTACATCATGGAGCACAACGACGCCGGCAGCCTCGGTGTGGTGCTCAACCGGATGAGCCAGACGGCGGTGCACAATCTGCTGCCGCAGTGGACCGACCTGTCCGCGTCGCCGCGCGCGCTGTTCGTCGGCGGGCCGGTGAAACAGGACGCCGCCCTCTGTCTGGGGGTGGTGAAGTTGGGCGCCGACATCTCCGGGTACGAAGCGTTGCGGCCGGTGGACGGTCGGGTGGTGCTCGTCGACCTCGACGCCGACCCCACCGAACTCGCCGACGTCCTGGAAGGAGTCCGTGTGTTCGCCGGATACTCCGGCTGGGGTGAGGGCCAGCTCGACGCCGAATTGCAGCAGGACAGCTGGCTGCTGGCGTCCGCGCTGGCCGGTGATCTGCTGGTGCCGACGACCACCGACCTCTGGGGTTCGGTGCTGCGCCGCCAGCCTTGGCCGACGCCGCTGCTCGCGACGCACCCGATCGACATCGCGCGCAACTGACAGGGCAGCCACCGCGATTCCAGTGACGCAGGGCACACTTCCTGCTACCTTTTGGTCGCTTGTTCAACTCGACCGGGGGTCAGCGGCGTGGGGGTTGCAGTCAGAAGTGTGCGGGTGGCTCGTGGGGTCGGGGTGCTCATCGTCGCGGTGACGATGCTGGTCCTGCCCGCAACCGCGGGGGCACAACCGTCTGCAACCGGTGGGGCGTCGGCCGCACGATGGGCCACGTCGCACGACGGTCCGCAGCCGTATGCCGGGGTGTCGGTGAGCTGGGATGTGCCGATCCGGATGAGTGACGGGACGGTGCTGCGCGCAAACGTCTACCGCCCAGCCGACAAGTCGGGTCGGGCGACGTCGCAACGCCACCCGGTCGTCGTCAACATGACCCCGTACACCAAGCTCATCACCGCCGTTGGTACGGCAGTCACGCAGCACCCGGTGCTCGGTCCGTTCCTGACGCAGTTGGTGGACGGCATCAGTCAGATCGCGGCGCCGATCCGCGACATCGCCGACGTCTCGCAGCTGACCAATACCCTGCGCGATGGTGGTGCGCGCACGTTCCTGGTCGACGAGGATCTGGTACGCAGCGGTTACACCCAGGTCGTCGTCGATGTCCGTGGAACCGGGTTCTCCCAGGGCCGATGGGATGTGTTCCAGAGCCGCGAACAGGCCGACACCGTCGAGGTCATCGACTGGGCTGCCAAGCAGCGGTTCTCCAACGGCAAGGTCGGCATGTCCGGGGTCTCCTATTCGGCGATCAACCAGATTCAGGCGGCCAACAAGAACCCGGCTGCGCTCAAGGCGATTTTCCCCGTGGAGCCGGGCGGCGACCTCATCCGCGACATCGTCGCCCCGGGTGGTGCGCTCGGCGTCGGCTTCCTGCCGATGTGGCTGACCCTGGTGAACAGCACCAAGATGGTGCCCAACGTCGCGTCGATGCTCGACGGCACCTTCGACTGGACGTGGTTGGCCGACCGCATCTCCGATCCGTTCACTTTCTACCCGGAGCTGTTCGCAGCGCTGCTCACCCCCGACATCCCGTCGGTTCCACCGCAGCTCGACGAGCTCCTCACGACCAACTCGGAGCCACGCACGTCGTGGCTCGACCATGCCGAGCGCATCACCACGCCGACGTTCATCTACGGCGGCTGGTTCGACCTGTTCACCAACAGCGAGGTGCGGATGTATAACAAGATCCCGCTCGCGCCGGGCCGCAAACAGCTCATCATGGGCGACGGTTATCACCTGACCATCGGCGGCGGCCAGCAGGGCCGTGCCGGCACCCCGCCACGCCTGGACGTCCTGCAGAAGGCGTGGTTCGACAAGTGGCTCAAGGGCATCGACAACGGCATCGACCGCTACGGACCGGTCAACCTCAAACAGGTCGGCGACGCGTGGATGACCGCCCAGCAGTTCCCGCGCGCCGGGATGACCCGACAGCGGCTCTACCTCGATGATCGGCGCAGCGGGACCGCGCCGCATGCGGTCCGCGACGGCAGCCTCACCACCGCGCCGACCGGCTCGCGAGGCCGGCTGACGATCTCACCCGGTGTGCTGACGTTGTGCTCTCGTGACTCCGCACAGCAGACAGCCGGCGCCACGGCCTTGTTCCCGTGGTGCGCCGAAGACGCACGGATCTCCGAACGCAACGCGCTCACCTTCACCAGCGCCCCGGTGCGCACCACGCGCAGCGTGTCCGGGTACGCGAATGTGCGGGTGAACGCGGTGATGGATGCGACCGACGGGTACTGGACGGCCACCCTCAACGATGTGGCACCCGACGGGACGTCGAAAGTGATCAGTTCCGGTCAGGTGGTCGCGTCGCTACGCAACTACGAGCGGTCCCGGTCGCAGTTCGCGTCCAACGGTGATGTGACCGACCCGTTCTACACCTTGACCCTGGATTCGCGGGAGCGAGTGCGACCCGGCCGTCCGGTTGCCATCGACATCGGGTTGCTGCCCACGGAGGCATTGATCAAGGCCGGTCACCGGCTGCGGGTCGACGTGTTCGCGATGAACCTGCCGCGTGGATTGCCGCTACGGCCGTTGCTGAACGAGTCGCAGCTGAAGCCGCAACACATTCAGCTCGATCCGCGGCGGCCGAGTTTCTTGAATCTGCCGGTCTCGCAAGCGATCGGGTAGCCGCTGCGCTACTCGTCGCGGTGATTGTCCGGATACGCCGTGACGGCCAGGAAGCGGATCGGCAGCCGGACCAGATCATGCGGCCCGTGGATGCCCTCCCCGTCGAGGAGCAGACAGTCACCCGGCCGCAGCGTGTACTCGGCGTTGCCGTGCCCGTAGACCATGACGCCCTCGAGCATGTACAGCATCTCGGTGCCGGGGTGTTGAAAACGGGGAAACACCTCGCTGTCGTCGGTCAGGGTGACCAACACGGGTTCGAGTCGCTTGTGCTGCCCGCGCAGACCGCCGAGCAGTTCGTAGTGATGGCCGACGCGGGTGCCGCGGCCCACGATCACCGCGCCCTTGCCCGCTTCGGTGTAGATCGCCTCGCGCTCGACGTCGGCGCCCCGGAACAGCGAGGTCACCGGGACGTCGAGTCCGGCGGCGAGACGCGCAAGAGTCGAGAGACTGCACGAGGTCTGGGCGTTCTCGATCTTGGAGAGCATGGCCTTGGAGATGCCGACCTTGGCAGCCATGTCCGCGACCGACATCCCGGCGTTGCGGCGCAGCATCCGGACCTGATGCGCGATCGCGGCCTCCAGGTCGCCGCCGGTCGGCGCGTCCCCGTCGACCTCTCGATGCACGGGCGCGGGGTCGCCGGTGTCCCGGATCGTCTTCGTGGAGTCGGCAGCCATCTGGCCAGTGTAGCTAGTTTCTGTTTCCTCGCAGTAGACGAAACGCCGAGCGTCCTCTACTACGAAACGGTCGCCGCGTCTGCCTCGCGACCGTAGCGGGTGGCCAGCCATGAGCAGAGGATCAGCTGGATCTGGTGGAAGATCATCAGCGGGAGCACGATGAGGCCGACCGTCGAACCGGCGAACAGCACCGTCGCCATCGGTAGACCGGTGGCGAGACTCTTCTTGGTGCCACAGAACTGGATGGCGATCACGTCTTCGCGGGAGAATTCGAGGCGTTGCGGCACCCATCGGGTCACCAGAAGCATCACCAGCACCAGGATCAGTGAGATCACCGCGACGGCTACCAGTTGCCCGGCGTCGACGATCGACCAGATGCCCTCCCGGACGCCCTCGCTGAACGCCACGTAGACCACCAGCACGATGGTGCCGCGATCGGCGAGTTTGGTGATCTTGGCGTGCCGGGCGAAGAACGGGCCCACCCACGGACGGGCGATCTGGCCGACGATGAACGGCAGCAGGATCTGACCAAGGATCTTCAGGACCGATGTGCCGTCGATCGTGACGTCGCCGTCGGTGGTCATCAGCAACACCACCAGCAACGGGGTCAGCACCACACCCAGGATGTTCGACGCCGACGCGCTGACGATGGCCCCCGGCACATTGCCGCGGGCGATGGAGGTGAACGCGATCGACGACTGCACCGTGGACGGCACCAGGCACAGGAACAGCAGGCCGGCGTACAGGTCGTCGCCGACGATCGGCTCGACGAGCGGACCTATGGCGAGGCCCACGAGCGGGAACACCACAAAGGTGAACGCGAGGATGGTGAGGTGCAGGCGCCAGTGCTTGAGGCCGTCGAGGGCCTCCCGCGGATGCAGTCGGGTGCCGTAGAGAAAGAACAGCGCGGCGATCGCCACCACGACCACCCAGTCGAGGACCTCGGCGGCGTCGCCCTTCGCCGGAAGCAGTGCGGCGACGATGACGGCACCGAGGATCGCGAGGATGAAGCCGTCGACGGGGGAGCGGTTGAACCAGTCGTGTGCGACGCGCAGGGGTACTGCCACGCGAGTCAGGCCTGAGCGGACTCGTTCGAGCAGACTCCCCGTAGGCTGCAGGCGCCACAACTCGACGTGCCGCAGTCGTCGGCCGGGTTGTCCTCGGGCACGGCGGCCGCAGCGCGCACGCCGTAGGCACTGACGATGCCGACGACGAACAGGGCGGCGACCACTCCGATGACCGCGAACACCAACGCCCAGTAGCCACTCACTCCGAGGGTGAGGATCCCGGCGAGCACGAGGATGCCCGCGGCGGCCAGCTCACCCGGCGCAGCCACCCGGTTCGCGACGGCAAACGCCTCGTCGGAGCGCATGGTCGCATCTGCACGGACACCCACCCACCGATTGCGTCGCAGCCGGCCGGTGATGGCCAGCGCGCCCACCACGAGCCACATCGCGGCCAGCGCAAAGACGATGACGGCAGCGACAACAAGCAGGACGTTCACAGCGACAACCATACGACTGACGGTCGTAGCAGCACGAATCGTCGTCTGTGCGCCCGCCGACCATCGGTTCGCCCGGGCGGCGTCGTCGAGGAGGCGGGACGCAGTATGCGCGACGATCCACTCCCCACGACAGCCCACCGCCGGGGACGATTTACGCTGGTCGGGTGACTTCAGCTGATTCTGCCCGCACCGCATCGACGGCCCCGGAGGCGAATGTGCCCGGCCACCGGTACACCGCGGAGCTCGCCGGTGAGATCGAAGCCCGGTGGCAGCGCACTTGGGCGGACCAGCACGCCTACGAGGCACCCAACCCGGTGGGGCCGCTGGCCGGTGACCTCAGCACCGTCGGCGGCGCCGCACCCGACGCCCCGGACAAGATGTTCATCCAGGACATGTTCCCGTACCCGTCGGGCGCCGGCCTGCACGTCGGGCACCCGCTGGGTTTCATCGCCAGCGACGTCTTCGCTCGCTATCAGCGGATGACGGGCAAGAACGTGCTGCACACGATGGGCTTCGACTCGTTCGGGTTGCCCGCCGAGCAGTACGCGGTGCAGACCGGTACCCACCCGCGCACCACGACCGAGGCCAACATCGAGCGGTACCTGGGTCAGATTCGTCGCCTGGGACTCGGCCACGACGAACGGCGCCGGGTGGCCACCACCGATGTCGACTTCTACCGCTGGACGCAGTGGATCTTCCTGCAGATCTACAACGCCTGGTACGACGTCGACCAGAGCAAGGCGCGGCGCATCGACGAACTGATCGCCGAGTTCGATTCCGGTGCCCGCGCGGTGGGTGACGGCCGCGAGTGGGCGACATTGTCGGCCGCCGAGCGGACCGAGGTCATCGACTCCTATCGGCTCGTCTACCAGAGTGACTCGCTGGTCAACTGGTGCCCCGGGCTGGGCACGGTGCTGGCCAACGAAGAGGTCACCGCCGACGGCCGCAGCGACCGCGGCAACTACCCGGTGTTCCGTAAGCACTTGCGGCAGTGGATGATGCGGATCACCGCGTACTCCGACCGACTGCTCGACGACCTGGAACTGCTGGACTGGCCCGACAAGGTCAAGACCATGCAGCGCAACTGGATCGGACGCTCGCGCGGTGCCCAGGTCCGGTTCGCGAGCGGACCGCACGCCATCGAGGTGTTTACCACCCGTCCCGACACCCTGTTCGGCGCCACCTACATGGTGCTCGCGCCGGAGCATCCGCTCGTCGACGCGCTGACCGCCGAGGGGTGGCCCGCCGATACCGACGAGCGCTGGACCGGCGGCGCGGCTGACCCGGCTGCGGCGATCAAGGGCTACCGCGCCGCGATCGCGGCCAAATCTGATCTGGAGCGTCAGGAGAACAAGGAGAAGACCGGTGTGTTCACCGGCTCCTTCGCCACGAACCCGGTGAATGGGCAGCAGATCCCGGTGTTCATCGCCGATTACGTGCTGATGGGCTACGGGACCGGCGCCATCATGGCCGTGCCGGGCCACGACGCGCGTGACCACGAGTTCGCGTCTGCTTTCGGGCTGCCGATTCGCGAGGTCATCGGCTCCGAGCAGGGCGTGGAGTCCGAGGCCTATACCGGCGACGGACCGCTGGTGAACTCCGACTACCTGAACGGGCTGTCGGTGGAGGATGCCAAGGCGGCCATCGTCGAGCGTCTGGAGGCCGAGGGCGCCGGTACCGGGACGATCCAGTACAAGCTGCGCGACTGGCTGTTTGCCCGCCAGCGCTACTGGGGCGAACCGTTCCCCATCGTCTACGACGCCGATGGCGTGGCCCATCCGCTGCCGGAATCGATGCTGCCGGTGGAACTCCCGGAGGTCGACGACTACGCGCCGGTCTCCTTCGATCCCGAGGACGCCGACAGTGAGCCGTCGCCGCCGTTGGCCAAGGCGACCGACTGGATGACCGTCGAACTCGATCTCGGCGACGGTTTGCAGACCTACACCCGTGACGCCAACGTGATGCCGCAGTGGGCCGGCAGCTCCTGGTATCAGCTGCGCTACATCGACCCGACCAATGAAGAGACGCTGTGCGCCAAGGAGAATGAGGCCTACTGGATGGGCCCGCGGCCGGCTCTGCACGGGCCCGACGATCCGGGTGGGCTCGACCTCTACATCGGCGGCGTCGAACATGCCGTGCTGCACCTGCTGTATTCGCGGTTCTGGCACAAGGTGTTGTTCGACCTCGGCTTCGTCACCAGTAGGGAGCCGTATCGGAAGCTGTTCAACCAGGGCATGATCCAGGCCTACGCTTATACCGACTCGCGTGGACTCTATGTTCCCGCCGAGGAGGTGGAGGAACGCGACGGCGCCTTCTTCTACAACGGCGAGAAGGTGACTCAGGAATACGGAAAGATGGGCAAGTCGCTCAAGAATTCCGTTGCACCCGACGACATCTGCCGAGACTACGGCGCCGACACGCTGCGCGTGTACGAGATGTTCATGGGTCCGCTCGATCAGTCACGGCCGTGGGCGACCAAGGACGTCGTCGGATCGCAGCGCTTCCTACAACGTATCTGGCGCCTGGTGGTCGACGAGGAGTCCGGGGCCCTGCGCTGCAGCGACACCGAACCCGACGACGACACGATCCGGTTGCTGCACAAGACGATCGCCGGTGTCCGCGAGGACTACGCCGAACTGCGCAACAACACCGCGGTGGCGAAGCTGACGGTGCTGACCAATCACCTGACGAAGAACTTCGAGAAGACCGGCGCGCCACGTGCGGTGGTGGAACCGCTGGTGATCATGCTGGCGCCGCTGGCTCCGCACCTCGCCGAAGAACTCTGGCATCGGCTCGGCCACGACGGATTGCTGGCGCGGGGTCCGTTCCCCGAACCAGATCCTCAGTGGTTGGTCGAGGACACCATCGAGATCCCCATCCAGGTGAAGGGCAAGGTGCGCAGTCGCATCACCGTTGCCGCCGACGCCGACGAGGCGACTGTGCGGGCCGCCGCCCTGGCCGATGAGAAGATCGCCCCGCTGCTCGACGGCGAGCCCCGCAAGGTGATCGTGGTGCCCGGCCGGATGGTCAACGTCGTCCCGTAGCGCGGGGCCGTGTGGCGCGCGCCTGTCCAACCGCGCACCCATCGCGCTCGCGCGCACGTCGCGACATGCGCGCGAGCATGACGGGTGCGCGGATAAATTCGATGCTCAGGCGGCCGAGAGGCTGAGTCGGGCGAGCCAGTCCCGGATCAGTCCGACGACTCGCCCCTGCTCGAGGTCGTTCCAGGTCCAGCGGATCACCATGATCCCCATCTTCCGCAGCTCGTCCTCCCGGTTCTTCTCTCGCTTCATCGCGTCGAAAGGCGATTCTCCGGGTTTGAGGTGTTTCCGGTACTTCACGTCTCCGTCGAACTCCCCGACGAGGAGTCCGCCCCAGTCGTAGTCGGTTCGCGCGACCAGCTTTCCATTCTCGCCACGGAACTCATGCTGCAGGCGTGGGATCGGCAGTCCGGCTTCGATCATCTGCGCGCGTCCCATGACTCGCCGGGGTTCTCCGATGCCCCGTCGGCGTGATGCAATGCCCGGCGTGCCTGGGCGATGCCGGGACGCCGACGCCGCAGCATGACCGACATCGCCGTGTGGTCGGCGCCCAGGCGAAGCGCGGCATCGAAGACGGCGAGCGCACCGGCGAAACCCATTGACGTGGTGCACGCGATGTCGACGGCGGTGCGTTCGAGTGAGGTGACCCGGATGCCGTCGACGAGTACGACCTCTGTTGGTTTGAGTTCGCCGACATGTGCGTGCCGTGTCACGCTGCGGTGACCGCCCGACTTCGAACCGGTCGTGACGTGGACGCGGCGCAGGTTCGGCTTCAGCATGGGCAGATCGTGGACGGTGGCCGCGGTCTGTCGGCCGCCGTATTGGGACTGGCGAGGGATTGTCGCCAGCGGTGGTTGCCCGGGGACACCTCGGTCGTCTTATTGGGTGTCTGGCCGCGCAGATCGGGCATCTGATGGCGCTGCGGGGCGGTGCGTGCTACTTCGGGGGCAGCTTGCGCGCGTAGTCGGAGCCGAGGGTGACCCAGCGCTGCAGCTGACGTTCGGTGCGGATGCCCTCGTCGGAGACGCGCAGCCATCCGCGTGCCTCGCGGCCGGACATGACCATGGGCTCGGTGTGGTCGAACTCCAGCAGACCCTGGGTCTGCTCGGGCGGGACGCGCACCATGATGCCGCCCTGGCCGCTGGCGGCCAGGGCCATGTTGCCGTTGATCAGGAAAGCGAGGCCACCGAACATCGACCGCTCGTCGACCCCGCATTCGGTCGAGAGCATCCCGCGGATGCGATAAGCGAGATCGAGGTCGTATGCCACGCGTAAGAGCCTAAGTCCTCAATGAGGGTTGCAAAAGAACCGCGCGGGGTTGGAAATGAACTTACTCCCCAGTAAGATGTGCGCATGGCGATCAACCTGGAGCTCCCGAAGAAGTTCGATTCGACGGTCGAGCGCACCCATCTGGCGGCGGAGCACATCTTCCGTCCGATCTCCCGCAGGTACGACAAGGCCGAACACGAGTACCCGGCCGAGCTCGATGATCTGGGCAAACTCGCCAAACAGTCGCGGGCGCAGGAGCGGGAATCCGACGGGGAGGCGACGTCAGCAGAGGCCGATGGCCCGTCGGCGAACGGCCCCAACATGCGCGCCCTGATCTCCGCTCGCGAGATGAGCTGGGGCGACGTCGGCCTGCTGCTGTCGATCCCGGGCCAGGGACTCGGCAACGCCGCGATCGCCGCGGTCGCCACCGAGGAACAGCTCGAGAAGTTCTCCGGGGTGTGGGCCGCGATGGCCATCACCGAACCCAGCTTCGGTTCGGATTCGGCCGCGGTGTCGACGACGGCCACCCGCGACGGCGACGACTACCTGATCAACGGCGAGAAGATCTTCGTGACCGCCGGTTCCCGCGCCGACCACGTGGTGGTGTGGGCGACGATCGACAAAAGCGCCGGCCGTGCCGCCATCAAAAGCTTCGTCGTCCCGGTGACCACCGATGGGGTGACCGTCGCCCGCCTCGAGCACAAGCTCGGCATCAAGTCGTCGGACACCGCCGTGATCCGCTTCGAGAATGCCCGCGTGCCCGCCGAGAACCTGCTCGGATCGCCTGAGGTGGACACCAAGAAGGCGTTCGGCGGGGTGATGCAGACCTTCGACAACACGCGTCCCGTCGTCGCCGCGATGGCGATCGGTCTGGGACGTGCCGCGCTCGAAGAACTGCGACGCATGCTGGAGGAAGCGGGCCGCGAGATCGACTACGACGCACCGGCAGCCTCCCAGCATGCATCGGTGTGCGAGTTCATCCGCCTCGAATCCGACTGGGAGGCGTCGTGGTTGCACACGCTGCGGGCAGCGTGGATGGCCGACAACAAAGAACCGAACTCGGCTGAGGCGTCGATGTCGAAGGCCAAGGCCGGTCGCACCGTCACCGACATTACCAACAAGGCGGTGGAAGTCGGTGCCACCGCCGGCTTCTCGGAGACCATGCTGCTGGAGAAGTGGGCACGTGACTCGAAGATCCTCGACATCTTCGAAGGCACCCAGCAGATCCAGCAGTTGATCATTGCGCGGCGGGTGTTGGGGAAATCGAGCGCGGATCTGAAGTAGATCAGTCGCCCTGGACCTCATACCGCAACAGCACGATTCCGCCCGGAAAAGTGCGGTTCTCCACCAGCCGCAGCGAAATCCAGGACGGCAGCGACGGGAAGAACGGGAGTCCGCCGCCGACAGCGGTGGGAGCAACCACCAGGCGGAACTCGTCGACCAGCCCGGCCCGGATGATCGGCGCGGCCAGAGTCGCGCCGGCCACCTCCATTTGGCCGTCGGTCTCGGCCTTCAACTTCGTCACCACCTCGACCGGGTCGCCGCGTTCGAGGCGGGAATTCCAATCGACCGACTCCAGGGTGTTCGAGAAGACGACCTTGGGCATGTCACGCCACACCTGGGCGAAGTCGGTGGTGATCGGGCCGGCGTCCGGGTCCTGATCGGCGGTCGGCCAGTACGCGGACATCAGTTCGTAGAGCCGCCGCCCGTACAGCGACAGGGCGGTTTCCCGCTCGAAGTCATTCCAGTACTGATGCAGTTCATCGCTGGGTTCGGACCAGTCGATGCTGCCTTGTGCGTCGGCGATGTAGCCGTCCGCCGAAACGGTGAAGCCATAGATGAGTGTGCCCATGAAAGTAAGACTGCACCGGATCGCAGAACTCATCGGGGCTTCAGCCGAACCGCTGCGCCAACCACCCCCCGATCTCCGCCGCCGCCAGGCTCGCCCCGGTCGGCGCGCCCTTCCGTATGGGTCCACCGAAGTGGGTTCCCTCGACGCGGACGTGGGTGACATCATCCGCGCCGAAGGCGTTCACCATCTCCACCGCATCCTCGGGGAAGCAGGCCTGATCGCCGGTCAGTTCGACGAACAGGGTCGGTACCCGCACCTCGGGTGCGCAGCGGAGAAAACCTGCGTTGCTGGACAGGCCCGACCACGTCGAGAGCCACGCCTCGGGTGTGGCGAGTCGGCCGAAGCCGACGAGTCCGTAGTCGGTGAGGTCGGGGCGACGGCCGAACAGCGACCCGTACGGGCGGTCGTTCGGATTCAGCGAGAGGTCGACGAAACGGAGGTCTGCGTCGGTGCGGTAGACGGTCATCACCCGCGGCGCCAACGCCGCACGACGATCGGCCGGGTCGCCGGAGACCGTGAAGTGCGCACGTGCGCGGCCGGATTCGGCGACGAAGTCGCGAGCGACGGCGTCGATGCGCGCCACCCGGTTCCGCTGTGCGGTGCGGTAGCGTTCGATGAACTCCGCAGAGTAGGAGGACGATTCGGGTGGTTCGGCGAACCCGTTGGCTGGGTCGAACGGGTTGAGTGACGGGTCCACACTCAGTGGGTCGTTCTCGTCGCTCACCGACGGGTCGATGAGCCTCAGCAGCAGCTGTCCCTGGCCGGGATGCGGGGCCAGGAAGATCGCGCCGTCGGGAACGGGCATGTCGGCACCGGCGAGGTCGATCGGACGTCCGGCCGGTGTGGCCGCCAGACGATTATCCGGGGCGAGTCCCGCCTGTTCGTGATAGAAGGCGAACAGCGCACCACCTCCTGAGTGTCCCAGCGTCAGAACCGAGCCGAAGCCATTGTCGCGCAGAAAGACCTGACCTGCCGCGGCATCGAGTAGTGCCTGCTCATGGACGAGGTTCAAGTCGTTGTTCACCGACCGCGTGCCCTGCGTCCACACCGCGAAGCCGCGCGCGAGCAGCTCTGGCACCAGCACGTGATGGGTGAGGTCCTGACGGGGATGCATCAGCGCGATCACCGTCGACGCGCCGGGAACCGTGCGCAGCACCCCGGTGACCTTCGCGCCGTCGGCCGTCGACAGCTCGTGCACCGACGTCGTCGTGTTCGCGGGCTGCTCGGCGGACTCGATGTAGCGGCCCGCGCCGATCCCACTCGTTGCGGGCGGTGTCGAGACGATCATCGGCCGGACACCACGCTCGGTTCGACCCGCAGGGCGTCCTTGTCCCACTGGGTGATCCGCGAATCGAGGAGACCGGCGACGCTGCTGTACCAGACCGCATGCCGACATCCGGTCGCACGACGGTCCACGACGATGGCGTCATCGGCGGTGATGCGGAAATACGGTCCGAGGTGCTCGACGGTCACGTCCGGGTCTTCGCCGGCCACCGCGGCAACGGGCTTGTTCTCAGGTACGTCCAGAATGAACAGGGTGGTCATCGAACCGACACCGCCTCGCGCTCGGTGTGCTCCTCTTGCCAGGTCGCTGCGCGTTCGACGATCTTCTCCGCCTTGCGCGCCAGCAGCGCGGCCATGCTCGGATTCGGTTGCGATACCACGTCGATCAGGGCGTCGATGGTGAGATTGGCGTCGAGGTCCTCCTGCGGGGTCACCGGCCGCATCGCCCGGGTGACCTCGATCATGTAGCCGTTCGGGTCGTGGGTGTAGATCGATTCGATGGTCTCGTGTTGGATCTGCATCTCCACCGGCCACTCGCTGCCGTCGAGGCGGCGGCGATATTCCAGCAGGTCCTCCTCGCTGTCGACGTGAATCGCCAAGTGCCGGGACCGGATGAACCAGATCGGCACGTCCTCGGCGAACCGCGAATACGAGTCACCCTGCGGTCCACCGTCGAACGGTTCGAGGCCGAAGTAGTAGAAGAACGCGAGCCGGTCGTCGTTGCCGATGTCGAAGAAGAAGTGGATGAAGTCGGGATGTTTGTCCGGTCCCCAACCGGCGGCACAGATCGAGTGGACCACCGGGAAGCCCAGGACGTCACGGTAGAACCGCACCGTCGCGGCCGGATCGAAGGTCGGGTAGGCGACGTGGTCGACGCCACGCACCTTATGGACGAGTTCGCTCATCATTACTCCTTGGGTTGAGCGGGAATGGTTCAGGCGGGTACGGACGCCAGGTCGGCGCGCAGCAGACTGCCGGCTCCGTCGATCGAGGCGGACAGGCCCAGGCCGCGCAGAATGCTGTAGGCACCGGCGGTGGCCGCCGACAGCACCGGGATGCCGAACTCGCGTTCCGCATCGTCGATCAGGGGGAGCGACGGCATCTGCACACAGCACGACAGCACCAGTGCGTCGACGTCGGTGAGGTCGAGCGATCGGGCCGCGTCCATCACCCGGTCGCCGGGAATGCAGCCGACCTCGGCGTTGTCGGCGACCTCCAGGGCCCGCCAGTCGACGACGGTGAAGTCCTCGGCCTCCAGATAGACGACGACCTTCTCGGCGAGTGGCCGCATGTACGGCGTGACGATCGCGATCCGCTTCGCATCCATTGCCCGCAACGCCTCCACGAGGGCTCCGGCGCTCGAGCGGATGATCGCGTCGGAGCCACCGGCGGCGAGTTGTTCGGCGACGGCACTCTCGACGCGTTGATGCTCGCCGGGTCCGCCGACCATGAGTGCCACGAGACACGCGTAGAGGATCGCGTCGGGCGACGCGTCGGCGATCTCCATGACGCAGCGTTCGCGCTGCGCATTCATCGCCGCGAGTTCTTCGGCCGACACCTGATGCATCCGCATCCGGGTCGAGTGGAAGGAGAACGCGGATACCGGATGGCGGTTCAGCAGCGCCGGCATCTCGGTCTCCACGGTGACGTTCGAACTCGGCACCACGAGGCCGATGCGATGGACACCCATGTGTCTGTGGTCCTTTCGATTTCGGCCGACGAACGGGCCGCTCGACGTCACGTTGACGCCAACGACAATTATTCGACGCAAACGAAAATTCGTCAAGGGTGCGCCACAACCGGTCCTGAACTGGGCAAACAGCCGCGACACGGGCACAATCGGGTGACCGTACTCACATCCAAGCCTTGACAGTGAGTCGTCGGCGTCGAATACTCAACGCCAACGTCAATCCAGCTGACAAAGGAGTACCTGGCCATGGCATACGTGATCGGAGTGGACGTCGGTGGGACGTTCACCGATGCCGTTCTCGACGACGGGAACGGCCTGGTGGTCGCCGGTAAGGCGCCCTCGACACCACCCGACTATTCCGAAGGCGTGATGGATGTCCTCGCGGTGCTCGCCGAGCAACTCGGCCGACCGCTCGACGACATGCTCGCCGATACCCATCACATCGCGCACGGCACCACGTCGTCGCTGAACGCGTTGGTGATGAACAAGGTCCCCGACGTCGGGTTCCTCACCACCAAAGGTCACCGCGACTCGATCTACATCATGAACGTGGAGGGCCGCTACCTCGGTCGGTCGCCCGAGCAGTTGCAGAACGTGATGGCGCAGAGCAAGTCCCACGGACTGGTGGACAAACGCCATGCGCTGGAGGTGACCGAGCGGGTGGACCGCGACGGTCGGGTCATCGTGAACCTCGACGAGGACGAGGTCCGTGCGGCGGTGCGCACGTTGCTCGACCAGGGCATCAGCGCCATCGCGGTGTCGCTGCTGTGGTCGTTCCGCAATCCCACCCATGAGCAGCGCATCCGGGACATCGTGCACGAGATCGACCCGACGGTGTTCGTCTCACTGTCCAGCGAGGTCAGTCCACGCATCCGGGAGTTCGCGCGCAACGCGACCACCATCATGAGCACCCAGATCGGGCCGGGCCTGCGCGACTACCTCGGCGAACTCGAGGGTCGACTCCGCGAACACCAGCTGGCCGGTCCGCTGCTGGTGATGCAGAGCAACGGTGGTGCGGTGGCCGCGTCGGAGGCGCCGGGCAACGCGATCTCGACTGTGGGTTCGGTGCTCACCGGTGGTGTCGTCGGCTCGGTGTCGCTCGGCCGCCAACTCGGCCACGACAACATCATCGCGACCGACGCCGGCGGCACCACGTTCCTCGTCGGCCTGGTCGTCGATGGCGAGCCGGTGCGGTCGTCGACGACGATCATCAACCACCATCCGATCAACGTGCCCACGCTCGAAGTCCACGCGATCGGCGCGGGTGGCGGAGCGATCGCCTGGCTGGATGCCGGTGGCAACCTGCAAATCGGTCCGCACAGTGCGCAGGCCGTTCCCGGCCCCGCCTGCTACGGCCAGGGCGGCACCGAGCCGACCAACACCGACGCCAACCTGGTGCTGGGCATCCTGCCCGAACGCGGCTTGCTCGGCGGGCGTAAGGCGCTCGACATCACCAAGGCACGCGAGGCCATCCGGACCCGCATCGCGGAACCACTCGGCCTGTCTGTCGAGGACGCTGCCGCCGCCATCTACGCGGTGCAGAACGCGCAGACCGGCGACCTGCTGCGCAAGACCGTCGTCGAAGCCGGCCACGACCCCCGCAACTTCATCGTCTACGCCTTCGGCGGTTCCGGGCCTGCGCACTGCGGGCTGTACGCGCAGGAGATCGGGGCATCGCGGGTCGTCGTCCCGCTCGGTCAGGTCGCCTCGGCGTTCTCCGCCTACGGCCTGGCATCGTCGGATATCGTTCTCGCCAAGGAACTCTCGGACCCGGCCGCGATGCCGCTGGATCCCGCCCGGGTGGAGCAGAACTTCAAGGTGCTCGAGGAACAGGTTCGTGACCAGCTCGACCGGCAGGGCCTGCACTTCGCGTCTATTGTGATGGAGCGCGAGATCGACATGCGCTACACCATGCAGCTGGCCGAGGTCGCCACGCCGCTGCCCGACGGGTCGCTCACCTCCACCGAGATCGCCGATGCAGCTGAGGCATTCGAGAAGAAGTATGCGGACCTGTACGGCAAGGACAGCGGGTTCCGCGAAGCCGGTATCCAGGCCATCACCTACCGCGTCCGCGGCACCGGCGTCCTGCCGTTTTCTCCTGAACTGCCAGAACTCGCCGTCGCCGACTCCGCCGACCCGAGCGACGCGCACGTCGGGATGCGCAAGGTGTGCCTCGACGGCCGCCGCGGATTCGTCGACACCGACATCTACGACTACGCGGGCCTGCGCGCCGGTCACGTCATCGCCGGGCCCGCCGTCATCGAGGTGCCGACCACGACGGTGGTGATCCCGCACGACACCACCGGCGAGATCGACCGCCTCGGCAACCTCACCATCACCGTCGACCAGGCATAAGCCAACAGCCACAGGAGTTCTGTATTCATGACCGCACCCATTCCCGGCTCGGAGGTCTTCTCCAGCCGCCCGACAGACCTCGACGCGCTGGCCCGCTCACTGCCGCCGTCGCTGCCCGTTCACACCGTCACCCAGGAACAGATCGACGCCGTCGATCCCCTCACCTACGAGGTGATCCGGCACCGCCTGTGGTCGGTGACCGACGAGATGGGCGAAGCGCTCAAGCGTATGTCCGGATCACCGATCGTGACCGACGCCAACGACTTCGACTTCGCGGTCAGCGACGAGATCGGCCAGGAGGTCCAGGTGGGCCTCTACAACACGATGCTCGTCGGCGCCGTCGACCTCGCCATCTACTGGACGCTGCAGAACCGGTCGACCAACCCCGGCATCACCGAGGGCGACATGTTCCTCTGCAACGACCCGTGGGTCGGCGGCGGACTGCACCAGAGCGACGTCATCGTCTACCAGCCGGTGTTCTACGACGGCCAGCTGTTCGGCTGGACCAGCGCCATCTGCCACGAACCCGACCTCGGTGGGTCCGGACTCGGCTCCTTCGACCCGGCCGCCAAAGATGTCTTCTCCGAATCGCTTCCGACGCCACCGATCAAGGTGGTGCGTGACTTCGAGTTACAGCGCGACGTCGCCGACGTCTGGGTCCGGCGGTCGCGGGTGCCGATGCTCGTCGGTCTCGACCTGCGCGCCAAGATCGGTGCCAACAGTGTGGGTCGCGACCGTCTGCTCGCCGTCATCGAACAGTACGGTGCGGACACGGTGAAGGCCGTGATGAAACGGATGATGGCCGACGCCGAGAGTCGGCTGCGCGCCAAGCTGACCGACCTGCCCGACGGTACCTGGCACGCCACCGGATACCAGGATCAGGCGCAGACCGGTGACCGCGAGGTCCACAAGATCACCGTCGCGATGACCAAAGAAGCCGACCACCTGTCGTTCGACTTCACCGGTACCGACCCGCAGACCGGCGTCATCAACTGCACCTACGCCGGTATGCGGGGCGGGGTGATGCTGGCGCTGCTGCCGATCCTCGCCGGGGACATCCCCTGGTCGGCAGGCGGATTGATGCGCTGTTTCGACATGATCGCCGAGGAGGGGACGATCAACAACGCCACCTTCCCGGCCGCGGTGAGTCGCGGACCGATCGGCCCGGCCTGGCTGACCGGCAACCTGATCGCCGAATGTCTGGCGCAGATGCTGGACCGCCATCTCGAACTCGGGAAGAACGTGCAGGCGTCGTGCTGCGGCACCTGGGACACCGCCGTCGTCGCCGGTCTCGACGAACGTGGCGAGCAGCCGGTGCCGTTCCTCAACATCATGATGGAACCGATGGCCGGTGGCTACGGGGCCCGGCCGGTCGCCGACGGGATGGACACCGGCGGCCTGTTCTGCATCCCGATGGGCCGCATCCCCGACACCGAGATGACCGAGTTCCTTTACCCGCTGCTGACCCTGTGGCGCCGTGAAGAACCCGACTCCGGCGGGCCCGGACGGCATCGTGGCGGTGTATCGGCGTCGTTGGCGGTCACCCCGTATGGAACGAGTCTGCCGATGGGACTGGTGTTCGCGTCTGCCGGGAAGGCAGTCGCGCAGAACTCCGGGCTGGCCGGCGGTCTGCCCGGCAACACCGGGCTGGAGATCCTCGCCCGCGCATCCGGGGTGCAGGAGCTGTTGGCGCAGGGCACGATTCCGGCAACACTGGAAGATCTGTCCGGCGACAAGGAACTCGGCCCCTGTTACGCCGAAAGCTACCTGGCGCCCGGCGAGGTGCTGTACATGCACTGGCAGGGCGGTGGTGGCTACGGCGATCCACTGCGTCGCGAGCCCGACGCGGTGGCCGACGATGTCCGCAACGGCAAGGTCACCGCGACTGGCGCGGCCGACAACTACGGCGTCGTGCTCGCCAGCGGACAGGTCGACGAGGCCGGCACCGAGAAGAAGCGCAACGAGCTGCGCGAGATCCGCCGCGACCGGTCCGATGTCCCGCAGAGCCAGGAGGCGAACCTCGACCTGAGCCATGCGCGTCGGCTCGACGACAACCTCGTCGAGGTCACCATCGGGGAGTCGCGCGCAGTCGGATGTGCCCACTGTGGACGGCTTCTCGGTGACAGCAAGTCCGGACGCCTCGACCTGGCTCGCTACGACGGTCCGTCGAGCGACGCGGGACCGCAGGTCACCTCCGATCCCGGTGAGTACGTCGACACCGAGGTCGTGTTCCGGCAGCAGTGTTGTCCCGGCTGCTGGACCGCGATCTACTCGGGCATCGTCCCGGTCGACCATCCCGATCGGGTCGCCGAACTCGCCCAGCTGCTCCCCGCGGTGGCGGGCCGATGACGATGACGAAGCCGGCCGGTCGAGCGCGATGGGGCGATCGGCTGGTCGGGTACCCCGCGGACCGCGCCGAGGCATACCGGAGGGCGGGGGAGTGGACGGATCGGCCACTGGCACATCGCCTGCAGGACAGTGTCGACAGATATGCCGACCGGCCTGCCGTGACCACCGATGCCGGCACGATCACCTACCGCGAACTCGGGCGGCGTACCGATCAGATCGCCGCCGGGCTGCTCGACCTCGGATTGTCTCCGGGGGAGCCAATCATCTTCCAGGCGACCAATCGGCTGGAAACGGTGCTCACCTGGTACGGCTGCATCAAAGCGGGACTGGTGCCGGTGGCCACCCTCGCCGCGCACCGCGGACACGAGATCGGTCACATCTCCCGCGCCGTCGGCGCCGTGGGTCACGTCGTCGAGGCGGGCCTGTCGTTCGACCTCGTCGACTTCGCTCGCGAGCAGGCACAAGGACATCCGACTCTGCGGACGATGCTCACCATCGGTGCACCCGCAGGTGAGGGGACCCCGGTGGAGACGCTAGGCGCTGACATCGCACCCGACGACGCCCGCGCACGGGTCGCGGCGGTGCAAGCCGAGATCGATCCGCTCGACGTCGTCGCGTTCCAGCTCTCCGGCGGTACCACCGGCGTGCCCAAGGTGATCCCGCGGCGCCACGTCGAATACTGGGACAATGCGCGGCTCTACGCACGCCGCCTCGGCTGGACCGAGGACACCCGTGTCGCACACCTGATCCCGATCATCCACAACGCCGGGATCAGCTGCGGGCTGCACGCCGCACATTCCGTCGGTGCCTGTCTGATTCTGGCGACCGCCGATGTCACCCAGGCATTTCCGTTGATGGCGCGAGCACGGGCCACCGACGTCCTCATCGGCCACGGCCACTATCAGGCCGTCGCGAGTCCGGCGTTCGACGAGGTCCGACCAGTGCTGCGCACCGTCATCCTGTCCGGCGCCAAGGTGAGCTCCGAGCTGTTCGAGCGCGTCGACGACGGCGAGAAACGATGGGCGGGGCAACTGTTCGGGATGTCGGAAGGTCTGTTCACCGTCTCCCCGCACGAGTCGCCGGCGTCGGCGAGGATGACCACGGTCGGCACACCGATCGCGGACACCGACGAGATCCGCATCCTCGAACCCGGCACCGAGACCGAGGTGGCAGACGGCGAGGTCGGCGAGCTGACCTGCCGCGGGCCGTACACCATCCCGGGCTACTACGATGCACCCGAACACAATCGGATGGCCTTCACCTCCGACGGCTTCTATCGGACCGGAGATCTGGCGTCCATCGTCGTCATCGACGGCGTCCGGTATGTCTCGATCGACGGGCGCATCAAGGACCTGATCAACCGCGGTGGCGAGAAGATCAACGCCGAAGAGGTCGAACAGCTGCTGGTGACACACCCGAACGTGGCGAACGCGGCGGTCGTGGCCATGCCCGATCCACGTCTGGGCGAGCGCACCTGCGCATATCTCGTGACGGTGGACGGTGCAGTCCTGTCGATGTCCGAGATGCGCGAGCATCTCCAGGCGCGCGGCGTGGCCAAGTTCAAATGGCCCGAACGTCTCGAGTTCGTGCGTGCGTTTCCCCAGACGAATGTGGGCAAGATCGACAAGAAGCGGCTCCGCGCCGACATTGTCGCCAGGCTTGCCGAAACTCCAGATCAGTGAGGAAAGACCGATGAATCTCAGGCGCATCGCCGTGCTCGGCGGCGGGCCGGGCGGCCTGTACGCGGCACGGCTGCTCAAGCGCAGCCACCCCGACGCCGACGTCACCGTCTACGAACAGGGCTCGCCGGACACCACATTCGGGTTCGGCGTAGGGCTGGCGTCGCGAACCCAACGCAATCTGCGGGAGGCCGATCCGGCGTCACTCGACGCCATCGTCGACGTGTCGCATCCGCACGAGATGTCGATGCAGGTCGGCGAAGATGTGGCACGGCTGTCCCACGGTGAACTGCTCGCCATCGCACGGACGACCCTGCTCGAGGTACTGCAGAGGCATGCTGCCGACGTCGGTGTGCGGCTGGAGTTCGGGCAGCGCCGCTCCGTGGGTGAGATCGACGCCGACCTAATCATCGCCGCCGATGGAGTGAACAGTGCCACCCGTGCCGACCTCGCTACCGAGTTCCGACCGCACATCACCACCGGTGACGGCCTCTATCTCTGGTGCGGAACCGATTTCGCCCTCCCGAGTGCGATCTTCACCCCGGTGACCACCGAACACGGCACCTTCGTCGCCCACGCCTATCCGTATGCCGCCGACCGCAGCACCTTCCTGATCGAGACCGATGAGAACACCTGGTGCGACGCCGGTTTCGACGCATCGACCGACGCGACGGCGGCTGCCGACAGTGACGAGGCGTCGCTGCGGTATCTGGAAAAGGCGTTCGCACAGACCCTGGGCGGGCACCGGCTGATCGGCAACCGCACCCGCTGGATGCGGTTCCGCACGGTCGCCTGCGAGCAGTGGCACAGCGGGAACGTCGTGTTGCTCGGGGACGCTGCGCACACCGCCCACTATTCGATCGGCTCGGGCACCAAGCTGGCGATGGAGGACGCCATCGCGCTCGACCGCGCCGTGGGAGACGCATCGAACCTCGAGGATGCGCTGACGGCGTATGAGGCCGCCCGTCGTCCGGGCGTCGAGTATCTGCAGTCGATCGCCGCTCGCAGCGAGCTGTGGTGGGAGTCGTTCCCGAGCCGCACCGACATCCCCGTCGAGCAGTTGATGATCGCCTACATGACCCGGGCCGGGAAGGTCGGGTTGGATCGGTTCGTGTCGTCGGCGCCCGACGTCGCCACCCGCGGTCTTGCGGACTACGCCGGGGTGGACCCGGCGCGCGTCCCCGCCGAGCGACTGGCCGACTGGGTGTTGGCGCGGCCGCTGGCCAGGCACGGGTTGACCTTTCCGCGGCGGACCGCTCCGCAGTCGCTGCGGGATGAACCCGGCACCGAGGTGATCACCGTGGACCTCGGTGCCGCGTGGGGGGCCGGCGCCGACGACATCGTCGCGCGATCGGCGGGTGCATCCGTGCTGTGGCTGACCGGCAGTGCTGACCGCAGTGCGGTGCTGACCCGCCTCGATCTCGGTGAACGGTTGCGGCGCGAGACCGCTGCGGTGGTGGTCGTCGAGGCGCCGACCGACGCCCAGGACGACTTGGTGGCCGGGCTGGTGAGTCTGCGTGCCGATCTGGTGTGCATCGCCGATGCCGCCAGGCGGGGTGGCGTGTCCGAGGTTGTGCACACCGCCGCGGTCTGACGGCACTATTCTTCGCCTATGACCAGCTCGACGCCGAAGGCGACCACCGAGGACACGGTGGCCACCGCCGCCAAGGGCGGCCGAAGCAACTCCCGGCGCGAGCTGGTCGAGCGCGAGATCATGGAGCAGGCCACGCGGCTGTTCGCCGAGAAGGGTCTGGCCAGCACCACGCTGCAGGACATCGCCGAAGCGACCGGGCTGACCCGGCCGGCGCTGTATCACTACGTCGCGAACAAGGACGAACTGTTCTCCCGGCTGGTCAGTGAGATTGCCGAGGAGCCGGCGGTGTTGCTGCACGAGATCAACCAGCGCGACGATCTCGACCCGGTCGCCAAGGTGCACGAGATGGCGATGTCGATCGCGTTGCACCAGACCCAGACGCTCGATCGGTTCCGAGTGCTGATCCGGTCCGAGGCCGAGCTGCCCGCCGGGGTGGCCGACACCTATCGGCAGAGCCGTCGGCGGGTGCTCAAGGAGTTGGTCGCCGCCGTGGAGGAGGGGATCGACGCGGGGCAGTTCCGGCCGGCCGATCCGCGGGTGTCGGCGCTCGGCATCGTCGGCATGCTCAACTGGATCGCGTGGTGGCATCATCCGGGCGACGCCGAGGCCGACCGCACCATCGCGCGGCAGCTGGCCGACATGGCCGTCCACTCCGTGCTCGACCCCGTTGCGGGCGACACCGAGCCGGGAGCGGAACGGGTGATCGCGCAGATGCGGCAGGGGTTGGACTATCTCGAGAGGTCGGTGCGGGCCGAGGGTTAGGGCGAGTCGGCGAGCAGTTTGTCCAGCGTTTCGAACGCAGCGTGCCATCCGGACGCGGCGTACCCGTACTGCTCGGGCGTGAGGTTTCCGCCGGTTTGGCTGAACCGAAGTTCGGTACCGCTGTCGATGGCTACGAAGTCGGCGGTGAGGACTTCGCGATCGTCACCAGATTCGTCGGTCATGGTCAGGACAAGCCTGTGGGGCCGCTGTACCTCGAGATACGCACCGTGCCAGTGGAGGTCGGGCATCTCCTCGCCGAGGATCATGGTGGCCATCCAAGTGCCGCCGGGGCGCGCGTCGATCGAGACGGAGTCGACGGGCACCTCGTTGGCGCTGCCGCCAAACCACGTCGAGAAGAGTGTCGGAGTCGTCCACGCGTCGAACACGGCATCTGGAGTGGCGTCGAAGGTATGGGTCAGTGTTGCGCCGGTCGCGTCGGTCATCGTGAACCTCGTCTCCTCGCGATGCCTGTGGACATCGGCGATATCAGCGCGGACGGGTTCGTCCGCCGTGACTACAGACGTCGAGAGTGGCCAGAATTCATCGCTCATTCCGGCAAGAGCCGACTCGCCACCATGGACTGGCTGCTCACGCCTCTCGGCGATTCTCAGTACCGCTCGATGCCAGGCGGATTCCAGGTGTAATCGAGCACCGGTGCCTTTGGTGCAGCAGCTGTGGCTGTCGAGTTGGTGGCCCGCGAGGTCCGTGCGCGACGCATCGACACCCTCCAGTCGATCCGCGACATCTCCGCCATGTGCTGCGGCTCCTGTTGCTGGGACGTCTGCCCGACGTCGACTGATGCACTTCGGTGGTGACCGAAGAATGCCTGCCGATCCGGGATCTGGCCGAACGATGGGTGGCCCACCAGCCCGCAGTGCTACCGTCACGAACTAGAACACGTTCTACTTCGACGACGAAAGGCCGGCCATGACGGTGGAACAGGGGACCCTGAGCGAGCAGATCAACGCGACGGTGGACGCGTACGTGGAGCTGTTGAACAACGGCACGGCCGAGCAGATCGCCGATCTCTACGCGCCCGACGCCACCGTCGAGGACCCGATCGGCGCTGAACTACGCACCACCCGCGAGGAGCTGATCGAGTTCTACTCCGTCATCACCGGGATGGACGAGCGCACCGCGACACTGAAATGGAAGAAGATCGCCGGGGACACTGGGGTCTTCGAGTTCACCCTGGTCACAGGCACCGCCGGGATGAAGTTCGAGATCACCCCGATCGACATCATGGTGTTCAACGCCGACGGCAAGGTGTCGTCGATGCGAGCGGTGTGGGAGCAGTCCGACCTCAAGCAGCTGTAGCGGTCAGCGCCGGCCGGTCGGGCGCAGCACGATCTCTTCTGGATGGGCGTCGGCCGACGTGGTGACCGCATGCACCACCGCCGACGCGACGGTGGAGGTGGTCAAAAACCGCTTCGGATCGTAATCATCGCCTTCATTGGCGACGATGTCGCGCTGCATGTCGGTGTCGATCCGGCCGGGGAAGATCGAGGTCACGCGCAGCGTGGGTTCCTCGGCGCGCAACGCGTCGGCGAGCGCACGCAGGCCGAACTTGCTCGCCGCGTACGGCGCCCAGCGGGGATTGGCGCGGCGGCCGGCGCCGGAGTTGATGAACACCACATGCCCGCCCGCTGCGCGCAGTGCGGGCAGCAGCAGCCGTGTCAGCTCGGCAGCGGCCACCAGGTTCACTTCGAGTACCTGATGCCATTCCTCGACCGGGGTGTCGGCGACGGTCTCCAGGCTGCTGCCGACGCCCGCGTTATGGACGAGTACGTCGAGCGACGAGATGGCCTCGACGGCGGCCTCCACCTCCTCGTAGTCGGTCAATTCGACGGGGAAGGTGCTCGCCCCGTCGAGCGAGGCGGCGAGCTGGTCGAGTTCGGGTGAGGGGCGACCGCCGAGCAGCAGATCGTGGGTCGGTGCGAGCTGTCGGGCGATCTCGGCGCCGAGGCCACGGCTGGCCCCGGTGATCAATGCGGTCGACACGGCATCGACGTTACCCCGGCGCGCATCTGTGACCTCCTCGCTGCGCGACGACCGTCGACCCGGTGCAGAATCGACGGGTGGCCCGGTATGGATTCACCCCGACTCAGTTGTCAGCCCGCGCCGCGTACCTGCTACGCGGCAACGATCTGGGCACGATGACGAGCGCCGCGCCCAAGCTGTACCCACATATGTGGAGCTGGGACGCCGCTTTCGTCACCGTCGGACTTGCGCCGTTATCGGTGGAGCGGGCGGTGATCGAGATGGACACCTTGCTGTCGGCGCAGTGGGACAACGGCATGATCCCGCACATCGTGTTCGCCAACGGCCGCGACGGGTACTTCCCCGGTCCGGCGCGCTGGGAATGTGCGCGCCTTGCGCCGGCGGCCCCCGACGCGCCGGACACCTCCGGCATCACCCAGCCGCCGGTGCATGCGATCGCCGTGCAACGCATCCTCGACCACTCGCGCCGCCACGGGCGCACCACACGGTCGGTGGCCAACGAGTTCATCGACCGTCGCTGGGCGTCGCTGGTGCGGTGGCATCGCTGGCTCGCCCATGCACGCGACCCGCACGGCAACGGCCGCGTCACCCTGTTCCACGGCTGGGAATCGGGGATGGACAACTCGCCGCGCTGGGACCGGCCGTATGCCAACGTGGTGCCCGGGGTGGATCTGCCCGCCTACGTGCGTGCCGATCTCGACCACGTCGGTGACTTGTCGATGCGGCCGTCGGACCTCGAATACGACCGCTACCTCTGGCTGGTCGAGCAGATGAAGCGCTCCAACTACGACGACGACCTGCTGCCGAAGGTGATGAGTTTCGCCGTCGAGGACGTCTTCGTCAGCGCCATCTTCTCGGTCGCCTGCGATGTGCTGGCCACCATCGGCGAGGACTACTCCAAACCGCGCTCCGATGTTCGCGACCTACGCGCGTGGGCCGACCGATTCCGCGCGGGTGTGGTGGCGTCGGCCAACGAACGCAATGGCGCCGCCCGCGATTACGACCTGCGCACCGACCAGTGGATCAACACCGAGACCCTCGCGGTGTTCGCGCCGCTGATCTGTGGCGGGCTCTCGCGTGAACGCGAGCGCGCCCTGCTGCGGCTGTTCGACGGCCCGCGGTTCTGTGGCCATCCTGATCTGCGGTACGCGGTGCCTCCGTCGACGTCGCCGATCTCGATGGACTTCCGGTCGCGCGAATACTGGCGCGGGCCGGTATGGCCGGTGATGACGTGGCTGTTCAGTTGGGCGTTCGCCCGTCGCGGCTGGACCGAACGATCGGCCCGGCTGCGGGAGGAAGGCTTGCGGCAGGCCACCGACGGCGCGTTCGCCGAGTACTACGAACCGTTCACCGGCGAGCCGCTGGGCAGCATGCAGCAGAGCTGGACGGCGGCCGCGGTGCTGGACTGGTTGGACTGAGCTGGGCGGTCACGCTCACACTTGTCTCGCTGCTCCTGGGTGACCCGTCTCGCTGATTGTGGGTGACTTCGTTCGCTGATTGTGGGTGACCTCGTTCGCTGGTCGTGGGCAACCTCGCTCGCTGAATGTGGGCAATTTCGCTCGCTGATTGTGGGCAATTTCGCTCGCTGATTGTGGGTGACCTCGCTCGCTGATCGAGTAGGTGACGAGCGCAGCGAGGAGCCGTATCGAGATCAGGTGACGTCCGACGATGGTCGAGCATTCATGTGACGCAAGTGGTCTCGATACGCCGCCTCGCCTAGCGGCTCGGTG